>JADLEF010000001.1 GCA_020846295.1 Acidimicrobiales bacterium
CCCGGGGCACTTCCCGTTGTCGTTCAATACGTTGAGTGTTGCAAACAATGTGGTAACCGCACACAGATTTTCGTGGTGAAGTCCTTTCGACGGGGACTGCTGACCATCTGCGGGCCCGCTCTACCAGCCGGGACCGTTACTGCCACATCGAGGGCTGAGGTGTGTTGCTGCCCTCGGCAACGGTTCTCACGTTCGACCGTTGCTGCTTCGCATCCGGGACTTCCTTGGAACACTGGAGACAGTACCCCAGGGTACGAGGGATGGCAAGACCCCAGGGTACGAATCCCCGGCCGTGGTGACGGATGACCCGCGCTCGTGGGGCCGGTACGGTGCGACCCATGCTCGACGATCCGGGGAACCCCGGCGGCCCGTTGGTGGGCCTGCGCATCATCGACGTCACCCACGCCGCCGCCGGGCCGTACGCCACGATGATGCTGGCCGACCTCGGTGCCGATGTCATCAAGATCGAGCCGCCCGGGGGAGAGTTCACCCGCTACGCCCGCCCGTTCCTGGACGAGGACACGGTGCGGCACTACGGCGGTCGCTTCGCCAACCGCAACCGCAACAAGCGGGCGATGGTGCTGGATCTGGCCGATGACGCCGATCGGGCCACGTTCCTGGAGCTCGTCGAGACGGCGGACGGGTTGGTGGAGAACCTGCGGGGTGGCGTGCTCGACCGCCTCGGGGTCGGCTGGGAGGTGTGCCACGCCCGCAACCCGCGGCTGGTCTACGCCGCCATCCGAGGGTTCGGCGACGCCCGCACCGGCGCCAGCCCCTACGCCCAGTGGCCCGCCTATGACGTGGTCGCCCAGGCGATGGGCGGCGTGGTGGCCACGACGGGCCCCGGCCCGGAGCAGCCGATGCGGGCCGGCCCGCTGGTGGGCGACCTGGTGCCGGGTCTGATGGCCGCGCTCGGTCTCGTGTCGGCGTTGCTGCACGCCCAGCGCGGCGGGGAGGGCCAGTTCCTCGATGTCGCCATGGTCGATGCGGTGATGTCGCTGGGCGAGCCGGCCCAGTCGTCGTGGGACTACCTCGGTCGCGACTACCCGCCGTCGGCCAACGCGGTCGACGACGTGACGCCGTTCGACGTCTATCCCACCGCCGACGGCCACTGCGCCATCGCCGCGCCGACCGATGCGTTGTGGAGGCTGCTGTGCGAGGCGATCGGCCGGCCGGAGCTCGCCGGCGACGAGCGCACGCTCGACAACACGGCCCGCGTCGAGCACCGCTCGCTGGTCGACGGGGCCGTCGGCGCCTGGGCGGCGGCGCGCACCAGCGCCGAGGTGATGGAGGCGCTCGGCGGCAAGGTCCCGGTCGGCCCGGTGTACCGGGCGAGGGACTGGGTGGGTGAGCCCCACGTGGTCGCCCGTCGCATGCTGATCGAGGTCGAGCACCCCCACCACCGGCCGACCACCCAGTTGGGGTGTCCCATCAAGTTCACCGCCACGCAGCCCACGCTGCACCGCGGGCCGCCGCTGCTCGACGAGCACGGCGAGGAGGTGCGCGCCGAGCTGGCCCGCCGCCGTGCCGCCGGGGCGCCCTGACCCACCCCTGGTCGCTCCATCACAGTTCGCTCACATCCGGGCCGCACGCTGCAGTGCATGCGAATCAAGCACACCATCACCGCCATCGCCCTCGGAGCCACCCTCACCGGGGTCGGGATCACCGCCGCCGCCACCCTGCCCGCCCTCGCCGGCGCAGCCCAGACGCAGAGCGCGGCGCCGGCCGAGGACCCGGCGAACGGCGGGCGCCTGCTGGACGCGCTGGCCCCGCTCGTCGCCGACGGCACGCTCACCCAGGAGCAGGCCGATGCCGTCGCCGCCACCCTGCAGGACTCGGTGGCCCAGCACCGGGAGCGACGGGTGGAGCGTCGGGCGGAGCTCGTCGAGACGGCCGCCCAGTTCCTCGGCATCAGCGTCGAGGACCTGCAGGCCCGGTGGTCGGCCGGTGACACCCTGGCCGACATCGCCGCGGACAGCGGCCGCAGCCGCGAGGAGCTGACCGCCGCGCTGGTGGACGGCATCGGCACCCGGGCGGACGCCGCCGCCGCGAACGGCACCATCACCGTCGAGCAGGCGGCCCGCATCAAGGAGCGCGCCCCGCAACTGGTCGAGCGCCTGGTCGACATCCCCGGCGGGGAGCACCGCGGCGGCAGCGGTGGGCTCGGCGGCCGGTTGCGGGAGCGTCTCGCCGACTAGCGGCGGCGTGGCGCGGGCCGCGGGACCGACGCCTTCGTCCTGGCGGAGCGCGGTTGCGTAGCCTGCACCGGCGTGAGCACGATCCGGGTCGCGGCCTGCCAGATCAACACGGTGGTCGGGGATCTCGACGGCAACGCCGAGCGGGTCATCGACGCCCTTCGGCGGGCTGAGCAGGCCCACTGCGATGTCGCCGTCTTCCCCGAGCTGACCCTGACCGGCTACCCGCCGGAGGATCTGGTGCTCAAGCCCGGATTCGTCGCCGCCTGCCGCCAGAGCCTGGACAAGGTCGCCGCCCGCACCGCGTCCTGCGCGGCGGTGCTCGGCTTCGTCGACGGTGCCCAGGACCTCTACAACGCCGCTGCGGTCTGTGCCGACGGGGTGGTCGCCGGCGTGGTCCACAAGCGGCTGCTGCCGAACTACGGGCCGTTCGACGAGCGCCGGTACTTCACGCCCGGCGACGCCCGCCAGCCGCTGTTCGAGGTGGCCGGCGCCTCGATGGGCGTGTCGGTGTGCGAGGACATCTGGAGCCCGGTCGGGCCGATCTCGGACCTGTCGAGCGGCGGCGCCGAGGTGATCGTCAACCTCAACGCCTCGCCCTACCACCGGGGCAAGGCCCGCGACCGGGAGGCGATGGTCGCCACCCGGGCGGCGGATGCCAGCGCCGCCATCGTGTACGTCAACCTGGTCGGTGGTCAGGACGAACTGGTCTTCGACGGCAGCTCGTTCGTGGTCGACCAGCGCGGCGAGCTCATCGCCCGGGCCCGCGCCTTCAGCGAGCAGCTGCTGGTGGTGGAGCTCGAGCTGCGCCCGGTGTATCGCAAGCGTCTGCTGGACCCGCGCCATCGACCGGTGTCGGTCCCGCTGCCGGTCATCACGGTCTCCCAGTCCCGTCCGGCGCCGCCCAGCCCGATGGTGAACGTGGTGGTGGCCCCGCCCGATCCGGTGCAGGAGGTGTACGAGGCCCTCGTGCTCGCCACCCGGGACTACGTCACGAAGAACGGGTTCACCGACGTGGTGATCGGGCTCTCCGGCGGGGTGGACTCCACCATCGTGGCGACCATCGCCGCCGACGCGCTCGGTGCCGAGCACGTCCACGGGGTGGCCATGCCGTCCCGGTACAGCTCCGATCACTCCGTCGAGGACGCCAAGGTGCTCGCCGAGCGGCTCGGCATCGATGTCCGCCTCATCGAGATCGAGGCTGCGCACGCGGCCTTCGAGTCGATGCTGGCCCCCAGCTTCAGCGGCCGTCCGCCGGACCTCACCGAGGAGAACCTGCAGTCCCGTGTGCGCGGGGTGACGCTGATGGGGCTGTCCAACAAGCTCAACTGGTTGGTGCTCACCACCTCGAACAAGTCTGAGTCGGCGGTGGGCTACGCCACGCTCTACGGCGACACGGCGGGCGGCTTCTCGGTGTTCAAGGACGTGCCCAAGCTGCTGGTCTACGAGCTGTGCCGCTGGCGCAACGCGCAGGACGAGGTGGATGGGAAGGTCGGCCCGATCCCCGAGCGGGTGCTGTCCAAGGCGCCGTCCGCCGAGCTGCGGCCCGACCAGCGCGATGACCAGTCCCTGCCGCCCTACGAGGTCCTCGATCCGATCCTCGAGGCGTACGTGGAGGACGACCGCTCGATCGACGAGATCGTGGGCAGGGGCTACGACCCCGAGGTGGTGGCCCGGATCGTCCGGCTGGTCGACCTCGCCGAGTACAAGCGGCGGCAGACCGCCCCAGGGGTGCGGATCTCCACCCGAGCCTTCGGCAAGGACCGCCGCCTGCCGATCACCAACAAGTACCGGGGCTGACGTGGTCCCGTTGCAGGCGGCCGCCCGCAAGCTCGGCGCGTGGTGCTGGGCGGAGCGGCGTTGCTTCGAGATCCTCGGCGGGTGGGTGCGCGACACCGAGGAACCGGCGATCAAGGCGATGCTCGCGGTCCACAGTCGCCACCACGCCTGGCGCGCGGAGCGCTGGTCGGAGATCCTGCCCCGCGCCTACGTGGCCCCGCTCGAGCAACTGGTGTCCGATCCGGCCGACGCCGCGGTCTTCGACGCGCTCGAGGCGGTGGAGGGGTCCGGTCAGCGCCTGGCCGCTCACTACCATCTGGTGTACCGGGAACTGGTGTCGGCCTACGAAGCTTCACCCGATCTGATGAGTCCCACCACTGATGCCCCCGCGCTGCGCGCGATCCGCATCATTGTGGGTGACGCACTGCACGATCTGGCTGAAGCAGAAGTGGTTTCCACCCGCTCACTCGGGGGGATCTCTGGCCCGGACCATCTGACCCACCTGCATGACGCGGTGGCAAAGGTGCAGGTCAGAGCCGATAAATCCGGAGCTATCACAAGTTCGCTGCTGTGTTGGGGATCTTGACCCGCTCGGTATCGTGATAACGCACAATCCACCGTCCTGAGAGAGGGTGCATCTTGCCGAAGGAGCGTGTGGAGCGGGACGAGGAAGACCTCGTCAGGCTCTACCTCACCGACATCGGGCAGTATCCGCTGCTCACCAAGGATGACGAGGTCCGACTCGCCCAGCAGATCGAGACCGGGGCCGCGGCCCGGGTCGAGCTCGATGGCTCCGCTGAACTGACACCGGCGCGCAAGCGGGAGCTGCGCAAGCAGATCCGATCCGGCGAGGACGCGGAGCGCACGTTCGTGCAGTCCAACCTCCGGTTGGTCGTCTCCATCGCCAAGAAGTACCAGGCGTCGGGCCTGCCCCTCCTCGATCTGATCCAGGAAGGCAACCTGGGTCTGATGCACGCGGTGGAGAAGTTCGACTGGCGCAAGGGCTTCAAGTTCTCGACCTACGCCACCTGGTGGATCCGCCAGGCGATCACCCGTGGCATCGCCAACACGGGCCGCACCATCCGTCTACCGGTGCATGCCGGTGACACGCTGGCTCGGCTGCAGAAGGCCCGGGCGCGTCTCGAGCTGAAGCTGGGTCGTCCCGCCACCTTGGCCGAGCTCTCGGCCGAGGTGGAGATGCCCGAGGACAAGGTGACCGAGGCCCTGCGCTTCGCCGCCGAGCCGCTGTCGCTGTCCGAGCCGCTGCGCGAGGACGGTGACGCCGAGCTGGGCGACGTGGTGGAGGATCGATCCGCCGAGTCGCCGTTCGAGGTGGCGGCCACCGCGCTGCTGCCCGAGGAGATCAGCCGGCTGCTCGCTCCGCTCGACGAGCGTGAGCGGGAGATCCTCAAGCTCCGGTTCGGGCTGGACCGCGGCGAGCCGCGGACCCTCGAAGAGGTGGGTGAGCACTTCAACCTCACCCGCGAGCGGATCCGCCAGATCGAGGCTCGGGCGATGTCCAAGCTGCGCCACCCGTCGAGCGACACCGGCGCACGGGATCTGCTCGCCGTTTGAGCGTCGATACACCGAGTGTTGGAAGGCCCGGGCGTCATGCCCGGGCCTTTCTCATGTTCTGCCTGCGACCCACGCCGGCTGCGCCACGAGCGGGCTGGGCACACCTCCCGGACGGGACGCAGCCGCGCCATCTACGCTCGGCCGCCGTTCGGATACGGAGGTGCTCCATGAAGCTCGAAGGCAAGGTCGCGGTCATCACGGGCGCAGCGTCGGGGATCGGCGCGGCGACGGCCAAGCTGTTCGTCGAGGAAGGCGCGAAGGTCGTCGTCGGCGACATCCAGGACGAGGTGGGCGAGCGCTTCGCCGCGTCCTTGGGGGACAACGCCATCTATCGCCACTGCAACGTCGCCCGGGAGGACCAGGTCGCCGCGCTGATCCAGGCCGCGGTCGACACCTGGGGCCGCCTGGATGTGCTGTACAACAACGCCGGTTTCGTCGGCGCCCAGGGCCCGTTCGAGACCACCTCGGTCGACGAGTACGACCTCACCATGGACGTGCTGCTCAAGTCGGTGTTCCTCGGCATCAAGCACGCCAGCCCGATCATGAAGGCGCAGGGCTCGGGCTCGATCATCTCCACCGCTTCCATCTGCGGGCTGGTGCCGGATGTCGGCACCCACCTCTACAACGTGGCCAAGGCCGGCGTGATCATGATGACGAAGTCGGCCGCCCTCGAACTGGCCGAGCAGAACATCCGGGTCAACGCCATCTGCCCCGGGTTCATCGCCACCCAGCTCGCCGCGGGACGTGCCCTGTCCGACATCGACGAGGAGGAGAACAACCAGCGGCTGGAGAAGGTCCGCGATCGGATGGCGGATTCGCAGCCCCTGCAGCGCATGGGTGACCCGCTCGACATCGCCCGCATGGCGCTGTTCCTCGCATCGGACGACTCGGCATGGATGACCGGCACGGCACAGGTGGTCGACGGCGGGCTCACCCTCGGCAAGCCGTGGCGCAAGCAGGGCAAGCAGGTGACCCAGCCCGGTCCGATCCGCATGTACAAGCCGGCCGACTGACCGCCCTGGCCGGCCGGGTCGCGCACCCCGGGGCCGGGCCGCCCCGCGCCCTGGGGACGCCTCACCTGTACCCGATGTGTCAGATCGAGTACAGAAAGCGGTAACGCAGCCCATACAACACCGAAAACCTCGGGACATTCCTCAGCGGTAGACCAGCAAAGGTTCCGTAAAGGACGGGCGCAACGCCCGTCACGGAGAGGAAGGAAAGCTCCCGGATGAGGGCTCTGAGGAAGCGATTGGTTGGAGGTGCCCCCGACGGGGGAGCACGGGATACGGGGTCGCGGGGTCGCTCGGGGCGCCTCGATCCCGACGGGTGGATGCGGTGAAGGCCCGTCGACTCGTCATCGGTGCGCTGGCCGGCGTGGCCGGCACCCTGGCGCTCGCCGCGCCGGCGTTGGCCCAGGACGCACCACCAACCTTCGATTCGTCGGCCACCATGGACAACGTCCGTGACCTCGCCGTGTCGACGAACCTGCTGTGGGTCGTCATCGGCGCCACGCTGGTGGTCTTCATGCAGGCCGGGTTCGCCCTGGTGGAGACCGGGTTCTGCCGAGCCAAGCACGCCGCCCACGTGGTGAGCACGAACTTCGCCATCTTCGGTCTCGGGTTCATCGGCTTCATGGTCTGCGGCTTCTCCTTCGCCTTCTCCGGGTTCTCCTACGGAGCCTTCGGCATGGACTCGCCCGTCGGCGACGGCGCCCTGTTGGGCTCGGGCAACTGGGTCTTCCTGTGGGGCAAGGGCGGCTACTTCCTCAGCGGCGGCTCGATCACCCCGGCGGTCATGGGCTTCTTCCTCTACATGGTCGCCTTCATGGACACCGTGGCCACCATCCCGACCGGGTCGATGGCCGAGCGGTGGAAGTGGAAGAGCTTCGTGTGGTGGGGTCTGTTCTGCGGCGCGATCTACTACCCGCTCTTCGCCGGGTGGACGTGGGGCGGCGGCTGGCTGGCCAAGACCTGGGACAGCATGAGCCTCGGCGCCGGGTACGTGGACTTCGCCGGGTCGGGCGTGGTGCACATGGTCGGCGGTGTCGCAGCGCTCGCCGGCGCCATCGTCATCGGTCCCCGCATCGGCAAGTTCGCCAAGGACGGGACGCCGAGGGCGATGCCCGGCCACCACATCCCGATGGCCATGCTCGGCACGTTCATCCTGCTGTTCGGCTGGTTCGGCTTCAACGCGGCGTCCACCTTCGCCTCCTCGGACGTGCAGTTCGCCGTCGCGGCCACCAACACCGCCATCGCCGGCGCCTTCGGTGCGATCGCTTCGATGGTGTGGATCACCCGGCGAACCGGCAAGCCGGATCCCGGCATGATGGCCAACGGCATGCTCGCCGGTCTGGTCGCCATCACGGCCCCCTGCGCCTTCGTCGCCCCGTGGGCGGCGGCGGTGATCGGCGTCGTCGCCGGTGTGCTGGTCATCGAGGCCGTGTTCGTCGTGGAGCGCAAGCTCAAGCTGGATGATCCGGTGGGCGCCATCAGCGTGCACGGCATCAACGGGCTGTGGGGCGTGCTGTCGGTCGGCATCTTCTCCAACGGCAGCTACGGAGCCGGCTGGAACGGCTCTGCCTCCGAGGGTGTAGAGGGGCTCATCAAGGGCGATTGGGGCCAGTTCGGCGCCCAGCTGCTCGGAGCCGTCGTCATCGCCACGGTGATCTTCGGTGTCGCCTTCGCCTTCTTCAAGATCCAGAACTCGCTCACCAAGGGCGGGATCCGCTCCGATGCCGAGGACGAGATCTCCGGCCTCGACCTGCCCGAGATGGGCGTGCTCGCCTATCCCGAGTTCGTGCAGTCCTCCGGTAGCGGTGGGGGCGCGGGCGTCAACGTCGGTGCCGACAAGGTCGTCTCCCGGTAGGAGCCGTGATGCTGCGGGCCGGTGCGAACCGGCCGGCCCGCAGTCCGCGTTCGGGCTCCGGGCCGGCGCATCGGACGTACTGCCGATAGCCGGACTCGAATTGGTTCATGAACTCCGGTAGCGATTGGGTCGATATCCCCATCATCGCTTCGGTACCGGTGCTCCTACCGGACCGGCGGTCTGGAGGAACGATGAGGTCACGGGTCTCGCGCCGTACCGCCGAGCACGTCGATGAGGTGCCGGCGGGGCCGGTCGATGCGTTGGCGCTGTCGATGCTCGACAGCATGTCGGTCAACGTGATCTTCGCCGATGCCGACAACGTCGTCCGGTACATGAACGAGGCGTCGCTGCGCACCCTGCGCCAGATGGAGCAGCACCTGCCCGTTCGGGTCGACTCGATCGTGGGGTCGTCGATCGATGTGTTCCATCGGCACCCGGCGCACCAGCGGCAGCTGCTCGCCAACGCGGCCAACCTCCCCCACCAGGCAGGCATCACCCTGGGACCGGAGTCGCTGCAGCTCGAGGCTTCGGCCATCGTCGACCGGCACGGCGTGCGGGTCGGCACGATCGCGGTGTGGTCGCGCACCACGGCCTCGATGAAGCAGCAGGCCGAGGCGGTCCAGGGACTCGCCGCCGCCGTGGAGGAGTTGCACGCGTCGATCAGCGAGATCGCCTCGGGCGCCGGGCGTGCCGCGGATGTCGCCGACGAGGCCACCCGTCTCACGGCCGGGGCGATGGAGCTGATGGTCGAGCTGGGTCAGGCATCGGCCAAGGTGGGCGAGATCGTCTCGTTCATCTCCGACATCTCGGGGCAGAGCAAGCTGCTGGCGCTGAACGCGACCATCGAAGCGGCCCGTGGGGGCGAGGCGGGCAAGGGCTTCGGGGTCGTGGCGGTCGAGGTCAAGGAGTTGGCGACCGCATCGGAACGGGCGGCTCGTGACATCCGGGGCAACATCGAAGCGGCCCAGGCCCGATCCCGCGACGCCGCCGCAGCCATGGAGCGCATCGCCGCAGTGGTCAACGACGTGCGCGACGCGGCCGGCGCGATCGCCGCCGCGGTGGAGGAGCAGACCGCGGTGGTATCCGAGATCGCTCGCAGCGCCATGGCGGCCACCGAGCACACCTGAGCCGATCGCACGAGCCTGCAGGGCGGGTCTGCGGGCATGGCGGGTCTGCAAGCATGGCGGGTCTGCAAGCATGGCGGGTCTGCAAACATGGCGCGGTGCGACCGTTGCTGTTGATCGACGCCGCCGGCGAGCTGCTGTTGGCCGATGTCGACAGCGGGGCCCGGTACCGCTTCGATGCGGCGCCGATCCTGGATCGCCCGCGCAGCCGGCCGGGCGGGGGCACCACCCGGACCGCGGTGTGGTCCTCCGCCGGGAACTGGACGGCGTGGACCTCGACGTCGGGCGCGCCGGATGGCGGTGCCGAACTGCGGCTCCATGACGAGGGCGAACAGGAGAACCGGGTACTGGCACCCGCAGTGGATGCGACGCACCTGTCGCCCAGTCCCTGCGGGCGGTTCCTCGCCCACCGTTCGGAGGGTCCGCTGGGGCTCGAGTTGGCGGTGTCCGATGTGCGCACCGGGGACCTGCGAGTGCTCGAGCGGGGTGGGTCGGTGTTCTGGGCGTGGGCGCCGGATTCGACGGCGCTGGCCGTGCACGTGGATCGTCGGGTGATGGTGATCCCGCTCGACGGCGGCGAGGCGTGGTCGTTGACCGAGGAGGCCGGGCCGTTCCTCTCGCCCGCCTGGACGCCGGACGGGTCGGTGCTCTTCGCCTCGGGCGGTGCCGTCGTGCGCTGCGGCGTCGATGGCGTGGCCCGTCCGGTGGCTGCACACCACGGCGCCGGTCGGTTCCTCGCCGATCCCGACGGACGGCGCCTCGCGCTGCTGGACCCCGACGCCGGTCGTCGCGGGCGCGTCGTGGTGGATCTGCTCACCGGCGAGTCCGAGCTCGTGTCCGACGGGCCGGTGGCGGCGTGCTTCTGGTCGCCGCAGGCCCGGCGGCTGGCCGCGCTCGAGCTGCTCGACGACGGCCGTCTCCGCTGGCTGGTCGCCGGTGGCGCCACGCCGCTGCGGTTCGAGCCGTTCGTGCCGGGCGCCCGATGGGTGGCCGAGGTGCTGACCTGCTTCGAGCAGTACGCAGTCAGCCACGCCGTCTGGTCCGCCGACGGGAGCCGGCTCCTGGCCGTCGCGCGCGACGCGGCGGGCGAGGATGCCGCGATGGTGTGCGCGGTCGACGGATCCGGCCCGGCCGAGCGGATCGCCGGTGCCCGCCTGGCGTGGTGGGCCGACGAGTGAGGCGGCCCGACGGTCAGGCCGGGGGGACGAGCACGGCGCGGATCTCGAGGTGACGGAGCAGGAACGTCCGCTCGTCCAGGCGTTTGCGGCGCAGCCACCCGGTGACCTCGGCGTTGCACTTGCTGGTGTTGCACGAACGGCAGGCGGGCACCACGTTGTCGAGCGTGTAGCGCCCACCACGGGAGATGGGCAGCACGCAGTCGCGCTGCAGCGGGGTGCCGGTCACGCCGCAGTAGGCGCATCCGCCCCACGCAGCCTGCAACGCGCCCCAGTGGTCGTCGGTCAGATCGTGTTCGACCTTGTCCATGCGTCGCTTGCGTCGGCGGGCGGCTCTGGCCCTGCGGCTGCGATCCACGGCCATGCCCGCAGCGTAGGTGCCGACCGCTCGGACATCGCGCACCCCGATGAACGGCGCGCTGCGCTCAGGACGGGGCGAGCAGTTCGATCGTGCGGCGGGCCACGTCGCCCGTTGCCATACCATGTGGAATGGTATGGCGCCGGTGGGCCCGAGGGCCGCCGCCGACGCCTGACGTTCGGCCCTGGGGCGGGTCCCACGGCTCGTGGTACGTTCCCCGCCGCTGTCCACAGGTATCGACGACGCACGGGGGTCGGGGAGCACATGACGATGCGGTTCGCCATCATCGGAGCCGGCATGGCGGGGATCCTCGCCACCATCAAGCTGCGCGAGGCCGGCTACGAGGACATCGTCGTGTACGAGAAGGCCGAACGGGTCGGCGGGACGTGGCGGGAGAACACCTACCCGGGCATCGCCTGCGACGTGCCGTCCCACGCCTACAGCTACAGCTTCGAGCTCAACCCCGAGTGGTCGCACCGCTTCTCGCCGGGCGACGAGATCCAGGCCTACTTCGAGGGCGTGGCCGCCCGGCACGGTGTGCACGAGCGGGTCCGCTTCGGTGAGGAGGTCGTGCGCTGCGAGCGTCTCGACGGCCGCTGGCACCTGCGCACCGAGCGGGGCACCACCGACGTCGCCGACGTGGTGATCGCCGCCACCGGGGTGCTGCACCACCCCAACCTGCCCTCCTTCGAGGGGATGGACAGCTTTGAGGGCGCCTGCTTCCACAGCGCCCGCTGGGACCACTCGGTCCCGCTCGACGGCCGTCGTGTGGGCGTGATCGGCACCGGTTCCACGGCGGTGCAGATCACCTCGGCACTGGTCGACCGGGTCGCGCACTTCTCGTTGTTCCAACGCACCGCGCAGTGGGTGATCAAGGTCGACAACCCCGAGTTCAGCGCGGCTGAGCGAGCCGCTTTCCGCAACGACCCGGCCAAGGTCAAGGGCGTGCACGAGTACTTGTCCCGGTCCTTCCGTGAGGCGTTCTCCTCCGCGGTGATCGACGCCGACTCGCCTGCCATGCAGGCCATCGAGGACCAGTGCCGGGCCAACCTGGAGGACCACGTCACCGATCCCGTGCTGCGCGAGCAGTTGCGCCCGAACTACCGCGCCGCGTGCAAGCGGCTGGTGGCCTCTCCCGACTTCTACGAGAAGATCCAGCATCTCAACGCCGAGCTGGTCACCTCGCCCATCGAACGCATCGAGCCGAACGGTGTGCGCACCGCGGACGGGGTGCTGCACCAGCTCGACGTGCTGGTGCTCGCCACCGGCTTCCGGCCGGACCGCTTCGTGCGGCCCACCACCGTCACCGGGCGTGACGGGGTGAACCTCGACGACGTGTGGAGGGAGGGGCCGGTGGCCTACCTGTCCATTGCCGTGCCCGGCTTCCCGAACTTCTTCATGCTGAACGGTCCCAACGGCCCGGTCGGCAACTTCTCGCTGATCGAGGTGGCGGAGCTGCAGATGGGCTACATCCTGCAGCTGCTCGAGCCGGTGCGCGCCGGCCGCTGCCGCGAGGTCAGCCCCACGTGGGAGGCGACACGCAACCTCGAGGCCGAGCGCCGGGAGGCGGCGGTGGGCACGGTGTGGACCACCGGCTGCAACAGCTGGTACCTCGACCGCGAGGGCATCCCGGCCACCTGGACGTTCAGCTTCGACCGCTTCTGCGACGAGATGGCCGCACCCAAGCTCGACGCCTATGAGCTGACCGGCTGAGCTGCCCGCCCGGCCGGGCCACCCGCTCCGGCCGGGCGCAAGCACGTTGCCGGGTTGGCGGCCGATGCGCATGAGCGCACCGCGCTCATCCGCATCGGGGAACGCGCTCAAGGTCCCCTCCTCCGCCGGCCGACGACCGCGGGGTGGTCAACCGGGAGCAGCGCGCCGTCCAGCCGGCGCCGCCCGGCGCCATCGCACTGGCCGCCCGGGCGTTCGGCGACGACTACCCGGTGGCCTGCAACCGCCGTCGCATCCGGCTCGCCTGCGTGCTGCTCTTCGCCGCCACCATCGTCTATGTACCGTGGATGTGGCGTTCGCTGAACCCGGCGCTGCCGTGGCTGGCATGGTCCTTCGCCGCTGCCAACACGTTCTCGATGCTCAGCTGGTGGGTGACCGCGTTGAACGCGTGGAGCCGGGAGGTGCCGCCGCCCCGGCCGGCACCCGTCGGGGCGGAACCGACCGTCGCGGTGCTCATCCCGACCTGCGGCGAGCCCATCCCGATGGTGCTGCGCACCGTCACCTCGGTCCTCGAGCAGGATTGGCCGCGGGACCGGCTGCTGGTGGTGGTGTCCGACGACGGTCACGACCCGCTCCTGCGCGACGCGTTGGCCGGTTACCCGGTGACCTACCACGAACCGCCCGACCGTTGGGCGCCGGGTCGCGACGGCGCGGCCAAGGCCGGCAACCTGAACGCCGCGATGGCCTGGCTGGCCGAGGCACACCCCGACGTCCAGTTCATCGAGACGCGCGACGCGGACGACGACCTCGGCACGATGCGGTTCCTGCGGCTCGTCGTCGGGCAGCTGCTCGCCGACGACCGCCTCGCCTTCGTGCAGTCCATCAAGGAGGCTGAGGTCAGCCCGGGCGATCCGTTCAACAACCGGGATTCGACGTTCTACCGGGGCCAGATGCTGGCCCGCAACGCCGCCAACGCCGTGTTCCCCTGCGGTTCGGGCGTGGTGTGGCGTCGCTCGGCGCTGGTGGACATCGGCGGCTTCCCAACGTGGAACCTGGTGGAGGACCTCCAGTCCGGGGTGGAGGCACTTCGGCGCGGGTGGCGCGGGCTGTACCTGCCCATCGTCGGCGCGGTGGGGCAGCACTCGCCCGAGGACGTCCCCAACGTCTACAAGCAACGGGGGACGTGGGCCATCGACACGGTGCGCCTGCTGGTGTGGGGCGACCTGCGCGGGCTGCGGTTGCGCCAGCGCCTGCACTTCGTCGAGTTGCTGCTGTTCTACCTCCACGCCTTCACCACGGTGGTCTACGTGCCTGCGGTGGCGTGCACGCTGCTGGGGATGCTCCCCATCGTCGACCGGCCGCTGCCCTACTTCGCCCACGTGGTGCCGATGGCGGTGGCCAACGAACTGCTCCTGCTGGCGTTGGCGCAGCCGTACAACGACCGGCGGGGGCGGCAGCGGGGCCAGTTCCGGGCGCTGTGGCGCATCCGTGCGATGTGGGTCGGGATGGCGCCGGTGTTCATGGTGGCGTGCGTGCGGGCCGTGCTGGGCGGGCCGAGGCGCAAGCCGGTGTACAAGGTGACCCGGAAGGTGCACGACGTGCGCTGGCACTGGCGGGAGATCCTGCCGCAGAGCGCCGCGCTCGTCGGCATCGCCACGGTGATGGTCTGCGCGCTCGTGTGGCGCACCCTGCCGGATGCCGCCGCCCTCTTCGGCGGGTTGTACTGGGGCGGGTTCAACGTGGCCCTGTTCGCCACGTTCGTCACGCGCAGCTGGCATGGCGTGCGTCGGGTGGTGCCGGCGGTCGCGGTGGCGGACGGCCGTGCCGCATCGCTGGAGGAGCCGCTGCCGGTTGCGGTGCCGTCGGCGGTGGTGCCGTCGGCGGTGGGCCCGTCGACGGTGGGGCTGGCCGAGATCGTGGCGGCCGGGGAGCGGGCCGGTACCGCAGCGCTGTTGCAGGCCATCCGCGCCGAGGCGGGAGAGACCGCGGCGGGCGTCCCCGCGGTGCACGCTCGGGTCGCGCCCGACGACGTGGCGTCGCCGTCGGAAGGCGTGGCCCCGGTGCCCGCTCCCGGACCGACCGACGGCGAACACCACCGCGCTTGATCACCGGCTCAGCGGCAGGAGGCGCGACGGTGCTGCCGGAGCGGACGCCGGGGGGCTTCAGCCGGTCGTCATCGCGGCCGCCCGCACGAGGGTCTGTCGAACGCGCCGAGGAGCTGGCGCGTGGTGCGACCCTCCAGCAGCGGGTGACGCAGCGTCCCCGCTTCGTTGACCTGGTAGTGGTTGCATCGCCCGTGCCGAGCTCGGCTGATGTAGCCGCTGCGCTCCAGATCCTCCAGGATCGGGTAGACGGCGCGCAGGGACAAGCCGACCGCTTCGGCCAGCTCGCTCAGCCGCAGCTCGGGGTTGGCGGCCAGGCACATCAGCACCTGCCCGTGCCGCGACAGGAAGCTCCAGGGTGCGGCCTCGATCCGCTCGCCGGTCGGCTCGGACTGCATCAGCCAGCCGGTCGCGTCGCCGTCGAGGTGGCGTGACCGGCCTCCCCCTCGGCCTCCCCCTCGGCCTCGAACGGTGCCCACCCCTGGTGGGTCCAGCGTTCGACACGGCCGTCGTGCTCGTCGATGCGCAACAGGTGCAGCCAACCGTTTCCGACCAGCGCCCGCACCGTCGGCTGCCCGGCGATCACCGCGTCGATGGCCTGCCGGGGAGCTTCGATCAGCACCGACAACCGTAGGGGCGGGTGGCGGAGGACCTCGCCGTCGTGAAGGGACTGCATGGCCAGACCGGTCCGGAGGTCTCCGCCGTTGCCCTCGAACACGCCGATGTGGCCGCCGACGACGTTGTGCAGCGCCTTGTTGCCGCTGCCGTAGCGGACGTTGTCCACCGTCGAGGCGTGGTACTGGAGGTTGATCCAGTTGGTCACGACCATCGGCGCGGTCAGGATCGAGCTGAGCTGCGCGCCCTGCGGGTCGACGCGCCAGTCGTAGTCGTGCAGGAAGGCACGGCCGCCGAGGTCGACCCCTCGGGTGCGCGCCCGCGGCGCGACGATGAAGGCGGCGTTGCCGGCCAGGCCCCACTCCGGCCGCACCTGCGACCAGTCGGCCGCCCGCCGGCGCAGCTGTGCCTGCAGCTCGCAACGACGGCCGCGTTCCTCGCCCGGCGCGTCGAGGCCGAGGCTCGGCGCCCGCTCGGCCCGGCTCCGACGCCCGGCCTCGTCCAGCCAACCCCGCAGCTGCGCCAGCGCCGGCCGCAGCTGCGCCGGAACCGCGTCGGTGTCGAACAGGGACACCTCGTCGGTGGTCGTGTTGTGGAGCCCGGCCACGAACTGCGTACTGGTCGGTATGGTGATGCCCTGTGTCGCAAGGTGGCGGCGCACGACCTGCGAGTTGAGCAGGTCGGCCAGCGCCCGGGCGTTGATGTCACCGCGGTGACCGCCGCAGGCGCCGCAGTGCAGCCCGGCGAGCTGCGCGTTGTTGGCCGCCTCGGCGCCGTGCCCGCACAGCAGGACCAGCGGGGCGAAGCCGTCGGTCAGTCCCATGGCCTCCAGGATGCGCGCCGCGAGCCCGGCGGCGGCCTCGGGATCCACCTCCATCAAGGTCAGACGTGGGTGCACGGCGCTGCGTTGGGCTGCCGGCACCTGGTCGTGCTCCGGCGGCCACGCCGCCCGGGCGGCGGGCCGCCCTGCCTTCAGCAGCCTCGGCCCGTAGAGCAGGCCGGCAGCCTCGACGACGGTGAACATCGAGGTGGGTGTGTGGCGGACGGTGCTCCACCGCCGCTTCCGGCCGGCCGTGCGCCGCCGCCGATCACCGAGGCGGGCCAGGCTCGCGCCGTGCTCGCTGTGATCGGTGACCTGCAGGCTGGGGGCGAGCAGGGCCGGCAGCTGGGGCCGCTCGAGGTCCGTACCGGCCGGTCGGTAGCTGATCGGCAGCCCGAAGAAGCCGGCGAACCCGCGCGTGGTGACCTCGGGCGCCGCCGCCTCCAGCGCGCGGCGCAGCACCTCGGAGCGGACGTCGATGCAGAACACGGCCTGGACCAACGGCGCAGCGGTCGGGTGCGGGGCGGCCCCCTCGGCGGCGGTTGCCACACCGAGCGATCCGACCAGCTGTCGCTGGTAGGCGAGCTCGGCGGCGGTCTGCATGATCCAGTCGAGCCGCTGTCGAGCCGTGTGCTCGTCGACCCGGACCGCAGCGTCCGCCCACGTGCTCGCCCAACCGTGCCAATCGGCGGGCGAGGCATCGCCGGCCTCGTGTCCAACGGGCTCGACATCCTGTCGCAGCAACCACTCCCAGCTGAGCCGGATGGCCAGCAGGTCGACGATGGTGTCGTCGTCGGCGCCGACCAGTCGGGCCTGCCAACGGTGGTGGGCGTACCACGACGCCCAGCCGTTGATCGACAGCAGCAGGGCGGTGAGGTACGCCTGGTGCCCCTCGGTGGGAACGGCGAGCGCCCCCAGCAGCGCCGCGATGGCCTCGGTCGGTGAGGAGGGCAGCGCCTGGATCGCCGCTCGCGTCTCCCTGCGCCCCCGCCGCCAGGTCACGGCGTGCAGCACCGACGGTTGGGTCAGCCACGAGCGGTACAGCGTCGACTCGCCGGCGGGGTGCCACGACGCCTGCCATCGATCGGCGTGGGCCGCGCAGTGCTGGCTGATCTGGTGGGTGACGTGCTCCGCCCAGGTCTGGCCGGGTCGAGGTGGTCCGTCGTGGTCGCGCAGGTCGGTGGCCAGCGCCATGCGCTCGCCGGGCGATGCGTCCGGCGCCGGTGACTGCAGGGCATGGAGCGCGGCGTCCGCCAGCGCCGGCACCGCCAGAGCCGCCGCGGCCGCCTCGATGTCCGCTTCGGTCAGCCGGCCCGCCGCCCACTCCTGGCGGAACCACTGGCGCGACATGGTCAACGACGTACCGCCCAGTACGCCGAGCCACCCGGCGGCGCGTTCGATGGGCAGCTCCCGCCACCCCCAGTAGGGGTTCACGGCGATGAGCCGGTCGAGCGGCCACGTCGGGGCGATGCGCTCGCACGCCCCGTCGATGGCGGCGATGACGGCGATGAGCCGGTCGTCGGGGTCGGTCACGCTGGTCATGCGAAGCTCCGGTCTGCGATGGGGACGACGCCCGACGGCTCGAGCGTCCTGGCCGGCACCGCGCCGCTCGCAGGGCGCTGCGCCGTGGGCCGGGCCGAGGGCAACAGGGCGGGGCGCACGGCGGGCGCCGCCGGTGGCCACCAGGCGAACAATCGGCGGGTGAGGGCCTCGTCGAGGAACAGCCCGCCGTACAGCCACGGGTACAACCGGGTGGCCAGTCGCCCGTTCGGCGCCAGGACCCGCTGCCAGTGCACGATGTGGAGGAGCCCGAAGGCGATCGCCACGGCGAGCAGGTGGGCCGCGGCAGGGGCGGTGCCGTGGGGGACGAGCGGATCGAACAGGTCGTGCAGGCCCAGGTAGGCCAGCGGCACCGCCACCGCGGCGGCCGCCGCCGCTGGGGCGGCGGCGACGGAGCGTAGGCCGCCCGGGAGCACCAGCGGCACGACGGCGAGGGCGACGATCCCACTGAGGACCCAGCGTTCCGGCGACGGGTCACCGGCGAAGGGCAGCCGGGACCACACGGCGGCGGCGGCGACGGTGCCGGCCAGGCAGAGGGCCGTGCCGGTCAGCACCGCCGCTGCGGTCGGGCGGGGTGCGGCGGGCGCGAGCTGCTTGTGCCCGATCTGCTCCACCACGCCGGCTGCGCTGAGGAAGGCGTGCGCCTTGTAGAGCGAGTGGCCGAGGAGGTGGAGCAGCACCATCGCCCACAGCCCGAGGCCGGCCTGCATGATCATGAACCCCAGCTGCGCGGTGGTGGACCACGCCAGGGCGACCTTGACACTGATCCGGGTGCTCATGACCAGCGCAGCGATCGTCGCCGTCGCCGCGCCCACGCCGACCAGCAGCGTCCTGGTCTCGGGCGCGTGGTCGACCAGCGGGGCGAAGCGGAGCAGGACGAACCCGCCGAGGTTGACCACGCCCGCGTGCAGCAGCGCAGAGACCGGGGTGGGCGCCTCCATCACCTGGATCAGCCACCCGTGGAACGGCAGCTGCGCACATTTGAGCAGGACGGCCACGGCGACGAGGGCGACGATCACCCGGCCGCCGACCGGCCAGCCGGCTTCGGCGGCGCGGCCCATGAGCTCGTCGATGCGCAGCGTGTCGAACGTGACGATCGAGGCGAGGACGGCGCCTGCCATGCACAGGTCAGCACCCCGGGCGAAGAGGAACTTCTTGGGCGCCGCGGCGATCGCCTCGGGCCGTTCGGCGTAGAAGGTGAGCAACCCGTGCAGCGCCAGGCTGGTCGCCGTCCACGCCACGGCCAGCACCACGAGGTGGTTGGTGGTGGTCACCATGGTGACCGCCGCGAGCGTGAGCAGCAGCCGAGTGAGGTACGAGCGGAGGTGGGCCTCGCCGGCGAGGTACGCCCTCGAGTAGCGGATCACCACCCAGCCGACCACGCCGACCAGCAGCAGCATGGCGACGCCGGCCGGATCGGACCGCAGCAGCGTCGAGGCGGCCTGTCCTGCGCCGTAGCGGCCGGCGTGCAGGGCGAGCGCGGCGATGGCTGCGGCCACCATGACCGCCGCGCCTCCGCCCGCCATGCGCCACGCCTGGCGCAGCGTCCGCGCCCGGGCGATGCAGGCGACCGCGACCAGGGCCGCGAGGGTGGGGGCGGCGAGCACGATGGCGTGCCACAGCGGCAGAGCGGCGGGATCGTTGGTCACCGGCGAGCACTCCTGGGATCGGGGACGCCGACATGCTCCGTCGCGCCGTCCGTTCTGTCCAATACAAGAATCCGGCGCTATCGTTCGCCTAAAACGAACAGTGAGGAGGACGGGCGATCGTGGGTGATCTCAACTACCACCACCTCCGGTACTTCTGGGCGGTGGCCAAGGAGGGCAACCTCACCCGCACGGCGCGCCAGCTGCACGTGTCACAGTCGTCGTTGTCGGCGCAGATCAAGCAGCTCGAGGCGCAGCTCGGGCAGCGTCTGTTCGCCCGGACGGGCCGCACGCTCACGCTCACCGACGCCGGGCAGATCGCGTTCGAGCACGCCGAGGAGATCTTCGCGGCCGGCACCGAGCTCGTCGCCGTCCTGCGGGAGGGACGCCGCGAGGAACGCCAGGTGGTCCGCATCGGTGCCGTGGCGACGCTGTCGCGCAACTTCCAGGAGAACTTCATCCGACCGTTGGTGGACCGCCCCGACATCGAGCTGGTGCTGGCGTCGGGCAACCTGGCCGAGCTCCTCGGCCGTCTCCGTGTGCACGCCCTCGACCTCGTGCTGTCCAACCAGCGCGTGCCCACCACGTCGGTCGACCCGTGGCGGTGCCGGCGCATCGCGCGGCAGCCCGTGAGCCTCGTCGGTCGACCGCGCGCCGGTGCCCCGTTCCGCTTCCCCGAGGATCTCGCCACCGTTCCCCTGCTGCTGCCGGGCCGGGACAACGACATCCGGGCCCGCTTCGATCTGCTGTGCGATCAGTCCAACATCCGCTACCGGCTGCGGGCCGAGGTGGACGACATGGCGTTGTTGCGCTTGCTCGCCCGCGACTCCGACTGCGTCGCGCTCGTCCCGTCGGTCGTCGTGCAGGACGAGTTGCAGACGGGCCGGCTCGTGGAGCACGCCAACGTCCCCGGCCTGCACGAGCACTTCTACTGCGTCACCGTCCAGCGTCGGCACGAGCCGGCGATCGTGCGATCCCTGGTCACCCGGCCGGAGGGGGAGATGTTGCGGTCGCCGGCGCTCGAACCGCCGCCACCGGAGCGTCCGGTGCACCCGGAGCGTTCGAGGCCAGCGGGCTCCGGCACGGTCGCCCCGTGAAGCCAAGGGGGGTGTGCGAGGACGGATCGGCGTGGTTTGGCGGAGGTGGACGGGAATCGAACCCGCCGGACGAGGATCACTCGTCCCACCCGCTTTGAAGGCGGGCCGTCGATCCCAACGCGCCCTGAGGCGGTCCAGGTGGGCGCGGCCGCGCCGGATGGTCATTCACACCCCGGTGAGCGTCTCCGACCGAGGCTGTCCGAGGGAGCCAACCGTGTCGTCGGTGACTGCCATGTCATGTTGGTGGCCTCCATCGGGCCGCCGAGGTCGATGGGCGACCACGTTGTCGGTGGTGGGGCCGATGTGGGCGAGCATCGCACGCTTGGCGGGCGGACCGCTCAGCACCCACACCCAGCATCCTGCCAACCGTGGGTCGGACGAGCTTCGGATGCCGGGCGGCCGGCTCCGGCCGACGACAACTTGCACGGGGAAGCCCGGTGCGCGAAACGTCCCTCCTCCCGCAGCGGCAGATCTTGATGGGCGGCAGGTCCGCCGGTGAAGGGCTCTGCGGTTGTGCTGTCCGGCGCCGCGCGGTTGCCGGCCGTCGTCGAAGTGGGGCCGATCTCGCTGGCGGCCGGTGCGTCCACGATGTCCACCGGCATCGTGTCCCTCCTTGACGCATTCTCGCCGCCGGCACGGGAGTCGGTGAGCAGACCGGCGTCAGATCGCGCCAAACATCTCTCGCAGTAGGCAGCCAACGGCAACTAGGGGATTCCCTGGGGGGCCTTCCTCGCCCGGTCGCTACGCTCGGTAGGATTCGAGGCACAGGCGGAGGGGACATGGTTCGATCACGGCGATGGTTGCGGCGCGCCTGGGGTGCGACCGTTTCGGTGGGGGTGGTTGCGACGGCGATCGCCTACGGCCAGACCGCTGATGCGGCTGAGGAGAATCGACCTCCAGTGGCGGTCGATGATGGGCCTTTTGTCTTTGGTGTGGGGAAGGGCACGTACGAGTTCGGCTCGGGTGACTTCCAGATGCTGTACGAAGAAATGCTGGCCAACGACAGTGATCCGGACGGCGATTCGCTGCGGGTCGAATGCGATTGGAATCAACCGTTCCTGTACTCCGAGCCGGACGATGGCTGGTACACACACCCGACGTCGTTCATCTGCGTCCCGGATGGGATTGGAGTGACGCTCACCCCCACCGTCAGCTTCGCCGGCTCGTTGGACATCAGATACCGCGTGGTCGAGGACACCGGCGAACCCGACGCCCTCGCTTCGGAGTGGGCGTACGTCCGACTGCTGTTCGAGTTGGAGGATGGTCACCCAACGGCCGCAGCCGACTCTGTCACTACACCTTACGCAACTCCGATTGACGTTCCGATTTTGGCGAACGACGCCGACCCTGAAGGTGATGAGCTGCAGGAGGTTCGCCTTGCTCTCGAGGAGCAAGGTGATTTCAACTATCCCTACTCCCTTTCGCTGATCGAGTCGAACGTGCTGCGATTCGTCCCGCAGCCTGGTGGCTGTGGGACCGTGCGGAGACGGTATTCGGTCATGGACAGCACCGGGAAGTGGTCGCCGCCGGCGGTGCTGTCGGTGACTGTGGGCTGTGGCAACGGAGAGCCTCTCGCGATCGGCGACACGGCGACCACAGCTCGTGACGCAGCGGTGGACATCCCTGTCACCGACAACGACCAAGATCCTGAGGGCGACGAACTGACAGCGGTTGTGGCCGCGACACCGATGCACGGTGTCGCTGTTGGTTTGGGCGGGGCGATCACCTACACCCCCAGTCCAGGGTTCTGTGGTACGGACAGCTTCACGTACCAGGCGCAAGATGTAGCTGCGCTTGTGTCCGCGCCGGCGACCGTCTTGGTGAACGTTGAGTGCACCACTCGGCCCCCGACGGCGCTTCCCGATGCGGCTGAAGTCACGGCTGGTACTACGCCGAAGCTTTCGGTGCTCGCGAACGACACAGATCCAGATGGCGACGTGCTCTCGGTGGTCATGGGAACCAGCCCTGTCCACGGGGCGGCCGCGGTGGTCGCCGACGGGGTCGCCTACACGCCGGCTTTGGGCTGGTGTGGGCCGGACATGTTCACCTACCGAGCGAGCGACCCGTCCGGAGCGCTCTCAGAGCCGGCGACCGTCTCGGTGACCGTTGCGTGCCTCAACCGTCCTCCCGTCACTTCGATCGACCGGGTGACCATCCACCGGGGCGACAGCGTCAACATTGCCGTGCTCGCCAATGACAGCGACCCCGACGGCACGCCGTTGTCGGTCACCGACGTCAGTTCGCCGTCGAGCGGGACCGCGACGATCAACGCAGACCAGACCGTTGCGTACACGGCATCGGGGTCCGCGTGCCGCCCGGACACTTTCACCTACACGGCGAGCGATGGAGATCTGGCCGTAACTGGCACTGTTGTCGTCACCATCGATTGCGCCAACCGTGCACCGCGGCCCCAGCCGGACACCATTGATATCGGCGTAATCAACGAAACCGAGCAGGACTTCATCATTGTTCGGCTGCCCGTATTCACTGCGTCGGGAACGGCAGACCTTCTGGCCAACGACCTCGATCCTGACGGCGATCCGCTGTGGGTGTTCTACACGGCGCTGGACGGCACCAACTTCGCCGGTCGCGGCGACCAAGTCGCCTTCCGCATACCGATGTCAGCGTCTTGCACGGCAGGCCAACCGATCTCCCGAACGGTGAACTACAGCGTCATGGACAATCGCGGTAGTCGAGCGGCATCCTCGCTCACCGTGCATGGTATCTGCGGAAATCACCTCCCCCGACTGTCCACCCCGGCTGAGCCGGTGCAGGTCCGCGCCGGTCAGAGGGTCACGGTTCCACTGGCTGCGTTCAACCCGACCGATGCCGATGGGGACCCTGTTCGCCTTGTGGCCGGCTCTGTGGTGTCAACTCCTCGCCGGGGACAGTCCATCACGACAGCTGCTGATGGCCAGTCCTTCACCTTCGTGGCAGCTCCGGGACGAGGGAGCTGTTCGAGCTACACGGTGGACTTCATGGTCACCGACAGCACCGGAACGATCTCTTCCCAGGCGGCGCTCGGCGGCTATGCCTACAACCGCTGGGGACTCCGAGTGCTCTGCTGAGGCGCGCTGCGGGCTGCACGAGCGGGAGTCGCCCCCAGGGGAGGCTCCCGCCCGTTGCTGCCGCTCGCGGTTTAGGTGCCGGCCGGAACCCCGAGTCCGCAGCTGGGGGGCATTCTCGGGGGTGTTGGCGGGTGGATACCCTGGTCAGCGGGTTGCGACCTCTCTGACAGGTCCGGACACCGGGGGAAGCTGCGGTTCGACCTGGACCCGCCCGCTGGTCGGCTGGGCAGTACGATGAGCGACGCGGAAACCGCCGTCGGTGCACGGCCGTTGAAGGCGTTCTGTCAGTTGGTGCTGCCCTGGGTTGTCCCGTCCGGCTCGACCCGACGAGCAACCGACATATCGCGGCTCAGCCCCCTTGCCAGCGCGATCCACCGCATCCACGCTGCCCTTCGTCATGCGCTGCGCCCTGCTCGCCTGGGGCATCACCGCATCGATCGACCTCGCCGCAACTCCCGTCGTTTCGACAGGGGCAACGGCTGCACGTGTCGTGCTCGGGAGCTGGCGCCATACCGGTCGGTAGGTGGGAGGCGACGGTACGACGTTCCGAGCCGGGTGGTGACGCCGAACTCGTGGCCGTACTGGCTGGTATCGACCAGTCCTCCGACGCCCCGCTGGGTCAGGCCTTCGGTGAGGGCTCGGTGCGTGGGCATGACGTGACCACGAAGCCACCTACTACCGTCAAACCAACCCGGTCCCAACGCAACGGCTCTCCGTCGGACCTGAAGCGTTCTCCAACCTGTTCCACAAGCTGACGAGGCACCCCGGGCTGCCGCCTGCACGACGTCGGCCACAGCTATGCCGCCGCTCTCGCCGGAGTGTCCGTCAAAGTCGTGTCCCCGGGCACCGGCGTGGTTTGGCGGAGGTGGACGGGAATCGAACCCGCCGGACGAGGATC
>JADLEF010000002.1 GCA_020846295.1 Acidimicrobiales bacterium
AGTAGTACCCACCTGCCGGGCCCACGCTGCCCAACGGGGTGCCGGTAACCAGGTCGTACTGCGCCCAGCTGTCCTTGCCCAGCACCGACAGCTCGAGCTGGTAGCCGTCACCGTCGCCGGCACGGCAGCCGTCGCCGGCGCACGATGCGGCTCCGCGGAGCTGCTGCTCGACGTTCGCGTCGAACGTGGCTCCGGGCGCGCGGTGCTGGGCGAGGCTGATCCTGCAGCTGTCCCGGCCAGGCGCCCAGCCTGTTCAGCGTGCTGTCAAGGTGTCGCCTTTGCTCCGCGCGGCGCTGCGGGGAGGCGTCGCGGTCTGCTACCTCGATACTCCATGCGTCTGCCATCGACTGGTCCACGTCGCGATTGAGCCCTTCAGTGCATCGCCGCGCGGTTCTCGTCTGCTGAATGGTCCACCTGCACCACCAACCACAATGCGACCGGCAGTCGACGGGCCGCTCGTCGCGGGTGTCGTGCGGGTGTGGAGGCAGCCGACACGGCGATCCCTTTCGTCAGCAGCCCACCGGGAAAGGAAGGCCGGGCCCGGGGTGCGGGCGGGTGCCGGTCAAGCGGCGACCCGACCGCCACGCCCCACGTGGCCGGGACAGGTTCGGCGGCAGCGGTCCGTCACGTGGGCAACAATGAGCGGCGTCCGCACGTGCCGGGGGGCCCGCCTGCCGGCCAGCAAGGAGTCGCACACGATGAGCTCGTCAGCCGTCCCGGCCGTTCGCATCGATCCTGACACGGGTCACAAGCTGTTCAACACCCGAGCGGCGAAGGCCTCGGAGCGGATTGTCGGCAAGGGCTACGACGTCCTCGACCAACCCGAGCTGGTGCGCATGCCCGAGCAGCGCGCCGAGCTCACCTTCGACGAGGAGGCGCAGGCGCAGCAGCGGGCGTTCATCGAAGCCCGCCGGGGCAACGACGACTACCTGTACATGGAGGGTGCGTTCGCCCGCTACCTCGAGGACCACTACTCGGGCGACCCGGTCGAGCGTGAAGCGCTCAGCGACGACTGCGAGGTCGTCGTGGTCGGCGCCGGCTTCACCGGTCTGTTGCTGTGGTACAAGCTGTCCAAGGCCGGGTTCACCGACATCCGGTTCTGCGAGCGCGGTGGCGACGTCGGGGGCACCTGGTACTGGAACCGCTATCCGGGCGTCTCCTGCGACGTGGAGTCCTACGCCTACCTGCCGCTGCTCGACGAGACCGGCTACTTCCCGACCCAGAAGTACGCGTCGGGCTTCGAGATCTTCGAGTACTGCCAGTTGATCGCCGAACGCTACGGCTTCTACGACCACTGCTTGTTCCACACCGAGGTCACCGGCGTCACCTGGGACGACGACGCCCAGCGCTGGACGGTCCGCACCGCGCGGGGCGACGCCATGCGCGCCCGGTTCGTGATGCTCGCCAACGGCATCCTCACCACCCCGCGCCTGGCCCGCATCGACGGCATGGAGAACTTCGCCGGCCAGTCGTTCCACACGTCGCGGTGGGACTACAACGTCGAGCTCGAAGGCAAACGGATCGGGATCATCGGCACCGGTGCCACCGCGGTGCAGGCCATCCCCGAGCTGGCCAAGGTGGCCGGTCACCTCTACGTGTTCCAGCGCACGCCGTCGACGATCGAGGTGCGCGACCAGCGCAGCACCACACCGCAGCAGATCGAGCGTTGGAGCCAACAGCCGGGCTGGGCGCTCGCCCGTCGGGCCCGGGTGGCGGAGATCCTCGACGGTCGCGGCGCCCAACCGACCGCCGGCAACGCCGCCGAGGGCGCCGCGCCGAGCAGCCGGCCCCGCATCAGCCGGGAGGAACGGACCAAGAAGCAGCTGAACAAGGGCTATCGGATCATGCAACAGATCCGGGACCGCATCGATGCCACCGTGGAGGATCCCGTCACCGCCGCCGCCCTCAAGCCGTACTACGCCTACGCCTGCAAGCGGCCGACCTTCCACGACGAGTACCTGCCCACCTTCAACCGACCCAACGTCACCCTGGTCGACGTCGCCCCGCTCGGCGTACAGCTCATCAACGAGCGCGGCGTCGTCCACGACGGCGTGCAGTACGACCTCGACGTGTTGATCTACGCCACCGGCTTCGATTTCATGTCCCGTGAGAACGTGGCCCGGGTGACCGGCAGCGACGGGCGCACCATCGCCGACAAATGGCGTGAACAGGGCACCCGTACCTTCCTCGGGTTGCACACCGCCGGCTTTCCGAACCTCTTCATGCTGGTCGGCCCGCAGTCCGGTGGCGGAAAGTTCAACTTCATCGAAACGATCGAGGAACAGACCGACTACGTGGTGTGGCTGCTGTCCACCATGCGCGACCACGGCCATCACGTGGTCGACGTGAGCGAAGACGAAGAAGCCGACTGGGCCCGGCACTGCGCCGAAGCCGACGTGGCCACCGCGCCGCTGCGCGACTGCGTCGGCAACTTCAACGGCTACGGCCGTACCGAGCCGGGCTCGCTCGGCTACTACGGCGGCCGGGAGAGCGAACGACGCCAGGCCTGGGCGCGGGAGACGCTGCAACCCTACGTCTTCAGTACTGCGCCGTAGCCTGCCTACAGCTCCGCTGCCTCCCGTCGGCATGGCGACGAGATCGTGATGGAGAGCTTGCCGCGGACGGTGCCCGTTTCGAGTTGGCGCATCGCGTCCTGCGCTCGGTCGAGTGTGTAGCTCTGGTCGATGGTCGGCGTGAGCCTTCCGGCGTCGATGAGCTCGGTCAACTGCAGCAGGTCGGCATGGTGCTCGTTGGAGACCAGCATGGTCAGCCTCGGACGAACGAAGATCGACACGAGCGGTGCTCGCAGGCTTCTCCCGAAGCCTCCGGTCAAGTCGCCCGTGCCCTCGCCGCCGACGATGACCAGGCTGCCCGTTGGGTTGAGGGCGCGTCGTAGGCGTCGGAGCGGGGTGTTGCCGGCGATGTCGAGGATGAGGTCGTAGCGGCGCGATCCGTCGGTGGCATCCTGGCCGGCGTAGTCGACGATGTGGTCGGCGCCGAGTGAGCTGACGAGGTCGGCCTTGGCCGTGCTGCACACCCCGGTCACCTCGGCGCCGCTGGCCTTTGCGAGCTGCACGGCGTAGGTGCCGACACCCCCGGATGCGCCGATGATCAGGACCGTGCGTGCGGCTTCGATCCGGCCTTTCCGCAAGCCTTGGAGGGCCGTGGTCGCGGAGATGGGGACGGCGGCAGCCTGTTCGAAGGTGAGGGTCGACGGCTTGGGAGCGAGCTTGTCCTCACGGGCGGCGGCGTACTCGGCGAACGCGCCCCGGCTGACGCCGAAGACCGCGTCGCCGACCGTGAACCTCGTCACCTTGGCACCGACCGCTGCAACGGTCCCAGCGGTGCCACGTCCAGGTACGTGGTTCCTCGGTGAGCGGAGGCCGAAGCCCAAGAGGCGCATCAGGTAGGGCCGGCCGGTCATCATGTGCCAGGTTCCGCGGTCGAGTCCGGCCGCGTGCACGCGGACGAGCACCTCGTCGGCCTCGATCTCGGGGCGGTCGGTGTAGGTCAGCTGCCAGGTGTCGCTGGAGCCGTAGCGGCTTTGCACGACCGCCCGCATCGACCCGGTGACGGGCGTCGCCGGTACATGGGAGGTCTCGGTCCGTCGGCTGGTGATCGTGTCCATGGTGTTCCTCCTGGATGTCGTTGTTCGTGGATGTCGTTGTTTGTGGATGTCGTTGTTCGTGGTCGATGTCGTCTCATCGCGTCCTGCACCTCGCTTCCGATCGCTCCCCAGCCGAGGTCGAAGGACGGCAGGACAGCTCAGTCGCCCAGAGGCCGGATACCGGCGAGGCCCCGTGCGAGGTCGGTGGCGTCAGGGGCCGGCGCGCCGTGGCCGACTTCCAGATCGACGACGGACCACGGCTCGCACTCGGCACCGATCTCACCGTCGCCGGGAACTACCGGCCCACCGCGCTCGACGCCCCGACCTCGACGTCGCTCGCCGACGGCTACGAGGTCGGCCTCACCGCTGAGCGCAGCGAGACCGGCGAGCTCACCGCACAACTCACCGTCCGGCGCCATGGCGAGCTCGTCACCGATCTCCAGCCCTACCTCGGCGCCAACGGCCACCTCGTCGCCATGCGCGCCGGCGATCTCGCCTACGCCCACGTCCACCCCGTTGAAGAGGGCGACGCCACCCCCGGGGTCGTCGCCTTCGACGCCGAACTGACCTCCGCCGGCCGCTACGGCCTGTTCTTCGACTTCAAGCACGACGGGACGGTCCACACCGCCTCGTTCACCTTCGACCAGGGGCCCGTCACCAGCGCGCCCGACATGGAGATGTGAGACCGATGACCGACACCGCAACCCCCACAACCGCCAGCCGCGGAGCCACCGTCGCCCTCGACATCGGCGGGATGACCTGCGCCTCGTGCGCCGCCAGGATCGCCAGGACGCTCAACGCCCTCGATGGCGTCACCGCCTCGGTGAACTACGCCACCGAGCAGGCCACCGTCGCCTTGCCCGCGGCGCACAGCGTGGAGGACATCATCGCCAAGTTCGAAGCGATCGGCTACACCGCAACACTCCCGACCGGTTCGCAACCCGCGGCCGGCGACGCCGCGAGCGACGAGCGGGAGCCCGCGGTCACCGCCACCCGCAACCGCCTCATCGTCGCCGCCGCGCTCGGCCTCCCGGTCCTGCTCATCTCGATGATCAACACGCTGCAGTTCACGAACTGGCAGTGGCTGACCTTCGCGATGGCCGCACCGGTCGTGCTGTGGGCGGGGTTCCCCTTCCATCGCGCCGCCTGGAAGAACGTGCTCCACGGGGCAGCCACGATGGACACGCTCATCTCGGTCGGCACCCTCACGTCGTTCGGTTGGAGCGTCTACGCCCTGTTCTGGGGCGCAGCCGGCGAGCCGGGCATGAAGATGGGCTTCACGCTCACCCTGGAGCGCGGCGCCGGCCGGGACGAGCTGTACCTCGAGGTCGCCTCCGTGGTCATCGTGTTCATCCTCGCCGGCCGCTACTTCGAGGCCCGCGCCAAACGGACCTCGGGCGCGGCGCTGCGCGCCCTGCTCGATCTGGGCGCCAAGGACGTCGCGGTCCTGCGCGGCGACGACGAGGTTCGGGTGCCGATCGACGAGCTCGCCGTGGGTGACCGCTTCGTGGTCCGCCCAGGGGAGAAGGTCGCCACCGACGGCATGGTCGAATCCGGCGTGTCCGCCATCGACGCCTCGCTGCTCACCGGCGAACCCGTCCCCGTCGAGGTCGGCCCGGGCGACGCAGTGTCCGGCGCGACGATGAACGCCGGCGGCCGGCTGGTGGTACGGGCCACCCGGGTGGGCGCCGACACGGCGCTCGCCCAGATCGCCCGGCTGGTCACCGACGCGCAGACCGGCAAGGCGCCGGTCCAACGGCTCGCCGACCGGATCTCCGCCGTGTTCGTACCCGTCGTGATCGCCCTCGCCCTCGGCACGCTCGGCTTCTGGATCGGGACCGGCGAGACCACGGCCACCGCGTTCACCGCCGCGGTCGCAGTCCTCATCATCGCCTGCCCGTGCGCGCTCGGCCTCGCCACCCCCACCGCGCTGCTCGTCGGCACCGGCCGAGGCGCGCAGCTCGGCATACTCATCAAAGGCCCCCAGGTCCTCGAATCGACCCGGCGGATCGACACGATCGTGCTCGACAAGACCGGCACCGTCACCAGCGGCCGCATGTCCGTGGTCGAGGTCGTCCCTGATCCAGGCATCGACGATGACGTCGTGCTGCGTCTTGCCGGGGCGCTCGAGGACCCCTCCGAGCACCCCATCGGCCAGGCCATCGCAGCGACGGCCCGCGACCGGGTCGGGGCGCTCCCCGAGGTCGACGGCTTCACCAACCTCGAAGGGCTCGGTGTTTGCGGTGTCGTCGAGGGGCACGCCGTGATCGTCGGCCGAGAACGGCTCCTCGCCGAGCGGGCGATGCCGCTCAGCCCCGAGCTCGCCGCCGCCCGCGACGCCGCCGAAGACCTCGGCCGAACCCCGGTCTTCGTCGGCTGGGACGGCTCGGCTCGTGCGGTCGTCATCGTCGCTGACGCCGTGAAGCCCACCAGCGAGCGGGCCATCGCCGAGTTGCGGGAGCTGGGGATCACGCCGGTGCTCCTCACGGGGGACAACGAGCGCGCCGCACAGGCGGTCGCCGACCAGGTCGGCATCGACGACGTCATCGCCGAGGTGCTGCCCGCCGACAAGGTCGCGGTCGTCGCCGCGCTACAGGCCGAAGGCAAGGTCGTGGCCATGGCCGGTGACGGGGTCAACGACGCAGCCGCCCTCGCCCAGGCCGACCTGGGCATCGCCATGGGCACCGGTACCGATGTCGCCATCGAAGCCAGCGACCTCACGCTCGTCCGCGGTGACCTGCGGGTCGCCGGCGACGCCATCCGCCTGTCCCGCAGCACGCTGCGCACCATCAAGACCAACCTGTTCTGGGCGTTCGGTTACAACGTCGCCGCCTTGCCCCTCGCTGCCGCCGGGCTCCTCAACCCGCTGATCGCCGGTGCCTCGATGGGCCTGTCGAGCGTGTTCGTCGTCGCCAACAGCCTGCGCCTCCGTCAGTTCGCAGCCATCTCGGCCCCCGCCAGCTGACCTGATCGACCCCGAAAGGATCCTCATGCTCGCCAAACAACCCAAGCCCCCGAACCGCCCGGCCGTCCGTCGGGCGTGGGCCGACGAGCGCTCGGCCGCTCGTCGAGCCCGCTCGGCCGGCGACGCGGCGGCCGAGGTGCGCTGCCTCGAACGGGCGCACGTGCTCGGCCAACCGTTCCCGATCCTGCACATCCGCACCCACCTGAGCATGGCCGTCTGCGGGATCCGCCGCCGGGACCGCCGGGAGGTCACCGGGCAGCTCGTGCGCCTCCTCGTCGCCGGGCCCGGTTCGGCCGCCCGGCGCTATCCCCTCGGCAACACCGGTCGCGCCGACGTCGGCGCCACG
>JADLEF010000003.1 GCA_020846295.1 Acidimicrobiales bacterium
ATCCGTGGGAGGACTGGGCCGAGACCTTCGCGCACGTGCTGCACATCCTCAGCGTGATGGGGGTGGTCGACCGCTTCGGTCTCCAGCTGGAGGGCGACCGCTGGGCACCCCACGTGCCGGTTCCCGACCCGCCGCGGACCACCGCTTCGGGCGACCGGATGCTCGATGCCTGGGTGCCGCTCACCGTGGCCCTCAATGCCATCAACCGGGCCATGGGACTCGACGATCTGTATCCCTTCGTGCTCGGACGGACCGCTCGAGCGAAATTGGCGTTCGTTCATGAACGGATAGCAGCCGTTAACCCACGTTCGGAGGTGGCGCCGCTACCCTCCTCATGATGCGATTTCGGCGCGCGCTCCCCGTCTTCTCGTTGGCCTGCACCCTTCTCGCCGCCGCGTGCACGGGATCGGGCGACGACGGCGGCATCGTCGATCCGAAGACGCCGCCCCCCGGCTCGGAGAACGGGCCGTGCGAACCACACATGGTGATCCAGGCCGACTGGTTCCCTGAGGTCGAGCAGGGCGGGACCTACCAGCTGATCGGCCCGGGTGGCACCGTCGACAAGGACGGCCTGACCTACTCGGGCGCGCTGCGAAACCGTTACAAGGGTGCCCACGGCGTGCAGACCATCGAGATCCGCGCCGGCGGTGCGGCCATCGACAACAAGAGCGTCATCGATGCGATGCACGATGATCCGACCATCGATTTCGGCTTTGTCAGCGCAGACGACATCATCGCCGCCGGCGGCACTGAGAAGAGCCTTGTCGCCGTGGTCGGTTCGCTCGAGATCAGCCCGCAGATGTTGATGTGGAGCCCGGCCCGCTACACGGTCACCGATTTCTCCGATCTGGCCAAAACCCGCGCTCCGGTGTTGCACTTTCCAGGTCTCACCTACATCGATTACCTGATCGGTCAGGGTTTCATCACCCAGGACCAGGCCGACGCCACCTACACCGGTGATCCGGAGCGCTGGCTGGCCAGCAACGGGGACGTGATCCAGCAGGGCTTCGCCACGAACGAGGTGTACACCTACACCGAGCTGCTGCCGCAGTGGCGCCATCCCGTCGACTTCTTCCTGATCCACTGGATGGGCTACGAGAACTACCCGTCGGCGGTGGCGGTGCGCACCGCGGCCACGCAGGATCCGCAGCTGCGTTCCTGTCTGCAGGCGTTCGTGCCGACGATGCAGCAGGCCTGGGTCGACTTCCTCGCCGATCCGGATCCGACCGCGGACGAGCTGGTGAAGATCAACGAGACCTACGGCACGTTCTTCCAGATCTCGGAGGGGCTCAACGCCCGGGCCCTGGAGATGTTCAGCGAGTTCAGCCTCGCCACCAACGGTCGGGACACCACGTACGGCAACTTCGACGTCTCACGGATGAACCGGCTGTTCGAGATCGTCAAGGGCGTGTACGCCCAGCGCCAGACGCCGCTGCCCGAGGGGCTCCGGCCCGCCGACGCCTACACCAACGACTTCATCGACCCCACCATCGGCATCGCCGCAGGCTGATCCGGCTTCCGGGCCGTGCGGCGGTCAAAGGTGCTAGAACCACCGATCGACTCCTGGCACACGTCGACCCAAGGGGAATCCATGGCCATCGAGCGCTTTCCGGTGGAAGCGAGCCACATCCTGATGTTCGCCCGCGCGGTCGGGGACCCCAACCCGATCTACGCCGACGAGGCGTACGCGAAGGGGACCGAGGTCGGCGGCATCATCGCCCCGCCCACCTTCGCCCAGTCCAGCGCGCAGTTCGATCCCGACTACTTCCTGCGCCCCAGGATCGGCGAGCCGTGGTTCGGTTCGGGCAAGGAGCCGACCGGGATCAAGAAGGAGAAGAAGGAGGAGGGGGAGAGCTCGGGCAGCGCCGCCGGCGGCCTGCACGCCGAACAGCACTTCACCTACCACCGCCACCTCCGCCCCGGTGACGTGCTCCCCGGCACGGTCCTGCCCGGCGAGACCTGGGAGAAGGAGGGCAAGCGCTCCGGCAAGCTCGTCTTCAGCGAGACGATCACCGAGTACCGGGATCAGAACGGCGAGTTGGTCATCACCGCCCGCGGCGTCGGCGTGCGGACCGAGCGGGTCATCGAGAGCTGAGAGGCGGCACACGACATGGCACTGAGCGCATCCTCCGTCAAGGTCGGCGACACCTACGCACAGGTCGTCGTGGACAACCTGAGCCGTACCCAGATCGTCCAGTACGCAGGCGCCTCCGGGGACTACAACCCGATCCACACCGATGAGGTGTTCGCCACGCAGGTGGCCGGCTACCCGACGGTGTTCGCCCACGGCATGCTGACCATGGGCCTGACCGGCAAGATGGTCACCGACTACGTGGGTGACGGCCGGCTGACCAACTACGGGGTCCGGTTCGTCCGCCAGGTGTGGCCGGGCGATACGTTGACCGCGACGGCCGAGGTCGCCGCGGTTCGCACCGAGGGGTCCGACCAACTGGTCGATCTGACCATCACCACGACCAACCAGAACGGCGAAGCGGTGCTCACCGGCTCCGCCACCGCCCGTCTCGACCCCTGAGCCACCAGGGCCCGGGGTCCAACGGCTCCGACAGCGTGCAAAGGATCTCGCCCACGGTGGGAATCGACGAGTTCGTTGATCTCGACATCGAAGAGTTCCAGCGTCGTTCGAACGAGCGGCTGCTGAACCTCGTCGAGCGCAACCGGGCCACCATCGAGGCCGATCTCGGGGCCGTGTTCGACGCCGTCGAGCACGGTGGGAGGATCGAGCTGACCGTCGACGGTGCTCCGGTGTACCTGGCCACCACCACGGCCGCGGGCCGGCTGCTGTTGACCGACGTGTCGGGCCGCTACCGCAACCGTCTGTAGCGGCGGAGCACGAGCCGACGCGGCGAGCGGGCGGGCCTCCAGGGTCCGCCCGCTCGCCGCGTCCGGCTAGGGTCCCGGGCGTGACGACGGAGCAGATCCGGCTCACCGCCTTCAGCCACGGCGCCGGTTGAGCCTGCAAGCTCGGCCCGGCCGACCTGGCGCAGGTGCTGCGCCATTTGCGAACCCCGAGCCATCCTGACCTGCTGGTCGGGACGGACACCGCCGACGACGCCGCCGTGTGGCGTCGCCCGGATGGCCGCGCCCTGATCGCCACCGTGGACTTCTTCACCCCGCTGGTCGACGATGCCCGGACGTGGGGCGCCATCGCCGCCGCCAACGCGGCCAGCGATGTGTACGCCATGGGCGGACGCCCGTTGTTCGCACTGAACGTCGTGGCCTGGCCGCAGGCCCGTCTGCCGCTCGATCTGCTCGGCGAGGTCCTCGCCGGAGGGGAGCAGACGGCGGAGGCGGGGGGTTGGCTCGTGGTGGGCGGCCACACCGTCGACGGCGAGGAGCCGATGTACGGCCAGGCGGTCATCGGCGAGGCCGACGAGGCGCACCTGCTCACCAACACCGGTGGCCGTCCGGGGCAGGCGCTGGTGCTGACCAAGGCGCTCGGTACCGGGGTGGTTGCCACCGCGGTGAAGCGCTCGGAGGTGGCCCTGGTGCGTCCCGGCGGCGCTCTGCACGCCCTGTACGGTCAGGCCGTCGCCTCCATGACCCGGCTCAACGACGTCGGCGCCGCGGTCGCCCGCCGGGCGGGCGCGACCGCCGCCACCGACATCACCGGCTTCGGGTTGCTCGGCCACGCCCGCAAGGTGGCCGCCGGCTCCGGTGTGGGCCTGCGGCTCGAGCTGGACCGGCTCCCGGTGCTCGACGGCGTCGAGGAGCTCGTCGGCGCCGGGTTCGTGCCCGGGGGGACCGGGCGCAACCTCGCCGACGTGTCCCCCTCGTTGCGGTGGGCCGGACCCGCCGCAGTGCGGGCCCGCTGGGAACCGATCGTGGCCGATCCGCAGACCTCGGGTGGCCTGCTGTTCGCCTGCCCGGCCGAGCGGGCCGCCGACGCAGCCGCCGAACTGCGCGAGGCCGGCCACGCCGCTGCCGTGGTGGGGGAGCTGACCGAGGCCGTACCGGCCGGGGTCATCGAGCTGGTCTGAGCCACACCGGGGAAAAATGCTGACGCCGCCGGTCTCCCGGCGGCGTCACGAGGTCTCTCCGACCTGGTTGCGTCTGGTGCTCAGCGGCTGAAGCTGCGGTCTCCCGCTCGGCTGTCTGCTGCGGTGCGACGCTGCCAGGACGCAACCTGCGACCGAGTCAGCGGAACGCGACCAATGCCGGTGATGAGCGTGAGATCGGACGCCGTTGTCTTCTTCACGCCTCCTCCTTTCTGTGACGGATCGTCGAAACGACCCCGATGTCGCCTCGACGAGATCCTTCGACTCGGTATCGAACCGACTCGGAAGGATCTGTATGGGTCCTCTGTCTCCTCTGTGCGAAACAGGTCCCGATCTCGTTGTACCCGGCGGGCGTGCACTGGGGAGCGATTTCCCCGGTTTCGTCATGGAATCCACGATCGAGGTCATCGGATTGTCATGTTCGCACCCGAGGCGCGAAAACGGTGCCTGACGCGATCGAGTCGGGTCGCCACGCGCGCCGAAAACGCGCAGAACGGGCCCCGAAGGGCCCGCTCCGAGTACCGGTTGCGTCGCGCCGCGACGCCGGCGCGCTCAGTTCCTGATGGTGGTGGCGGTCGTGGGGGTGGCCGGGGCCGCTCCTGCGGCGGCCGTCGGCTGCTCACCCGTCGGCACCTGCGGCGCGGCACTGGTGGCGGTTGGTGCCGAGGTCGTCGCCGTGACCGATTCGGGGCAGCGCAGCACCTCGGCGCAGGCCATGACGATGTAGGGGGAGAAGGTGAGCTCACCGGCGTCGATGCCCGTCGGCTGGTAGCCGATCGACACGAGGCCCAGCACCTGACCGCTCGCGTTCGTCAACGGCCCGCCCCGGAACTCCGGGCTGAGCGGCGTGTCGTGGCGGATGCCGACCTGGCTGGCATCGACCGCCAGGCCGGGCGATGCGGTGGCTCCCTGGCCACCCGAACCGCTGATCGCGTACACCCGCTTGCCGGCGGTCTGGGCCTGCTCGGCGTCCGACGCCCACTCGAGCTGCGGCAGACTGCCCCGGCTCGTCTTGAGCAGGGCGATGTCGTGGGCGGCGTCCCACGCCCACACCTCGCCGGTGAAGCTGTCCCCACCCTTTTCGATGGTCAGGGTCGGCGCCGGCTTCGCTGTGGCAGCCGCGACGACCTGGTAGCTGGTCAGCAGCAACGATTCGTTGGGGCTGGAGGACACCACGAACGCGGTGCCGACCGAAGGCTTGCCCGCCGGATCGAGGGTGCGGACGAAGAACACGCCACCGCCCACCTTGGCCGGCAGCTCGGCCACCGCGTTGGAGTCGTTCGCCCAGGTCCGCAGGGGCTCGAGGCTGCCGTTGATCTCCTCGATGGCCTGGTTGCGGGTCAGCTGCAGCTGCTCCTGAGCGTTGGTGAAGGTCAGCTGGAAGTCCTCGGCGAAGGACTTGTTCTGCGCCTCGCTCTGGCTCGTGCGCCAGTCGTAGTACGCGTAGAACGACGCCCCCGAGAACGCGGCGCCCACGCCCAGCGCCACCAGCAGCATCGACGCGCCCAGCACGGTGCGGGGCAGGATGCGGTGCCGCAGGCGCAGCTTCTCCGGGGTCAGCTCGACGAAACCGAGTTGGCGGTAGTCACGGCGGCGCTTGCGTCGGCTGCGCCGTGCCGACGGCTTGACGAAGGGGGCCGCGCCCCAGCGGCGGCGGTGGTAGCGGTTGCGCGGGCCGCTCGGCCGCACCACCGTCGGGGTGGCCTCGGCGGCGGCGTCACCCTCGACGAGCGCCGTCGGCTGTGCCAGGACGGGCAGGCGATCGCCGCTGTCGGGCCGCGGCGGGACCGCAACGGTGTGGGCCGGGGCCTCGAACCAGTCGAGCAGTTCGGCCGCCGACACCTCCTCGGTGGTGGTGCCCTGGCCCCGTGGCGCATCCAGCGAACCGCCGAGCACGTCGTCGATGGACAGCTCGGCGGTGCCGGCGCCCGAGCCGTTGCCGGTGCGGTTGGCCAGCCGGGAGCGCAGCTCGCTGAAACGTGACGAGTCGGCGAAGGAGGCGTCGGATCCTGGGTGTTCTCGGGGCGGGCTCATGATGATCCTCAGGGTCGGCGTCCCGGACGGGACTGGTCACGCCGTCGAGCAGCGTACGGCAAATTCAGGGTCGTGCGGGCGATCACAGTCGACATGGACCCCCGCAGTCGTTGGGGGTCTCGGCGAGCTGATCCTGGGAGCCGGGACGCAGCGTGACGTCCTCGTTGGCCTTGCCGAACCCGCCATCGGTCGACCTGGCCGGCCCGTCCTGGCCGACGCCCTTGCTGTTGCCCGCCGACGGTGTGGCCGGCCCCGCCGCCGCCACATCCGCCGCCGAGGCCAGCTGGCCGGGAGGCGGGAAGTCGATCACGGGCTGATCGTTGAGGGCCTGGCGCATGAACTGGCCCCAGGCGGTGGCCGGGTGGCTACCGCCCGACACCCCGCCGAGCGAGCGCACCTCGTCCCGGTGGCCCATCCACACCGCGGCGGACAGCTGCGGGGTGAAGCCCACGAACCAGGCGTCGTGGTAGTCGTCGGTGGTGCCGGTCTTGCCGGCCGCCGGCCGCCCGATGTTGGCGTTGCGCCCGGTGCCGCCCGTGATCACGCCCTTCAGGACGTCGGTCACGTTGCTGGCCACCGCCTCGCTCAGCACCCGGGTGCCGGGCCGCGAGCTGTTGTCCTCGATGACCTGGCCCGTCTTGTCGGTCACCCGCACGACGCCGGTCACGTTCTGGCGGATGCCCTTGTTGGCGAAGGCGCCGTAGGCCGACGCCATGTCGAGCGCGGACACCTCGTAGGCGCCGAGCGTGAGGCTCAAGCCGTAGTCGCGGTCCGGGGTGATGGACCGCACCCCGAGGCGATGGGACATCTCCGCCACCGCCGGGACGCCGATCTCGTAGGCGAGACTGGCATAGGCGGTGTTGATCGAGCTCGACGTGGCCACCCGCAGCGACGCCGAGCCGTACCCCGATCCCTCCGAGTTCTTGATCTGGCAGCCCTCGCCGTCGCAGCCGGGCACCGTGTAGATCGCCGGGGCGGGCACGGAGGACTCGGGCCGGTAGCCGCGTTCGAAGGCGGCGGCCAAGGTGAAGGACTTCATCGACGATCCGGGCTGCATGCCGAGCGAGCCACCGGTGGCCAGGTTGACCTGGCTCACGTTGTAGTCCCGGCCACCGACCATCGCCTTCACCAGCCCGTTGCGGGGGTCGACCACCGCCATCGCCATCTCGACGGATGGGTCGTAGGAGGCGAGACGGTCGCTCACCGCGGTCTGGGCGAGCTGCTGCATCGTCGGGTCGAGGCTGGTGTCGATGCGCAGACCGCCGCGGTACAGCGTCTCGGCGCCGTACTTCTGCAGCAGCTCCTCCTGGACGTAGTCCACGAAGTACGGGTTCGAGAACGCGCCTTTCTCCGGCGCGGGCGACACCGCCGTCACCGGCCCCGGCGGGGCGCCGTCGGTGACGAGCCACAGCGGCAGCGCCTTCGCCGCGTCCGCCTCGGCCTTGGAGACGAACCCGACCTGGACCATGGTGTCGAGCACGAGCTGCCGGCGGAACTCGGCGTCCTCGAGGCTGACCCGCGGCGACCATGCCGTCGGCGACGGGATGACCCCGGCCAGGGTCGCCGCCTCCGACAGGTTGAGCTGGGAGACCGGCTTCGAGAAGTAGGACTGCGCCGCCGCGCCGGCGCCGTAGGCCCCGGACCCGAAGTAGATCGTGTTCAGGTAGTTGAACAGGATCTCGTCCTTCGTCATCTGCCGTTCGAGCTGGGTGGCGAGGATCGCCTCTCGCAGCTTGCGGGAGAACTTCACGTCGAAGTTGAGGTAGGCGTTCTTGATGTACTGCTGGGTGATCGTCGATCCGCCCTGCAGGATCTCGCCACCCTGATAGCTCACCCACGCGGCGCGGGCGACGCCCTGCGGATCGACGCCGTGGTGCTCGTAGAAGCGCTGGTCCTCCGCCGCCACCACCGCCAGCTTGAGGACCTCCGGCACGTCCGGCTGGGTCATCGGCACGGTCAGATCGAAGTCGGAGAACACGGCCAGCTTGTTGCCCGCCGCGTCGTAGACGGTGCTCGGCAGGGCCTCGAACACCGGCTTCTTCTCCGGGAGGCTGCCCGGCAAGCGCACGAACAGCAGCGTGCCCAGCGCCACACCCCCCGAAACCAGCGGCACCAGCACGCCGGCGATGACGAGGATGGTCAGCGCTTTGGACCCACGGCGCAGCACGCGCCACGCCAGCGGGGAACGCCGGCCCCGATGGAGCTTCTCGCTGGTGGAGCGGGCGAGCATCAGCCGACCTTGACCGTCGTGGTGGTCGCGCCGGCGACGGTGGTCGTCGTTGGCGGCGCGGTCGTGGTCGTCGGCAACGGCAGGCAGGTGATGTCGACGGTCTCCTTGTAGTACGGCGTCTGCATCGTCACGCTGCCCGCGCCGACCTGGACGCACTGGAAGGTGAAGGTGGCGGTGCCCTCGGCGTTGCTGGTCGCCTGGCCGCTCTGGCCGATGAGCACGCCGCCGCCGGTGGCGACGACGAGGTCGTTGGCCCGACCGCCCATGTCGACCTGACCGTTGCCGTTGACCACCGGCGTCAGGATTCGCATCGTCACGGTGGTCGGCTGCCCGACGATCACCGCGGACGCGGTGGCTGAGGCGCTGATGTCGATGTCGTTCGGTGCGGCGAGCTGCAACCGCATCGCCCTGCGGTCGCCATCGGCCAGGAACGTCACCTCGGAACCGAGCTGGGCGAAGGTGGGCGCCCGCCAGGCCCTGACGCGGTAGCGGCCACCGAGCAACTGGTTCACCGCACAGCGCCCCGTGGCGTTGGTCGCCACGTCCACGGTGACGACGTCGTCACCGACGAAGCGCTCGATGCGCACGGTGGCCCCCGGGATCGGCGCGCTGTCCGGGCCGATCACCTGACCCTCCAGCGCAGCCTTGCCTCCCTGCATCGGCAGGGCCGAGGTGCTGGTGGCGGGCACCACCGTGGGCACGGCCACCGCGCGGGTGTCGGGCCCCAGCCTGACCTCGATGTCGCTCTCCGGCACCGGCAGCGCATGCTCCTCGGCGACCGCCTTGGGGTCGAAGGAGGGGATGAGCGTCTTGTCGATGGTCGGATCCCACTCATAGGCGGCGAGCACGGCGTCGCGCTTCGAGAACGCGAAGATGCCGAGGGCTACCAGGCACCCGGCCAACGCGTACTTGATCACGACCACTCGGTATTCCCCTTGGTCGGGCGGACGACACTCGAATCAGCACGCGGCCGAACGATCGATCCGCCGTGACCCTTCCCGGGCCGCGGACGAACCGCTGCACGCCGCGCGCGTTGCAGTCTAGGTGCGCACACGACGTTCCAGTGCGCACCCTGTGTGGATGAGGTATCGGCACGTCAGCGTCATCAACTTGAGTGATCGATGCCGGTTCCTGATACCGGAGCTCCGCCGCGCTGGTTTCACGGCAAGGTGGCGCGCCGACAACGATGGAGCCATGGCAACAGTCGTGAACGGTCTGGACGAACTCAAGACGAAGGTGGGCGAGCACCTCGGGTATTCCGAGTGGCACACCGTCTCCCAGGAGCAGGTGAACCTGTTCGCCGATGCCACCGGCGACCACCAGTGGATCCACATCGATGTCGAGCGGGCCAAGGCCGGGCCGTTCGGCGGACCCATCGCCCACGGGTACCTGACCCTCTCGCTCACACCGATGCTCATGGCCGAGGCCCTCCAGATCAAGGGCGTGGCGATGGGCGTCAACTACGGAGCCAACAAGGTCCGCTTCATGTCGCCGGTGCCGGTGGGCGCCAACGTGCGCATGGGCGCCAAGCTGCTCAGCGTGGACGACGTGGCCGGCGGCGTGCAGTACGTGCTCGAGCTGACCTACGAGGTCGAGGGGGCGTCGAAGCCGAGCTGCGTCGCCGAGTGCATCTTCCGCGCCTATGCGTGACCTGCCGGAGCGGCTCTGCGAACAGTGATCGTCGTCGCGCCTGGCGTGGATCGGACACTGCCCGTCCACAGGCTCTACCATGGTGTCTCCGGCCCGAACCCCCTGGGGATCGGGGTCCCGGGGCCGAACTGCGAGATCTCTGGAGTTCCATTGCCCTTCAAGCCAGGCGATCGGGTGGTCTATCCGCACCACGGGGCCGCCGTCATCGAGCGGGTCGAATCCAAGGAAGCCTTTGGGGAGACCCGGGAGTACCTGGTGCTCAAGATGGCGCATGGTGACCTGACCCTCGCCGTCCCGGCCGAGAAGGCGGAGGAGGTCGGCATGCGCCTGCCCATCTCCACCGAGGATGTCGAGGACCTCTTCGAGCTGCTGGCCAAGAAGGACGTGCGCGAGCCCGCCAACTGGAGCCGACGCTTCAAGAACCACCAGGAGAAGCTCAAGTCGGGCGACGTCTACCAGGTGGCCGAGGTCGTCCGGAACCTCGCCCTGCGCGAGGCGTCGAAGGGTCTCTCCGCCGGCGAGAAGTCGATGCTGCAGAAGGCGCAGTCCGTGCTCGTGTCCGAGCTCAGCTTCGCCCTCGACGTGTCCGAGGACGAGGCCCTCTCCAAGGTCAAGGCCCAGCTGGTCTGAGCCCATCCCTTCGGGACGAACCGCAGCGACGCGTGCCCTGGGCACGCGTCGCTGCGCGTCGGGGCCGGTTCAGGCGAGGCCCAACATGGCGAGCAACGAGGGCGGCGGGCGGAGGTCCCCGGCGGCGAGCATGGCCGCCCGTTCCAGGTTGACCCGGTCGAAGTGGCGGTCCCGCCAGCGATCCCACGGCCCGGCCGGGATCGAGCCCGCGGCGCACGCCTCCAGGTAGCCGGCCAGCTCCAGCAGGTCGTCGGCGCCGCCGATCGGGCCGTGGCCGGGCACGACCACCCGGCCGGCGACGGCGAACTGCCGCAGCGCGCCCGCCCATGCCGCGGGGTCCCCGTCGAAGGCCAGCGGCGCCGACCCGAAGCAGGCCATCGCCCCCGCGAACAACACGTTGGCGCCCGGCACCTCGACGACGAGGTTCTCGGCCGACTGGCCGCTGGTCACCCGCACCACCACCGCCTCGGTGAGCGCCACGTCCCGTTCGACGGTGTGCGAGACCGGCCGGGTGCCCAGCTCGTCGGGGAACTCGGCGGCGAAGTCGGGCAGCAGGCGCCGGTAGCCCGCCACGTTCGGCGGCAGGTCCAGCTGGTCCGATGCGGTCCGGGTGCCGTAGAAGGCCGCGGCCCAGAAGCGCCCCGTCCCGCCGACGAACGGGATGTGCGATGAGGTCAGCACCACCCGGGGGATGGGCCGGCCGAGCGCATCGAGCGCCTCGCCGAACGGTTCCCACTGCGAGGGCACCATCAACGTGTCCACCAGGGTGAGGCCGTCGTTGTCGACCACCACGCCCGCGTTCGGTCGGCCGAACCCCCCCTCGCCGAGCCATGCCGCCACGCCGGGTGCGATCGAGGTCAACGCCGAGGTGGGGGCCATGCGCCGATGCTACGCGTCTGGTCGATGACGGTCCGGCGCCTCCCGCGCCTACACTGTATGTGTCGCCCGTCACGGGAGGGCGCTGAGGGAGGGATCCGCCAATGACCGACGCCGCGGTGCACGAGCTCGACTGGGCCAACGACTACGACATCTTCTCCCGGCCCTTCGTGCAGGACCCGTATCCGATCATGGCGGCACTGCGGGCGCACGACCCGGTGGCGCACACCGAGCGGTGGGGCGGCTCGTGGCTTCCCACCCGCTACGAGGACATCCAGGCCATCGCCCACGATGTCGAGCATTTCTCCTCCATCGAGATCGCGGTGGCGCCCATCCCGGCCACCTACGACGAGCACGGCAACCGGCGGCGGTCGGTCATCGCCTCCGATCCGCCCGAGCACACCCCCGAGCGCCGGATCCTGCTGCCGGTCTTCTCGCCCAAGGCGGTGGAGCGCTACGCCGAGGGCACGCGTGCGCTGTGCCACCGCTTCATCGACGAGTTCATCGCCGACGGTCGCGTCGACGCCGCCGAGCGCTACGCCCGCCAATTGCCGCCGCGCATCATCGCCCGCATCCTCGGCATCGACCCGGAGCGGGCGGACGACTTCACCGAATGGGTCCAGGGCGTGTTGGAGCTCGGCCTCACCGACCCCGAGCTGCGCGAGAAGTACCGCCTGTTGATCAACGACTTCTTTCGCGAGGAGATCGAGCGGCGCAAGACCGAACCGGGCGACGACCTGATCTCGTGGCTGCTGTCCCAGGAGATCGACGGCGAACCGCTCGGCATGCACATCGTCGAGGCCAACGTGTCGCTCATGCTGATCGCCGGCATCGACACCACCTGGAGCTCGATCGGCTCGGCGCTGTGGCACCTCGCCACCCACCCGGACGACACCGCCAAGCTGGTGGCCGACCCCGGCCTGCTGCCCGTCGCCATCGAGGAGTTCCTGCGGGCCTACTCGCCGGTCACGATGGCCCGAATCGTGCGCCAAGAGGTGACCGTCGGCGGGCGCACCATGCAGCCGGGTGACCGGGTGCTGCTCGCCTTCCCCTCGGCCAACCGCGACCCCGAGGTGTTCGAGAACCCCGACGAGGTGGACATCGAGCGCCAGCACAACCGCCACATCGCCTTCGGTGCCGGCATCCACCGCTGCGCCGGCTCGAACCTGGCCCGCATGGAGATGCGCATCGCCATCGAGACGTGGCTCGAGCGCATCCCGCGCTTCCGCCTCGCCGATCCCGACGCCGTCACCTGGTCCGGTGGGCAGGTGCGCGGACCGCGGCACCTGCCCGTGGTGTTCGACTGAGTTCGCCGGCGGCTTCGCCGCTCCCGGATGGGGCCCCAACCCCATCCTCCTCCCGAGCATGGGGCCCCTACCCCATGCCGGGCGGTGGGCGATCATGGCTGCTGCAACTCGTGTAGACCTTGGCCAGGACAGCCCTGCACGACCTGTCCGCCATCGAGCTCGCCGCGGCGATCGCCCGCGGCGAGACGTCGAGCCGCGAGGCGCTCACCCACTTCGTCGAACGGGTGGATCGCCTCGACCGCCCCATCAACGCGGTGGTCACCCGCGACCTCGACGCCGCCTACGCCGCGGCGGACGCGGCCGACGCCGCCGTGCGCGCCGGCGCGCCGCTCGGCCCGCTCCACGGCGTGCCGATGACGGTGAAGGACAGCCTCTCCACCAAGGGTCTGCGCACCACCTCCGGGGCGCCCGAGCTGGCCGACCACGTGCCCACCGAGGACGCCTGGCCGGTGGCGGCCATGCGGCGGGCGGGCGCGGTGATCTGGGCCAAGACGAACCTGCCCATCTACGCGGGCGACATGCAGAGCTACAACGAGGTCTTCGGGACCACCAACAACCCGTGGGACCTCGAGCGCACCCCCGGCGGCTCGAGCGGCGGGTCCGGCGCCGCGCTCACCGCCCGGTTCACCCCGTTGGAGATCGGCTCGGACATCGGCGGGTCCATCCGGCTGCCGGCGCACATGAGCGGCGTGTACGGCCACAAGCCGAGCTACGGCATCGTGCCCGCCCACGGCCAGATCCCCGGTCCGCCCGGATCGCTCACCCTGGCCGACCTTGCGGTCGCCGGGCCGATGGCGCGCACCGTGGCCGATCTCGACCTGGCGCTGGGCCTGATGAGCGGGCCGAACCGGTGGGAGGGCCCGGCCTGGCGCCTCGAGCTGCCCGAACCCCGCCACACCGAGCTGGGCCGGTTCCGGGTGGCCGCCTGGTTCGACGACGACGCCTGTCCGCTCGATCCCGAGGTCGCCGCCGTGCTGCACGGCATGGCGGACCGGCTCGACGGCGCCGGGTGCGCGGTCGACCGTGCCGCCCGGCCGGGCTTCACCCTGGAGAAGGTCGTCGAGCGGTTCTTCGCCCTGCTCAACGCGGCGCTGGCCGGTGGGACCGACCCGAACACGCTGGAGGAGTACGCCCGGGCGACGGGGGACAACCCGATCGCGCTGACCAAGCGCCAGACCGCCATGCGGCACCGCCAGTGGCTGTCCAACAACGAGAGCCGGCTGCAGATGCGGCTGAAGTTCGAGCGGTTCTTCGAGTCGTTCGACATCCTGCTGCTGCCGGTCATGCCCTGCGTGGCGATCCGGCACGACCACTCCGAGCCGATGGCCGGTCGCACGGTCACCACCGAGGCCGGCCCGCGCAACTACTGGGAGCTCAACCGGTGGATGGCCCCCGCCGGAGCGTGCTACCTGCCCGCCACTGTCATACCGGTGGGTATGGCGGCGTCGGGTCTGCCGGTGGGCGTGCAGATCGTCGGCCCGTACCTGCACGATCGCACCGCGCTGGCCTTCGCCGCCGCAGTGGCCGAGCTCGTCGGCCCCTGCCCGACCCCGCCCGGCTTCGCGTAGCGGCGGCGCGGCTGGGCTCAGGACCGGGCGTCCACCGTGGCGACGTCGTAGGCGGCGAAGGACACGTCCGCAGTCACCAGGGTCAGGGCCTCCAGCTGGGCCTGGGCGATCAGCATCCGGTCGAAGGGGTCGCCGTGGTGAGGGGGCAGCGCGGGCGCCCGTTCGGCGTGCGCGGCCGAGATGGGCAACGCCACGAAGCCGCCGCGTTCGAGCTCGGCGACCAGCCCGTCGGGCATGTCGAGCTTCCCGAGCGCCCGCTTGATCCCGAGCTCCCAGGGCGTGACGGCACTGAAGAACGCCTCGTCGGCCTCGGCGACCGCGGCCCGGCACCGCTGGCCGAGGGCGGCGTCGCCGCTCAGCCACCACAGCGCCACATGGCTGTCGAGCAACACCCTCACGGCAGCCCGGCGGTGGACGACTCGTCGAAGGCGGCGGCGACGTCGTCGTCCGGGCCGACGATGTCGCCCCGGATGACGACGCGGCCGGCCCAGGCGCCCGGTTCGCGCCGGGGTCTGACCGCCCGCCAGGGCACGATGCGCGCCACCGGGTGCCCGTTGCGGGCGAGGATGACCTCGACGCCCTGTTCGGCGTCGCGGATCAGCTCCGAAAGCAGGGACTTGGCCTCATGCGTGTTGACCACCCGGGTCGTCATGGTCCTAGCTTAGCCAAGCTCGATGAATTCGAAGCCGGGCGGTGCAGGCTGGCCCGTAGGCTTGGCCGCCGTGGTCGTGTTGTTCGTGCTCAGCTTTCTGCTCGCCGCGGGCAACGGGGCCATCTTCGCCCTGCTCCCCCAGATCCAGGAGGCGGCCGACCTCCCGGACTGGAGCCTCGGCGTGGTGGTGGCCGCCTCCTTCGGGGCCGGGCTGGTGTCGCAGCTGGCCCTGGCCCGCTTCGCCGATCGGGGCCACGCACGTCTGCTGCTGGCCGGCGGGGCGGTGGTCGCCGCCGTCGGGTACATCGTCGTCGGCCTCGGCGGGCAGCTGATCACCGTGGCGGGCGGCCGGGCGATCGCCGGCCTCGGCATCGGTGCGGTCTACCCGGCCGGCCGCAAGCTGCTGGTCGCCCGCTACCCCGACCAGGCCGGGCTGGTGCTCGGCCGGTTCCTCGCCTCCGACGTCACCGGCTTCGTGCTCGGTGCCCCGATCGGTGCCGAGGTGGCCGACCGCTTCGGGGTGGCGGTCACCTTCGGGTGCTTCGCGGCCGCCATCGTGATCTGCCTTCCCCTGGTGCTGCGCACCCGCTGGCCGGTGTCGGCTGCGTCGGTGGCCACCGCCCGGGCCGATCGCGGCGTGCTCCGCCGGCTGCTGGGTCGCAGCCGCCTGCGGGCCGGGCTCGCCCTGGGCGCAGCCACGTTCTTCGCCATCGGGGTGTTCGACACGCTGTGGGCGCGCTACCTGACCGACCTCGGGGCCAGCACCCGGTTCATCGGGGTCACCCTGGCGTGCTTCGGCGTGCCCATGGCGCTGGTGGCCACCTTCGCCGGCCGGCTGGCGGACCGCAGCGGCCCCTTGCGCATCGGGCTGGTGGCGGGCTTCGCCGGCGTGCCGTTCATGATCAGTTACGGGCAGCTGAGCGTGCCCATCACGCTGGCCGTGGTGTCCACCATCCATGCCGTGATCGACGGGCTCGGCATGCCGGCGTCCCAGGCCACGGTGGCCGCCGAGTGCGATGAGCACGAGATGGCCTCCGGGCAGGGGCTGTTGTCGTCGGTGCAGATGTCCACCGCGGCGCTCGCCGCACTGCTGATCGCCCCCGTCTACGACCGCTTCGGGGCGGGGATGTCCTTCGGGTTGGCCGGCGCGATGATGGCGCTGGCGTTGCTCGCGGCCTGGCAGCAATCCGGGCTCGGGCGCCGTCGGACCGTGGACCGGGTGCCGGCCACCGCCTCCGTCTGACGGCCCTGACGGCCCACCGGCCCCCCGGGCATCACAGCGAGCGCAGCGCCTCGTCGGCCAGTTCGGCCAGGCGGTCCACCGACGCCCGGATGGCGGGCACGTCCACGTCGTGGGCCTCCTTCTGACCGGCGTCGTAGCGGTCCCACACCCCCTGGTTGATGCAGCCGACCTTCCAGAACGAGAACGCCACGTACAGCGGCATGTCGGACAGGTCCAGCGCCGAGTGGCGGCCGTAGTGCTCGAGCAGCTCCGCCCGCGACGGGAAGCCGGGCAGGGCGGAGGGGCACGTCGCGGTGGTGGTGACCGTCTCGCCGGGCTCGGCCCACATGGCCAGCAGGTAGCCGACGTCGGCCAGCGGGTCGCCGAGGGTGCAGATCTCCCAGTCGAGCACTGCCGCCACGTTCCCGTCCGCCGCGGTGATGGTGTTGCCCATCCGGTAGTCGCCGTGCACCAGCGAGGCCCGCTGCTGGGCCGGCACTCGAGCCGACAGCCGCTCGAACAGCTCGTCCATCAACGGCGTGGAACCACGCGACGCCTGGTACTGGCGGTACCAGCGGTTCATCTGCCGGCCGACGTACTCCTCCCGCTTGCCGAGATCACCCAGCCCGATCTCGTCGATGTCGAGCGCGTGCATGGCGGCCGCCACCTCCATCAGGGAGCGCCCCGCCCGGTCCCGCAACCGCTCGGGAAGGTGGGCCTCGACGTCGGCGTGGTCGTGCAGAACGCTGCCCTGCACGAAGCCCATCACGTAGAAGCGGCCGCCGGTGACGCCGAGGTCGTCGCAGAACCCCAGCGACGGGGCGACCGGCACCCCGGTGCCGGCCAGCGCGCTGATGGCCCGGTACTCGCGGAACATGTCATGGGCGGACGGCAGCAGCTCGCCCATCGGCGGGCGGCGCAACACGGTGACGGCGCCGTTGGCGTCGGTCACCCGGTAGGTGAGGTTCGAGTGGCCGCCGGCCAACCGTTCGAAGTGCAACGGCGGTGCCGCCCCGGCGATGTTGGCCCGGTACCAGGCCTCCACGTTGGCGAGGTCGATGCCCTCGGGAGCCTCAGGGCCGGTCGGTGCGGTCATGGGCGCCGACGGTACTGCCACCGCCGGACCGCTCGCACAGGAACCGGTTCACCGCACCGAGCTTGTCGGGGTTGCCGATGACGCGGATGGCGGAGATCTGCTCCCCGTCGGTCTCGAACACGAACGCCCTTGACGCGCCGGCGCCGTCGTGCACCACGAGCGCCGGCTCGTGGTTGATGCTCAGCAGCGTCACCATCGCGTCCGGTGGCCGCCGTCGGCTCGTCCCCAGCAGGAACCGGCTGACCCGGTGGGCGCCGAGGATCGGGTGCCGCGCGGCGCGCACCTTGGCGCCGCCGTCGCTGACCAGCACGACGTCCTCGGTCAGGTGGCGGCGGAGCGCATCGACATCCCCCGAGGCGAGCGCGGCGCCGAACGCGGCCAGCAGTTGCTGCTGCCGCTGCGGTCCGATGCTTCGGCGCCGCCGGTGCTCGGTGGCGAGGTGGCGGCGGGCCCGGGCCACCAGCTGCCGGCAGGCGTCCTCGCGCCGGTCCAGCACGTCCGATACCGAACGGTACGGTTCGCCGAACACGTCGTGGAGCAGGAACGCCGCCCGTTCGAGGGGATCGAGGCGATCCAGCACGGTGAGAAAACCGAGGGTCAGCGACTCGGCCAGGATCACCGCATCGGCCGGGTCCGTGCCCGCCGCCCCGCGGACCACGTCGGTGAGGTCCGACCCGGTGGGTACCGGCTCGGGCAACCACGGCCCGACGTAGTCCTCCCGGCGGCGGGCCTGCCGCCGCAGCCGGTCCAACGCCCGCCGGGTGACCATGGTGGTCAGGTAGGCGGCCGGCCGCTCGAGGGTGGCCACGTCGACCTGTCGCCAGCGCAGGGAGGGGTCCGCCACCACGTCCTCGGCGTCGGCCAGCGAGCCGAGCAGTCGGTAGGCGAGGCCGACGAGCCGCTCCCGTTCGGCCACGAACACGCCGTCGCCATCGCCGTCCCCATCGCTGTCCTCTGGTGAGGGCGGGACCGCCCGGAGCTGACCGACCACGCCCCTCACCGTAGAGCGGTCGCCGGGCCGGGCGCGGCCACGGTCATCGGGCCGGACCTCGCCGAACCCGAGGCGAGCAGGGCGACGGCAGCGGTGGCGGCGGCCGCCGCGCTGGCCGCGGCGGCGTCGGCCAGCAGACCTTCGGGCCCGACCCAGTCGCCGGCCACGAACAGCGAGGCCTCCCCGGGCACCGCCACCGACGGGCGGCCGGCGGTCCCGCCCTGCTCGGCCAGGGGCATGGTGTGGGCAACGGTCAGCCGGTGCAGGTAGCGCTGCAGCGGCGCATCGTCGAGGGGCAGGCCGGCCAGTCGGGCATGTTCGCTCAGCTCGGCGCGCACCGAGGCGGGGTCGAGCACCTCGTCCGGCGCGTGGTAGCGGGCGACGGTCACCAGCGAGTGGCCGGCGGGCGCCAGCGCGGCCGGCGGGGTGTGCGTCGACAGGTAGTACGGGCGGTCGACGCCGTGCACGAAGCGATGGGTCGGCAGGCCGGCGAAGCCCACGTCGAGCACCGACGCGGTGACCGGCGGTCCGAGTCGCTCCCAGCCCACCGGCCGGTGGCCGAGGAGGCGCTCGACGCCAGTCGGTCCCCCCGCCGCCACGATCACCGCGAGGGCCCGCAGCACCGCTCCGTCGGTCTCGTCGACCCGGCCGTCGCCGTCGCCGAGCACCACGTCCCAGCCGCCGCCGGCGGGCCGCAACGCCCGGACGCTGCGCCCGGTGCGCACCTGTGCCCCGGCGGCGACGGCGGCGGCGCGGAAGCCGTCGATCAGCGTCGCCCAGCCGCCGTCGAGGTAGGACACGCCGGCGCGGGCCGACAGCGTCAGCTGGTCGAAGGCGGCGCCTGCGCTGAGCAGGTGCTCGGCATGGCTGTAGGTGCAGAGCCGCACCAGCGAGGCGAGGAAGCGGCGCACGTCGGCCCGGTCGGTGAGGCCGTCCAACCAGGCGCCAACGGTGCGGTCGTCGTCCGGTCGTCGCCGCCCGGCGGCCACCGAGGCGAGGATGCGGCCGAGCTCCGGCTTGGCGCGCGTCGCCACCAAGCGGGTCGTGGCCAGGCCCTTCGCCCGCAGCGGGAAGGTCTCGAGCCGGTTCTCGACCCGGCCCATGGCGTGCTCGAGCACCGGCGGGTGGGTCGGCAGCGGCACGCCCAGCCGCCGGGCGAGGCGGGCTGCGGCGCCCTCGTTGTAGAGGGCATGAGGCCCGACGTTGAGGTGGTACCCGTCCCGCTCGGTGGTCTCGGCGCGGCCGCCGAGGTGGCCGCGCTGCTCGAGCAGCACCACCCGGCAGCCGGCCCGGGCGGCCACTGCGGCGGCGGCCACACCGGCCACGCCCCCGCCGACCACGGCCACGTCGAACGGCTCCCGTCGCGACAGCTCCTGGTTGTCCATCGGTCGTCTCCTTTGCTCAACAGGTCGACGCCGCCGCTGGGCCGGATGTGACCGATCGCGCCCGAAATGCCTCTGACCTGCGGCGTTGGGTCGGCGCCGGGTTCGGGCGCCACGATGTCGGCGGGCAAAGACAGGGCGCGACACCTCGGCGCCGGTAGCGTTTCGACGCGAAAGGAAACCCACCGTGATCGTTCCCCCCTCGCTCCGCCGCTCTCACGATCCGGTCCTTCCCGACGGGAGGCCGGACGCGTACTCGCTCGGGCTCGATGCCTACGGCAACGAGGAGGTGTATGCCGCAGAGCGGAGCCGTCTGTTCCATCCGGCGCAAGGGCCACTCTTCGTGGGTCACGCGTCGCTGCTCGACGGTCCCGGCCATGCCTGCGCCGAGAGCGACGACCGCGTGCTGCTGACCCGGGCCGAGGACGGCGAGGTCCGGGCCTTCGCCAACCTGTGCACCCACTCGCTGCGGCCGTTGGTGCGCAGCCGCGAGCGGGTCAGCCACACCTGCGTCACCTGTCCGTTCCACCAATGGTCGTTCCGGCGCGACGGGTCGCTCATCGGCGGCCGCGACATCGAGCTCAGCGCGGAGCAACGGGACCGGCTGGGGCTCGTGCCGTTCCCGTCCCGGGAATGGCGGGGCAGCTACTTCTGCGGCGCAGGTGCCGCGGGGGCGGCCTTCGCCGAGGATCTCCGGATGGTCGAGTCGACCTTCGAGGCCATCGGCCGCTCGGACTGGCTCGACTTCTCCGACTGGTCCCTGGTCTGCACCGAGGACGAGGTGTACGAGGGCGACTGGAAGTCGTTCATGGATGTCTACGGTGACTGCTACCACGTGCCGCCGTACCATCCCGGCCTGGCGTCCTTCGCCGATTGCTCCACGTTGGAGTGGGTGTTCGGCGAATCGGTGCACCTGCAGGTGCTCGAACTGTCGCCCGAGCAGGGCCGCCGCTCGCCGTTCTACACCTCGTGGTTCGACGGGCTGCGCTCGTACTACGAGCGGCGGGGGGAGCCGATGCCCGCCCAGTCGGTGATCTGGTCGGCGTTCTACCCGAACCTGATGATCGAGTACTACAACGGCCTGCGGGTGATCTCGGTGCTGGTGCCCACGGGCCCGACGCAGTACCGCAACCGGGTCCGCTACTACGTCCCGCCCGACATGGAGCGCCTGGTGCCGGGTCTGCCGGCGGCGATCCTCGAGGCGTACGGGGAGACGGCGGTGCAGGACCGGGTGCTCAACGAGACCCGCCACGAGGGCGTCGCCATGGCCGCGGAGCTCGGGCTCGACGTGTCGACCTACTTCCCCAACCTCACCGATCCGGCTCCGGAGCTGGGCACCGTCCACTTCCACGCGTGGTGGCGCCAGCGGATGGGTCGCTCGGTCGACGGGATCACCGTGTGTGACGGGTCGGCGTGTGACGGGTCGGGGTGCGACGGGTCGGCGTGCGAGGACGGGCCGACGCTGCGGCGCTGAGCCCTTCGGACCGGACCCACGGCCGTCATACCAGTCGGTATGGCGGCCGTGCCCGTTTCAGTCGGACTCGTCGCCGGTGGCCACCGGCAGGCCCGGCGTCGAGGACCACGCCGACCACGACCCCACGTACAGCCGGCCCAGCCGCCCGGTGGCCTCGAGGGCGAGCAGGTTGTGGCAGGCGCTCACCCCCGACCCGCAGTAGGCGATGACCTCCCGCCCCTCGAAGGGGGCGAAGCGTTCGGCGAGCTGCGCCACGGGCAGAAAGCGGCCGTCGGCACCGAGGTTGCCCGTGAGCGGCACGCTCAGCGCACCGGGAACGTGACCGGCCTGCGGGTCGATCGGCTCGGTCTCGCCGCGGTAGCGCTCGACGGCCCGGGCGTCGATGAGCACGCTGGATGCCGGGTCGCGCCGCTGCACGTCGCCGGTGCCGAGGAAGTGCTCCGCCGGCCACGGTCGGGCGGTGAACGCCGCCCGAGGCGCCTGATCCGGTGCGTCGCCGGTGGCGAGCGGGCCGCTCCAGGCGGCGAGGCCGCCGTCGAGCACCGCCGCCTGGTGGCCGGTGCGGCGCAGCATCCACACCAGCCGACCGGCGACGAGGCCGGCCTGGTCGTCGTAGGCGATCACGACCGTGTCGTCGCCGATCCCGTGGCGGGCCATGCCCTCGGCGAAGATCTCCGGCGTGGGCAGCGGGTGCCGTCCCTCGGGCGGGTCACCCTTGGTCGACAACCAGCGATCCATGTCGACCCAGCGCGAGCCGGGGATGTGGCCGCGCCGGTAGGCCTCCAGGCCGGAACGCCCGTCGAGGTACCACCGTGCGTCCACGACCGCGACCGGACGGCCGTCGTGCATCGGAGGGGAGGAGGTGAGCGCCCGTTGCAGCAGGCCGACGTCGACGATGGGGTCGATCACGAGCGCAGCGTAGTGCTGCGCCCGGCGCCGGGCCGGGCCGGGCCGGCCGCCGGGGCCGGCACCGGGATCCGGCGCGGCAGCCCGATGCGCACGTCGACCCCGGGGGAGTAGCGCACGATCATCCGGTTGTCCGGCTCGGGCAGTCCGGCCGCGGCCACCAGCGTGTCGTCGAGCTCGGTGAGCTCCGCCTGGTGCAGCGGCCACGGGTCGTGCTCGACCGGCGTGTAGCGCACGGCCCCGGGCGACGGGGCGGTGAGCAGGCCCCACCTGGCGGTGAGGAAGACGTCGAGCGCGTCGGGCTCGAGCCGTTCGCCGATCAGCACCCGCATCGAGCTGGCCGGGCGCGGTCCCTCGAAGGGCGCCTCGCCGGCCGAGCGGCGCAGCCGGATGCCGGGCAGGCGGCGGCGGCAGCGGTACCCGATGGTCCGGCCGGTGCGCTCGATGCCCATCGACGACCATTCGTAGGGCAGGCGGAACCCGACCCGCGCCGCGGTCACCACCGGCAGCGACGGCACGTCGAGCGAGAAGAAGTACACCGCCGGGGTGCCATCGGGGCCGATGACGTAGGTCCGCACGTTGGTCTCGCAGAAGCGGTAGCAGCCCGGGATCGGCGGCAAGCCGGTGAGGCGGACGTGCTGCATCTCGAACGGCACCAGGCTCACCCAGGCGGCGCCGTCGAAGGTGTCGGGGCGAAGCGGCCGGGGCAGCAGGGCGGCGATGTCGGACGGCTCGTACTCGAAGTGCACGAACGTCAGGCTGTCCCAACGCTGGGTCATGCTCGCCCGGCGCACCGGGGCGGGGCAGCGGTCATCGGGCACAGCGGTCATGCTGCCCATGCTGGCAGCGGCGCGCCGCCCGAGCCGACTCGGCCTCGGTGCGGACCACGCCTGCGGTGACGGTGAGGTCCTTCGGATCCCCGAGATGGGGTCATTCGGCGCGGCGTCCGGCGATGTCGACGGAATAGAAGGTCTCACCAGATAAGTTGAGTGGAGGTGACTCAACTATGAATGCGCAACAGGACTGGCTCGAATCCGACTTCTACGGCGTGCTCGGGATACCCGAGACGGCGTCGGACGCGGACATCAAGAAGGCGTACAAGAAGCTCTTGGCGCAGCTGCACCCGGATCGCAACCCCGGCGACAACGCCGCCGAGGAACGGTTCAAGCAGGTGTCGAGGGCCAAGGAGGTCATCGGCGACCCGGAGACCCGCAAGCAGTACGACGAGTTCCGTCGCCTGTCGCGCAGCGGTGGGTTCCGCGGCGCGCCGGGCGGGGCGGGCGGGCCGTTCGGTGGGGGTGGCACGTTCACCTTCGACGGCGGGGACCTCAACCTCGAGGATCTCCTCGGCGGCATCTTCGGTGGGGGCGGCGGCGTCCGCGGCCGTCGAGGTCCGGGTGGGCCCGGTTTCGGTGGCCCCCGCCAGGGCCAGGACGTCCACGCCCACCTGACGCTGGACTTCGCCGACGCCATGAACGGCATCGAGACCACCATCACGGTCGGCGCCCGCCAGGTGAAGGCCCGGCTGCCGGCGGGCGTGAAGGACGGTCAGACCATCCGCCTGCGGGGCAAGGGGGAGCCCGGCCTCAACGGTGGGCCCGCCGGCGACCTGCTGCTCGAGTTGTCGGTCGCCCCGCACGAGCGGTTCGGGCGAAAGGGCCGCGACCTCACCGTCACCGTCCCGGTCACCTACACCGAGGCCGTGCTCGGGGCCGAGATCGCCGCTCCCACCCTCGACGGTTCAACCGTGCGGTTGAAGGTCCCGCCGGGTTCGCGCAACGGGCGGGTGCTGCGGGCCAAGGGCCGGGGCCCGGCCGGCCACGATCTGCTGGTCTCCCTCGAGGTCGCCGTTCCCCAACAC
>JADLEF010000004.1 GCA_020846295.1 Acidimicrobiales bacterium
CAGATCGGCTGGGCAGGACACGGTGTCGAGCAGCATGAAAGGCCGGACGTCCTCTCGGTCGAGTTCAGATCACGCTAGCGACCGCCGGATCCTTTGGCCCGCTCGCGTCAGCCCGGCGGGCGTGGGCAAGGGCGAGCCCGGCCGGTGGGGTCAGCCGACGGGGACGGGGTCGTCGAAGGGGTCCTCGGAGGGGGAGGTGGGGGTGCCGGGTGCGTTCCGGGAGACGATGGCCCGCAGCCGACCGCCCTTGAGCGCTTCGAGCTGGCCGGCGATGAGGTAGCCGGCGCTGAAGACCACCACGCCGCCGACGGCATCGATCCAGTAGTGGTTGGCGGTCACCACGATGGTGAACACGGTGGCCGGGACGTAGGCCAGGTACAGCACCTTGGTCCACCGCCGTCTCAGCAGCGGCAGCATCGCCAGGGTGCACCACAACGACCAGCCGACGTGCAGGCTCGGCATCGCCGCGTACTGGTTCGACACCGATTGCATGGTGTCGGAGTTGAACGACCACAGGGTCGGGAAGTTGGCGAGCGTGTCGATGAACTGCCCGGCGTAGCGCAGGTCGCCGCCGCCGTACGGACCGGGCGCGGCCAGCAGCCGTGGCGGCATCAGCGGGAAGAGGCTGAAGCCCAGCAGCGCGAGGCCCGTCATCGAGGCCAGCGTCGTGCGCCAGCGCGGGTAGCGGGCCGGGTGACGCCGGTACAACCACACCATCACCCCGCCGGTGATCACGAAGTGCAGGCTGCCGTAGTACAGGTTCCAGAACCGCATGAACAGGCTGCCCCAGCCGAGGAAGTACTGCTGGAGGCCGGGCTCGAAGTACAACCCGAAGAACCGCTCGACGCGGATCACGCGATCGGCGTTGGCCAAGGCCTCCTTCGGGGAGACGGCGTTGGAACCGAACTCGTTCCGGATGGCCGAGTAGATCAGGTAGAACACGACGGTCGTGATGACCTCGCGATACCACCGAAGGCGGGGTGCCGGCGTCTGCAGGAGCGCGACATCGGCGCTTGCGATGGGCCGGTCGTCGATGTCCTCGATCTGGGCCATGGGCCCTCCAGCGCCACGGTCAGGCCACGAGCTCCGCCTGAGCCGGTGGATTGGTGCGAACCTTGCGCACGCCCAATGCGAAGGCGGGTGCGCCTGCGAGGCTAGTCGCCACCGTCAGGGCGTACAGGAGCAGCCCCAACGCCACCGCGCGCTCGGTCGGCACGCCGAGCGGGTTGAGGAACAGTGCCAGTGCCCACTCCCGCACGCCGAGCCCTCCGACCGCGATGGGCAGCACCTGCAGGATGCCGACCGCGGGGTAGAACACCAACAGGGCGGTCGGCCCGACTTGGTCGATGCCCAGCACCCGGGCGGCGAGGTAGGCGGCGGAGATCTGCATCAGGCTGTACAAGACGCCGGCGGCGAAGACCTCGAGGCCCTCGCGGGGGCTGCGGCGCAGGCTGGCGATGCCGAGGTGGGTGGTGCCGACCATGCGGCGCCAGCCGGCGGCAGCGGAACCGAAGCGGCGCCCCAGCGACTGGTGGCCGCCGGCGATCATCAGCAGCCCGAGCAGACCCCAGGTGGCGAGGGCGACGAGCAGCGCCACGCTCGACGCCCGGCCCACGTGGCGGAGGCCGCCGTTGATGGCGAACCCGATGACCGTGAACAGCGGCAGCACGGCCCAGCCGGTGAGCCGTTCGAGGGCGACCGACGCGGCGACCCCTGACCCGTCGCCCACCTCTCCTGCCAACCGACGGGCCCGCAGCACGTCCCCGCCGACCGAGCCGGGCAGGACCACCGACACGAACTGGCCGGCGAGCGTGTGGCGCAGGACACGGCCCCGCTCGGCGCGGATGCCGAGCAGGTGCAGCATCTGGTGCCAGCGCACCGCGCCACAGGCGTAACTGACCAGGAACAGCGCCACCCCGGCCCCGAGCAGGGCGATGTTGCCCAGCGACCAACGCGGGATGAGCTCGTCGAGGTCGATCGGCGGCATCCGGAACCACAGCACCACGAGCAGCCCGGCGCTGACCGCGATGCGCGCGACCAGAGCAAACGGCGGTCGACGTTTGGTCGGACGGGCGTCGCTCGGCACGAGGAGCACGGTCGGAGCCTAGCCCCGTCGTGGCCCCCACGCGCCGGATGAACCACTCAAAGTGGTGACGTCACCGCAGCTTGTCGAGAAAGCGCTCGCGATTGACGACCACTCGGGTCACACGGCCGACAGCGACGAGCCCGCGCACGTCGTTGGCGGTGACCTTGAAGATCACCCGCGCCCCTTCGAGCTCCTCCACGATCGCCTCGAGCCGGACGGTGTCGCCCACCGGCGTGGGGGCGAGGTGGTCCAGCTGGACACGCATGCCGACCGTGGTCTGACCTTCTTCGAGGTTGCCGTGCAGGGCCCGCACCGTGGCGGCCTCGCACAGGGCCAGCACCCGAGGGGTGGCCAGGACGGGAACGTCTCCCGAGCCGACCGCGATGGCGGTGTCGGCGTCGGTGACGGTGTGGTCGAACTCGGCCCGTAGGCCCTGCTCCAAGGGCACGGCTGGGTACGATACGGCGGTCGGTGTGCCGTGCACCATCCCGCCGTGGCGATTCGTTCGCCCGGGCGGCCGCTCCGCCGGCTCCGAGCCCTGCCGCGGCGGCGTGCTGCGGCGGGCAGTCGTCCCACCTGTCGGAGGCCCGATGCTCGATCCAGATCTGATCCGCCGCACCCTCGACGCGGCGCTGCAGCGCGGGGCGGACTTCGCCGAGCTCTTCGTGGAGGACGTGCGCAGCTCGAGCGCGGCGCTCGACGACGGCCGGATCGAGGAGCTCGTGTCGGGTCGTGACCGAGGAGCGGGCATCCGCGTCGTGGTCGGTGACACCACCGGCTTCGCGCACACCGCCGATCTCTCCGAGCCGGGCCTGCTCGAGACGGCCAGGGTGGCGGCCGCCGCAGCCCGCGACGGCGGGGGCGGGGTGCGACAGGTGGCCGCGGGCACGGTGGTGGCCCATCGTGCTGCGGCCATCGCCGTGGATCCGGCGTCGGTGGGCAAGGCCGAGAAGGTGGCGCTGCTCCAGCGGGCCGATCACGCCGCCCGCGCCGCCCACCGGGCGGTGAGCCAGGTGGCCGCCCGCTACGGCGATGTGCGGCGACGGGTGCTGATCGCCAACTCCGACGGTGTGCTCGTCGGGGACGACCTCACCAAGACCTCGTTCTCGGTGTCGGCGGTGGCCAAGGGCGACGCGGGCCTGCAGACCGGCCGGATGAGCGTGGGCCGGGTCGCCGGCTTCGAGCTGTTCGACCGCTACGACGTGGATGAGCTGGCTCGTGGTGCGGCCGAGCGGGCGGTGCGCAAGCTCGACGCCCGCCCGGCTCCGTCGGGCACGCTGGCCGTGGTCATCGCCGGTGGCTCCGGTGGGGTGCTGTTCCACGAGGCCTGCGGTCACGGTCTCGAGGCGGACCTGGTCAACAAGGGGGCCTCGGTGTTCGCCGGGCGCAAGGGCGAGCTGGTGGCCAGCCCGCTGGTCACCCTCATCGACGACGGCACCCTCCCGGGCGAGTGGGGCTACTTCGGCTACGACGACGAGGGCCAGCCGGCGCAGCGCAACGTGCTCATCGAGCAGGGCGTGCTGACCGACTTCATGTACGACCACCTCCGCGCCCGGGACGACCGGCGCCGGCCCACCGGCAACGGCCGTCGCCAGAGCTACCGGCACCTGCCGATGGTGCGGATGACGAACACCTACATCAACGGCGGCGACGATGATCCGGCGGCGATCATCGCGGGGACCGACCACGGCGTGTACGTGGCGCAGCTGGGCGGTGGCCAGGTCAACACCGCATCGGGGGACTTCGTGTTCGGCATGACCGAGGCGTACCTCATCGAGCACGGTGAGATCACCGAGCCGCTGCGCGACGGCAACCTGATCGGCAACGGCCCGGCGGCGCTGGCCGCCATCGATGCCGTCGGCAACGACTTCTCGATGGGCTATCCCGGCACGTGCGGCAAGGACGGCCAGGGCGTACCGGTCGGTATGGGTACGCCGACGTTGCGGGTGCCGGCCCTGACCGTGGGCGGGACCGCGGCATGAGCGCCGACCTGACCGACATCGCCACCGGCCTCGCCCGCCAGGCGCGCGCCGGGGAGCACATCGAGGTGGCGGTCGGCCGTGGCGTGTCGACCACGGTGAAGGCGTACGGGGGGCAGGTCGAGTCGTTCACCTCGGCGGAGTCCTTCGGCGTCGGGGTGCGGGTCCTCGTCGAGCGCGACGGCGGCATGGCGCAGGGCTTCGCCCACGCCGGGTCCTTCGACGCCGACGTGCTGGCCGAGACGCTGCAGGACGCCCGCGACAACGCCGGCTTCGCCGAGGCCGACCCGTGGCAGGGCCTGGCCGAACCGGATGGTGTCGCCGCCGTCGTGCAGGAGCTGTGGGACGACCGGCTGGCCGCCTTCCCGACCGAGCGCAAGACGGAGCTCGCCCTCGAGCTGGAACGGGCCACCCGGTCCTGGTCGCCGAAGGTGAAAGGCGTTCGGGTCGCGTCCTACGGCGACTCCTCCAGCGAGTTCGCCCTCGCCTCCACCGCCGGGATCGGTTCGGCGGGTCGGGCCACCAGCGCGTGGCTGTCGGTGTCGTGCATGGCCGGCGACGAGACCGAGACCCACATGGGCTATGGCGTCGACGTCGCCCGCCAGCCCGGCGGGCTGGACCTCGAGGCCGTCGCCGAGGAGGCGGCCGACCAGGCCGTGCGGCTGATCGGCGCCCGGCAGGTCCCCTCGCAGCGGCTGACGCTGGTGCTCGAGCCGAAGCTGGCCGCCACCATGCTGGCCATCATCGGTTCGATGCTGTGCGGCGACGCGGTGGTGAAGGGCCGCACGCCCTTCGCCGACCGGCTGGGTCAGTCGATCGCCTCGCCGTTGCTGACGCTGGTGGACGACCCGACCGATCCCCGGTCGATGGGGGCGGACACCTTCGACGGTGAGGGCCTGGCCTGCCGGCGCAACGTCCTCATCGACCAGGGCGAGCTGCGAGCGTTCCTGCACAACAGCTACACCGCGCGCCGGGCCGGCGCCCGATCGACGGCCTCCGCGGTGCGAGGGTCCCGCTCGCTGCCCGGCGTCGGGCCGCAGGCGCTGGCCGTCGCCCCCGGCTCACGGCCCTACGAGGAGCTGCTGGCCGGGGTGGACCACGGGATCCTGGTGCAGTCGATGTCGGGGCTGCACTCCGGCGTGAACACCACCAGCGGCGACTTCTCGGTGGGCGCCGAAGGCCTGATGATCCGCAACGGCGTGCTGGCCGAGCCGGTTCGCGAGGTGACCATCGCGTCGACGTTGCCCCGCCTGCTGCTCGATCTGGTGGCGGTGGGCGCGGAGATCGAGTGGCTGCCGGGCGGTTCCGGTAGCGCGGCGTTGGTGTTCGGCGAGATCGCGCTGTCCGGCAGCTGAGCGGGCCTCCGCCCGCCGGCCCTCAGGCCGGTGTGGGCAGGTCGGTGTCCACCCCCAGCTCGTGGGCGAGCTCGACGAAGTAGCGCACCACGTCGCGGTGGTAGGGGATGCCGTTGCGGGTGCGCTCGGCCTCGGTCTCCGCTTCGACCTGCCCTGCGTACACGACGCGCTCCTCGCCGGGTGCCGGCGGGCAGGCGGCGAGGTCGTCGAGGTAGCCCGCCATGGTCTCGGCGAACCAGTCGGGGTCGCAGAACGCATCGATGCGGTAGGCCGTGCAGTGGTGGGAGATGTTCCCGACGTTGGCGAAGCCCGGGCCGGTGCCGGCCAACATACCGCTCAGGATGTCGACGATGAGGGCCAGCCCATAGCCCTTGTGCGAGCCGAGGTCCCGCGTGCCGCCGAGGGGCAACATGTGGAAGCGGTCGGGCACCGGCTGCGCCGTCATGATCGGGGTGCCGTCCTCCTGCGCGATCCAACCCGGCTTCACGTCGAGGCCGAGCCGCTTGGCGATGCGGATCTTGTTGCCGGCGACGGAGCTCATCGACGCGTCGAACACGAACGGCGGCCGGTCCCTGGCCGGAACCGCGACCGCGATCGGGTTCAGCCCGAGCATCGGCTCGGCGCCGAAGGTCGGGGTCACCTGGATCCCGCCCACCGTCATGGCCAGCCCGATGCACCCCGCGTCGGCGGCGAGGTGGGCGTGGTAGGCGGCGGCACCGAAGTGGCGGCCGTTCCCGGCGACGACGGTGCCCATGCCCACCGCGCTGGCCTTGGCGATGGCCAGCCGCATGGCGTCCGCCGCCACCGACAGGCCGAGGCCCTGGTCGCAGTCGAGCGTGGCGGTCGCCGGTGTCTCCCGTACGACCCTGGGTTCGGGGGTCGGGTTGATCCGGCCGGCCCGCAGATCGGCCACGTAGTAGGGGAACATGTTCGACACGCCATGGCTGTCGATGCCGCGACGGTCGGCGTACAGCAGCGTCTCGGCGCACTGCGCGGCGTGGGCGTCGGTCATCCCGAGGGCTCGGAACAGCCCGGTCACGGTGGCCGTCATGACCGGCGGCGCCACCCGCACGGCGAGGGCCTCGGGTACTGCGAAGTAGTCGTCCACGGCGCGGGACGCTAGCGCCCGGGTCGGCGCCTGCGCCGCGCTTCGAACCGGGTCCTGCTCGGTGGGTGGGCGTGCGGTGCGGGCCGGTGGGTCAGGCGCCGAGGCCGGAGAGCACGAACTCCACCCGGCGGTTCATCCGCCGCCCCTCTTCGGTGTCGTTGGCGGCGATGGGCTGGGTCTCGCCCCGGCCCTCGCCGGTGATGCGGGCCGCGTCCCCGCCCCGGGCGACCACGGCGCTCACGCCTGCCTCGGCGCGCTCCTGGGACAGCTGGAGGTTCTCGGCATCGGTGCCCACGTCGTCGGTGTGGCCGACGACGCGGATGCCCACGGCGGGGTTCTGCTGCATCAGGCTGGCCACGAAGCCGAGCACCGGTTCGAACCCGGGTGCGATGGTGGCGCTGTCGAACTCGAAGAGGACCGGGTCGGCGACGCGCATCGTGGCCGAGCCGGTGCGTGGTGCCGAGGTGGCGTCGACGTAGTACTGGTCGGCGTCCACGTTCTCGGCGCCGAGCACCCGGGAGGCCATGTCGATCATCTCCTGGCGCTCGGCGTCGGTGGCGACCACGCCGTACAGGTGCATGGTGCCGTCCTTGTAGACGGCGATCTCCTGCTGGCCGGCCAGCCACGCGGCGGCCTCGGCGGAGAACTCGGGCAGCGGGGCGTGCACCGTGTCGGCATGGGAGAGCAGGCGATAGCCGGCGACGCCGACGACGCCGAGCATGAGCAGCAGGGCGGTGCCCAGCGCCCAGCCGATGGCGTCGCCGAGGAAGCGGCCCCGTACGCTGAACGCGCCGAGCCCGTCGACGGGCTCGGCGGTATCGATCGCCCCGAAACCGCCGGTCAACGGCGATGCCGAGGGCTGGTTGCGGTCGCGGTCCAGAGGCATGGGTCGGGTGTCGACGTACGTCCGCTGCAGCTTGAGTGGGTCGATCGGACCGCTTGGCGCCTGCCACCGGTCTCTTCCGGTCCGGGCTGCACGGCCGCCGCCCGCTGGCCTACCTTGATCCGGTGCAACCCACCGCCGAGGCCGTCGCCCGCCACCCCCACCTCGCCGAGGCGCAGCCCGCCGGGTGGGTGCGGGTGGACATGCACACCCACACCATGCACTCGGGGGATTCGACGACCACCTTCGACGAGCTCGCCGAGCAGGTGGTGGCGTCGGGCATCGACGTGCTGTGCGTGACCGACCACAACGCCACCAGGGCCGGCTTCGAGCTCATCGAGCAGCTGGCGCCGTGCCGGGTGATCGTGGGGGAGGAGGTCAAGACCTACGTCGGGGAGATCATCGGGTTGTTCCTCACCGAGCGCATCCCCGGCGGGCTGCAGCCGGTGGAGGTGTGCGAACGCATCCGCGCCCAGGGCGGGCTCGTGTACCTGCCGCACCCGTTCGATCCGCTGCGAAACTGCCTGCGCGCCTCGGTCATCGACGAGCTGGTCGGGCTCGGACTGGTCGATGCGATCGAGGGCCGCAACGCCAAGACGTCGCTGGAGCACCTCAACGAGCAGGCGCAGCACTTCGGGGTCGAGCACGGCCTCGCGGTGGGCGCCGGCAGCGACGCCCACGTCGCGGAGGCGCTCGGCGCGGCGTACGCCGAGATCCCCGACTTCGACGGGCCGCAGGCGTTCCTCGCCTCGCTGCGGGCCGGTCGTGTGGTCGGTCACCACTTCGACGCCCCCCGCCGGTGGCGGCCCCGCATCATCCCGTCGGTGGCGTCGGAGCACTGACCAGGCCCACCACCAGCGTGCCTCGGGCCAGACCGGCCGCCACCTGCGCCGCATCCCGCTGCGGCACCGCAACCCGCCACGGCCCGCCGCCGGGCATCCCGTCGCCGGCCGGTGCCGCCATGGTGGCGTCGATGACCGCGCCGGCGTCCGCCAGCAGCAGCACGATCGGCCGGCCCGGCGGTGGCGGCGGGCCCCCGGGCAGCATCGCCGAGGTGGGGTCGAGCTCGAGCACGGTCAGCACGCCGGCGAGTCGGGCGGTCACCAGCACCTCACCGGCGACGACGTCGGCGCCGAGCGTCTCACCGACCGGATCGTGCTCGGCGGGCACGGCGCCGCTGGGCAGCACGGCGATGGGCACCCGAGCGGCGCGCACATCGGCGCCGGTGAGGGCGTGGCCGGCGGGGCGTGACCCGGCCACGACCCAGACCGGGGCGGTGCCACCCCACTGCTGACGGGCGCGTTCGGCCCGACGCTGCACGTGCACCGTCGCCGCCAGCGTGATCACGACGAGCGCGACCGTCGCCGCCCACGCGGTGCGGGTGCCGATCGGCGGAAGGCGCCACCGGGCGAGCTCGCGGAACGGGGCGCGCCGGGCGCCGGGGGCGGAAGGGAACGGTGCTGACGACATGGCACGCGCTTCGCCGGGGGCCGCGCCGGGCGCGGCCGCAGAGGGCAACGGTGGGGGAAGTCAGCGCCGGGCCGGCCGGAGCCGGTGGCACGGCGACAGCCTAGCGATGATCGGCGCCCGAGGTGAAGGGTCGTTCGGAGAACGACGCCACGGCGGCGAACAACACGTCGCGCACCCGGTGGATGTTGTCCTGGAAGAACTGGAACACCTGTTCCATGGTGACCGCCGGGACCGACGGGTCGTCCTCCAGGCCGGCGTCGTAGTCGGTGACCAGCGCCACCCCGGCGATGGGCAGGCCCGCCTCGTTGCACAGGGCCGCCTCGGGGTACTGCGTCATGTTCACCACGTGCCAGCCCATCTGGCCGAACCAGCGGGATTCGGCGGCGGTGGAGAACCGCGGCCCGTTGATGACCACCACGGTGCCCCGCTCGTGGACGGCGACCCCGCAGGTGCGGCAGGCGTCGACCAGACGCTGGCGCAGGTCGGCGTCGTAGGGGTGGGCCATCGCGGTGTGGTGGGCGCCGGGCCCGTCGAAGAACGTGTCGCGCCGACCGCTGGTGCGATCGACGAACTGGTCCACCACCACGAAGTCGCCCGGCGGGATGTCCGCCTGCAGCGAGCCGGCGGAGCAGGGCGCGAACACCGCCTTCACCCCGGCGTGCTTGAGCGCCCAGACGTTGGCCCGGTAGTTCACGGTGTGGGCGGGGAACTCGTGGTGGGCGCCATGGCGGGGTAGGAACGCCACCCGCTGCCCGTGGACCACGCCGATGTGCAGCGGTGAGGAGGGCGGCCCGTACGGCGTCTCGACCATCACCTCGGTGACGTCGTCGAGCAGCTGGTAGAGGCCGGAACCGCCGAAGATGCCGATGTCGGCGAGGTCGGCGGGGACGAGGTCGAGCGCCACCGGCCGGCTCAGCTGGTGGTCGCCGAGGGCGCGGTGCTGGACTTGCCGGAACCGGTCGAGGTCGAGCTCGACGAGCCGCTGTCGCCGCTGCCCGAGGAGGAGCTCGACGATGAGCTGTCACCCGATGCCGCAGGAGTGCTCGACGAAGCGCTGTCACCGCTGCTCGGCGCAGCCGACGCCGTCTTGGAGCTCGACCCGCGGCTGTCCGTCTTGTAGAACCCGGACCCCTTGAACGTCACGCCGACGGGGGTGAAGACCTTGCGCACGGGGCGCGTGGTCCCGCAGCTCGGGCAGGTCGACTCGGTGAGCGTCGGATCGGTGAATGACTGCTGCACGTCGAACTGCTGGGCGCATTCGAGGCACTTGTAGACGTACGTGGGCATGCCGGCGAACCCTTCGTTAGCACTCGCGACCTACGAGTGCCAGCGTAGCGGAGCGGCCCGGACTGCCGAAATCCCCGCCGGCGGGACCGGCCCGCGGGGGAACCCGTCCAGAACAGATCCTGCATCCGCATCGCGCGCCCGGGGGATCGCTTTTCGCTGCGGCTGGGCACACTGGTTGGCGTGAGTTCCCCCCTCCAGGTTCGCAAAGCAGTCATCCCCGCCGCCGGCCTCGGCACCCGCTTCCTGCCGGCCACCAAGTCGGTGCCGAAGGAGATGCTGCCGGTCATCGACCGCCCGGCCATCCAGATCGTGGTCGAGGAGGCCGTCGCCGCCGGGATCGACGACATCCTCATCATCACCAGCCCCTACAAGAAGGTGCTGGAGGATCACTTCGACCGCGCCTTCGAGCTCGAGGCCCGCTTGGCGGCGAAGGGCAAGACGGCCGAGGTGGACGCCCTGCGGGCGATCGGCGAGCAGGCCCAGATCCACTTCGTGCGCCAGGGGGAGCCGATGGGCCTCGGTCACGCGGTCTCCATGGCGCGGCGCCACGTGGGCGACGACCCGTTCGCGGTGATGCTGCCGGACGACATCATGGTCGACGGTGGTGTGCTGCTGCGCGGGATGATCGCGTCCCTCCAGGACACCGGCGCCTCGGTGGTGGCCCTCAAGGAGTTCCCCTTCTCGGAGATCTCCGCCTACGGCTGCGCCGCGCACGAGCCGGCCACCGCCGGCTCGCCCCTGGTCAAGATCACCGGTCTGGTGGAGAAGCCGAAGGCCGAACAGGCGCCGTCGAACCTGGCGGTCATGGGCCGCTACGTGTTCACGCCCGCCATCTTCGAACACCTGGCGCAGATCCGGCCCGGCGTGGGCGGCGAGATCCAGCTGACCGACGCCATGGACCGCCTCCTACGAGCCGACGGCATGTCCGGCTTCGTGTTCTCCGAGGGTCGCTACGACATCGGCCAGAAGCAGGACTTCCTGCGCGCCACGGTGGAGTTGGCCATGGAGCACCCCGAGTTGGGCGCCGACTTCACCCAGTTCCTCACCGATCTCGCCAAGCAACGCCTGAGCTGATCCGGAGGCCACCGCACCCGCTCCCGGGTTGCGGTGGCCTTCTACCATCCCCGCCATGATCGAACTGGAAGCGGCTCGAGCCCGGGTGCTCGAAGGGTGTGCGGCGCTGGCTCCGAGGCGCGTGGAACTGCGCGACGCGGTGGGGCTGGTGCTGGCCGAAGCGGTGGTGGCCGACCAGTTGCTGCCCCCGTTCGCCAACACCGCGGTCGACGGCTACGCGGTGCGGGCGGCCGAGGTGGCCGGTGCCACGCCGACGACCCCGGCCCGGCTCGCGGTGGTGGAGACCATCGCCGCCGGCCGTGCCGCCGACCGGCCGCTCGGGCCGGGTCAGGCGATGCGGATCATGACCGGCGCGCCGATCCCGGCGGGGGCCGACGCGGTCGTGATGGTGGAGGACACCAACGCGGTGCCCGACGGCGAGACGGTGGAGATCTACCGGCCGGTGTCGGCGGGCGACGCGGTGCGCCCCGCGGGCGACGACGTGCGTCCCGGCGACCGCCTCTTCCTGCCCGGCGACGTGCTGTCCGCCGCGCACATCGGGGTGCTGGCCTCGCTCGGCCGGACCGACATCGCCGCCCATCCCCGGCCCCGGGTGGGCGTCATCTCGACCGGCGACGAGCTGATCGAGGGGCCGATCCCGCTGCAGCCGGGGCAGATCCGTGATTCCAACCGGATCACGTTGCTGGCGCTGGTCGAGGCGGCGGGCGGCATCGGCGTGGACCTTGGCCTGGTGCGCGACGACGAGGAGCTGATCCGCGCCGCGTTCACCGAGGCGGCGCGGGGCTGTGACGCCATCATCTCCTCGGGCGGGGTGAGCATGGGCGAGTTCGACTTCGTCAAGCGGGTGTTGGACGAGGTCGGCCGCATGAACTGGATGCAGGTCGCCATCCGCCCCGCCAAACCGCTGGCGTTCGGCACGATCGGGGCCACACCGGTGTTCGGCCTGCCCGGCAACCCGGTGAGCTCGATGGTGAGCTTCGAGCTGTTCGCCCGGCCCGGCCTGCGCCGCCTGGCCGGCCATCCCGACGGTCGGCTGGTCCGCGCCCCGGTGCGGGCCACGTCGATCGACGCGCTGCGCCGCACGCCCGACGGCAAGACGCACTTCGTGCGCGTCGTGGCCGACAACGTGGACGGCCGCCACGTCGTGCGCAACGCAGGAGGGCAGGGCTCGCACCAGCTGGCCGTGATGGCCGCCGCCAACGCGCTGGTGGTCCTGCCCGATGGCGAGGGGGTGGCCGCCGGGGACGAGGTCTCCGTGCTGCTCCTGGGATGAGCCTGCGCCCCTCGCCATGGATGCGCGTGCGCCTGGGCCTCAGCTCGGTGGGGGCGGTGGTGGCGCTGTCGACCGCGGGGTACACGCTGCTCGGCCTGAGCCTGCTCGATGCGCTGTACCAGACGGTCATCACCGTGTTCTCGGTGGGGTTCCGCGAGGTGGTGGACGTGCCCACCTCGGCGTTCAAGGCGTTCACCATCGGTGTCGTACTGTTCGGTACGGCCACGGTGTTGCTGACCTTGACCTCGATGATCGATGTGGTGATCGAGGGCCGGTTGTCGGAGGAGATGCGGAGGCGTCGGATGCAACAGCGGGTCGATCGCTTGCACGGCCACATCGTGGTGTGCGGGTTGGGGCGGGTCGGGGCGGACCTGGTGGCTGAGCTGCGCAAGCAGAACCAGACGGTGGTGGCGGTCGACCTGGCCCCCGAACCGCTGGGTCTGGTCGGCCTGGAGACGGTGCTCGGCGACGCCACCCATGACGCGGTGCTCATCCAGGCCGGCATCGAGCGGGCCGCCACGCTGGTGGTGGCGATGGACACCGACGCGGCCAACCTCTACGTGACGCTGTCGGCCCGAGCGCTCAACAAGCAGCTGTTCATCGTGGCCCGGGCCAACGAGGCCAACGCCGAGCCGAAGCTGTTCCACGCCGGCGCCGACCGGGTCGTCAACCCCCACCACATCTCCAGCACCCGGATGGCCGCGCTGGTGACCCAGCCCCACGTGGCGGACTTCCTGGACGTGGTCATGCACGATCGTGAGCTCGAGGTGCGCCTCGCCGAGATCGTGCTGGACGAGCGCTCCCCGTTCGTCGGCCGCACGTTGGGCGAGTGCAAGGTGCGCGAGCGCTCCGGCTGCACGGTGGTGGCCATCCGCCGCGGCGACGGCAGCTTCGACACCAACCCCGACCTGCGGGCGCCGCTGCACGGCGACGACGTGGTCATCGCGCTCGGCACGGGCGAGCATCTCGAGAGCCTGCGTCAGCTCGCCCTGGGCTGAGCGTCCGTCACCGCCCCGATCCCGGCGCGTAGGTCAATGGTTGACCGTTGTCGCTAACATCGGCCCATGGCGGCTGAACTGGTCGATTCCTTCGGACGGGTGCACCGCGATCTGCGGATCTCGGTCACCGATCGGTGCAACTTCCGCTGCACGTACTGCATGCCGGCGGAGGGTATGGCGTGGCTGCCGCGCTCGGAGGTGCTCTCCTTCGAGGAGATCCACCGAATCGCCCGGGTGCTCGTCGAGCGCTACGGCATCGAGTCGATCCGCCTCACCGGCGGGGAGCCGACGGTGCGGGCGCACCTCCCTCGGTTGATCGAGCTGCTGGCCGGCCTCGGGGTCGACCTGGCGCTGACCACCAACGGGGCGACACTGCGGCTGCTGGCCCACGAGCTGGCCGGCGCCGGGTTGCGGCGCATCAACATCTCCATCGATTCGCTGCGTCGGGATCGCTTCGCCGAGATCACCAAGCGGGACAGCCTGGACAAGGTGCTCGACGGCATCGACGCCGCCCTCGAGGCCGGCCTGGCCCCGGTGAAGCTGAACGTGGTGGCCATGCGGGGCGTCAACGAGGACGAGTTGCTGGACTTCGCCGCCTTCGGGCGGGAGAAGGGCGTGATCGTCCGGTTCATCGAGTTCATGCCGCTCGACGCCCAGCAGGCGTGGACCAACGAGCAGGTGCTGTCCTACGACGAGATCCGGGACCGCATCGGCGCGGTGTACCCGCTCGAACCGTTGGCCCGCACCTCTGCGCCGGCCGAACGGTTCCGCTACCTGGACGGCAAGGGCGAGATCGGCATCATCGCGTCGGTCACCCAGGCGTTCTGCGAGAGCTGTGACCGGGTTCGCCTGACCGCCGAGGGCGCCTTCCGCACGTGCCTGTTCGCCACGCAGGACCACGACCTGCGGGCGTTGCTGCGCAACGGTGCCAACGATGACGAGCTGGCCGAGGCGGTCGGTACTGCGGTGCGCGGCAAGTGGGCGGGCCACCAGATCAACCAGGTGCACTTCATCCGCCCGTCCAAGTCGATGAGCCAGATCGGCGGCTGATCCGCCGGCGCCGGCGGGGGTGCCGGGAGCTGTTCGGTCCCGCCCCTAGACTGCGGAGCCATGGCCGATCTGGGTTTCACCCATCTCGATCCGCTCGGGCGTGCCCGCATGGTCGATGTCACCCCGAAGGAACCCTCGCACCGCCGGGCGGTCGCCCGCGGACGCGTGTACATGAAGTCGGAGACGGCGTCGCTGGTCGCCCGTGGCGCGGTGAGCAAGGGCGACGTGCTCGCCGTGGCCCGCGTGGCCGGCATCCAGGCCGCCAAACGGGCGTCGGACCTCATCCCGCTGTGCCATCCGCTGCTGGTCGGCTCGGTGTTCGTGAACTTCCGCATCGAGGAGGATCACGTCGAGATCGAGGCGCAGGTGGACACCGTGGACCGCACCGGTGTGGAGATGGAGGCGTTGACCGCGGTGTCGATCGCAGCGCTCACCATCTACGACATGTGCAAATCGGCGGACCGCACGATGACGATCGGCGATGTCGCGCTCTGGGAAAAGACGGGTGGTCGCTCCGGCACGTTCCGTAGAGATCCGGGCGCTGCCGACAGCTGATGAACACCGGTTCAACTGCGCTATCCGTCTCGTCGCGTTGGCTTCGGCGTATCGTCCGGTAGTAGAACTGCAACAATCTCCGCTGCGCAGGAAGCGTTCGCAACAAAACCGCATCACATCCGTACTCACAATTCCGGGACCGTTCTGCGGAGATCACCAGGGCCAGACGGCGCGACGAGCACTCGCTCGCGACGTCGACGGCAGCACGGTGCGAGCGGTACCCGACAAGGCAGGGATCACCGGTGAATCTCAGCACGCTTCTCGTCCTCGTGTTTCTCGTGGGGATGTGGGTCGCCCTTCTGATCGGCCCCGTCCTCCGGCACCGTGGAGCGGGAGGCAATCGGGGCGGAGACTCGATCAAGTCGTTCCAGCGACAGCTGTCGGTGCTCGATCAGAGCCGTCCCGGACGTTCGGCCATGGTGCGCCCATTGGCGACAGCCCCGAGCGGCCGTTCGATGGCCGGTCGCGGTCCCATCCGGCCGTCGCAGGCCCGGGCTCGCATGGCCGCCCAACGACGCAAGCGCATCGTGACGGTGCTGGCCGGTACGACGTTCACCTTCCTGGTGCTGTCGTTCCTGAGCGGCGGCCTGTTCGTCGGGTTGTTCCTGGTCAGCGCGGCCTTGCTGGTCGGCTACCTGGCGCTGATGTTCCACCTTCTCGGCACCCAGGCCGAGCGGGAGATGAAGGTCGCCTTCCTGCCCCATCGCGATGCCGGTGCCGAGCCGACGGCGCTGCTGCACCTGCGTGAGGCCTCCGGCGGTCGTCGCTGACCACCGATCCGGCAGCCGTGCAGGGCGGGGGAGATCGCACCGCACTGCGGGCCCGCCTCGCTCCGGTGGTCGATGGCATCGTCGGCCAGTTGGAGGAGGCGAACCAGGCCCGGGAGGACGCGCTGAAGGCGTGTCGATCGGTGATCCGCCTGTCGGGCAGTGCCATCCGCAGCGTCCACCGTCGGGATCTCGACGAGGCTGACGCCGTCATCGATCAGGCCGAAGTGGCCCTCCGCAGCGCCCAACGGGCGCTGCGGCCGTTTCCCGACCTGACCTACGCCGGGTTCCTCCACGATGCCGAGAAGGAGTACGTGGAGGCCCGGTGCACGCGTCTCCTCATCGGCTCGCCCGATGCCGCGCTGCCCGGGCCCGATGGGCTCGAGGTCGACAGCCGGTCGTGGCTGAAGGGCATCGCCGAGGCGGCCAGTGAGCTGCGGCGGCACCTGCTGGACCGGCTACGGGAGGGTGATCTGGCCCGCGCCGAGCAGTTGGTCGGTTCCATGGAGGAGGTCTACGACGCGCTCGTCGTCATCGACTTCCCCGATGCGCTCACGTTGGGTCTGCGCCGCACGGTGGACGCGCTGCGCGCCGTGCTGGAACGCAGCCGGGCCGACGTGACCACCACTGCGGTCCAGCACCGGCTCATCGCGGCGATGGGCGCCGACGGCTAGCCGTCCGCCGCCGGTCGGGCCGGCCTAGCTGTGCGCCAAAGTTGTCGGCGCGGGTGGTTCGATCGGCTAGCCTGTGAACGCCCTTCGGGGGTGTAGCTCAGTTGGCTAGAGCGCTACGTTCGCAACGTAGAGGCCGTGGGTTCGAATCCCATCACCTCCACCGGTAAAACATCTGGTCAGGGCGCTGCGAGGTTGAGCCGTCGGCTCCCCGAGCGCCTGCCTGTGAGATTCGCCATGTGCGTGGCCGGCGGTGGCCAGAGGCGGTGACGCTGTCGACGCGCCACGCGGTCGAGCGGCTGCGGTCACCTGTCGGCTCGTGTCGGCGACTGTCGTCCTGTCCGAATCGTGGCGTTACGACTTCACCTCCGTCGTCGCCCACGAAGCCGGGCACGGGTGGGGGCACGCCAACCATGTCGACAGCACTGGCGACTGCACGACGGCCGATTACCACACGATGTGCACGTTCGTGCTACTGGGCAGCACCACCCAACGGGTGCCGCATTGGGACGAACGTGGCCACCTGATCGGCGTCTACGGATGATCCGGGTAGGTTTGAGCTGATGCGGCTTCGTCCCATGCGTTTGCCCTGCTCTTAGCGGGCTGCGGCCAAGCGATCGCCGATCAGGCCCCCGCACAGCAGACCACGACGCCGAGTTCGAGCCCCGTGCCGACCGTGGTCACCAGCCCGCCGCAGCTGACCACGAGCACCGCACTTCCGCCGTCGACCGTCATGCGCGTCCCCGATGCGGTCGCACTCGGTGCGGCGCGCGCCGAAGGAGTGTGGTGGTGGGGTCATTGGCGCCGTCGCAGCCGAGCTGACAACGCGCAGTCGCCGACCGATCGTGGGACCGAGCTACGCCATTATTCGCTTTGCAAGATTGGCGGTGGCTTGCTGGCCGCAGGCGAGCAGGAACAGATCCAAAGACGCACTGCCGATCCCGTCGGGGGCTTCGCCGGCGTCAAGGAACGGGATGTTTGGAGCGAGAAGGTAGGAGCGCCCTCTGAAGCGAGGATGTTGGGCAATGAGTGCGCGGAGGCCGTGGCGGCTGTGGGAGGGAGACCGTCCAACCTCCAGAGCAAGCGGAGCTCCGGGTTGATCGAGTATCAGATCGACCTCATCCTTCTTGTGGCGCCAATGGAAGAGACGGAAGCCGGATTGCGTGGCTAGTGCGTGTGACGTAGCTGCGACGAGGTTCTCGAGAAGCATCCCTTGTTCGATCGGATCTTCGAGTGGGGCCAAACCCCGCTGCAGGGCAGCGTTGCGGATGGCGCCATCGACGAAGTAGAGCTTGCGGCCTCGTCGCTGGATGGCGGCCTCTCGCCCGGAATAGTTCGGGAGCGTGAAGACGAGGAAGGCCTTCTCCAGGTAGGAGAGGTACTTGTCGAAAGTTGGTTGCGAGAGTCCCCCGAGCTCTTGGCAGAGGTTGGTCGGCGACAGCACCCCCGTGGCCTGCCCGGCGAGGACGTAGAGGAGGCGCTCAAGCATCATAGGGTTGTCGACCCCAAACGATTGAGGGATATCCTTGTAGATGGCACGTTCCACGGCATCATTCCGTAGCACCTGCTGAGAGTTCAGCAGTAGCCCCCGTTGATCGCCGCTAGTATCACTCTTGGTGAGAAGCTCCGGAAACCCACCAATGAGAAGAAAGACATCTCGAAGAGCTTGCGCGTTGCGAAGATCGGGCGCCTTTCGAGACATCTCGGCGATGATCGGTAGAAGGCCTTGCGATGATGTGGCGGCGACTGGCGAGACCGATAGCAGGTCAAGGAACTCTGAGAACAGGTATGGAGTCAGGTACTGCTCGTTCCATCTTCCCACCCCGCTCTCATAGCGTCTGTCCCTCAAGGCTGCCGTGGCGCTCGATGTCGCAACGATCTTGACCGGCCAGTTGTCGTCATAGAAGGTCTTCAGCCAGAGGTCCCATTGCTCGGAGTAGACGAGTTCGTCCATGAGAACGATCGACGGGCTCTCGGGTGTGGCGGCAGATTGACCGACGATGAACCTCACCAGGTCGCCGAGGTTCTCCCTGAGCAGGAGGGGGTGGTCGAGTCGCAGCCACCAGATCTGCTGAGGAGCCACCCCTTGCTGCAACAGGTGTCGAACCGTCTGGTACATGACGGTCGTCTTGCCCACACGCCTGGGCCCGAGGATGAGCTGGAATCGGCGCGGCTCATCCGTCAGCACGCGCTGCCAGAGCAGGCGCGCCAAAGGGCGTTCGATGGGCGGCGCCAGGATGTCGGGCACCTCGCTGGTCGTGTGCCACGGATTCTGTTCCGCGAACACCCTGGATAGGTCCTGTGGCTGCGGCTTCCAAGTGGCCAAGGCCTCACCCTCCTTGTTGGCCTATCGGGTCAATAGCATATCGTGGCAAAATGCTACTGCTCGAACTACAAAGGCGGGTGACCGCCGAGCTTGCCTGGGATCTTTCGCCCTTCATCGCTGAGCAGGTGACATCTCAGTCGTTTCCGAGCTTCAGGACCTGCTCGTTCCCATCGGCGGGCGCAGGTTCCGCCCCCCTTGCGGGCCGTCCACTCACGGTTGGGGCCCATCGTGCGGGATGGGGCCGTTGTCGTGCCCGGGGCCAGCTTTGAGCGCCGAGTAGCCCATCTTCCGGGTTGCATCCTGATCTCACGTTGAACAAAAACTAGACGGAATCCAAATCTCTGGTATGGTTCGACCATGCCGACGGATCCGAAGCAGGTGCTGCGAGCGCACGGGTTGCACGTCACCGCGCCGCGCCTCGCCGTGTTGGCGGCGGTGTCCAGCCGTCCGCACGCCACCGCCGACGAGCTCGTCGAGCTGGTGCGGGCCGGCATCGGTTCGGTCTCCCGTCAGGCGGTGTTCGACACGCTCGGCACGCTGAGCGACCTCGGCATCATCCGCCGGATCCAACCGGCCCGCTCCGCCGCTCGCTACGAGGATCGGGTCGGCGACAACCACCACCACCTCGTCTGCCGCGCCTGCGGCCACACCGTCGACGTCGACTGCGCCGTGGACTACCGGCCATGCCTGCAGGCCAGCGACGACCACGGCTTCCTGATCGACGAGGCCGAGGTCATCTATTGGGGGATCTGCCCCCGCTGCCGAGACGCGGCCGCTGCCGACGCCTCAGCTCCCTGACACCGCACAGCACGAAGCCCGAAGCACGAAGCACGCAAGGAGTAGCTGCACCATGACGACCGACGAGCACAGCACCGTCGTCGCCCGGGGGACCTGCCCGGTCATGCACGGTTCCCACACCACGACCGCCGGTTCCGCGATGGACTTCTGGCCGAACTCGCTCAACCTCGACAGCCTCCACCAGCACGACCGGAAGTCCGATCCGATGGGAGCGGACTTCGACTACCGCCGCGCCGTCCTCGAGCTCGACGTCGAGGCCCTCAAGCAGGACCTGCGAGACCTGATGACCGACAGCCAGTCCTGGTGGCCGGCCGACTGGGGCCACTACGGAGGGCTCATGATCCGCATGGCATGGCATGCGGCGGGCACCTACCGCATCGCCGACGGCCGTGGTGGGGCCGGCACCGGCGACCAGCGCTTCGCCCCGCTGA
>JADLEF010000005.1 GCA_020846295.1 Acidimicrobiales bacterium
AGGCAACGGCGCAGCGCACCGCCCGGCGGCGGATGAGCGGGCCCGTGCAGGGCGATCCGAGGCTGGAGGCGGGGGGACGCAATGGCGGCAAGCCTATCGGCCGGGTGGCGAACACCGGTCACTAGGGTCGTGCTCATGTGGCGTGGCGAACGGAGCGAGCGGGAGTTGCTGGCGGGGCCGCGGTCGCGGGCGAGGGAACTGCGGACCGTCGGCCGGGTCGGTGCCGAGATGGTGCGCGGCTTCCGGGCGCTGCACTTCGTCGGGCCGTGCGTCACCGTGTTCGGTTCGGCCCGGGTGGCGGACGGCTCCCCGCCCTACGAGCTCGGTCGAGCGGTCGCGGCGCGACTCGCCACGCTCGGCTTCACCGTGATGACCGGCGGCGGCCCCGGGGTGATGGAGGCCGCCAACCGTGGCGCGCGCGAGGCGGGCGGCACGAGCGTGGGCTGCAACATCGTGCTGCCCAGGGAGCAGCATCCCAACCCGTACCTCGACATCAGCGTGGACTTCCGGTACTTCTTCGTCCGCAAGCTGATGTTGGTGAAGTACTCCTACGGTTTCGTGGTGCTGCCCGGCGGGTTCGGCACGCTCGACGAGCTGTTCGAGGCGCTCACCCTCATCCAGACCGGAAAGATCCACGACTTCCCCATGGTGGTGATGGGCTCGCCCTACTGGGACGACCTGCGCGAGCAGATCGACACGATGGTCGAGCAGGGCACGATCTCGCCGGCTGACCTGGAGCTGCTGCTGTTCACCGACGACGTCGAGCGGGCTGCGGCCCACATCGAGTCGCGGGCGATCGAGCGCTATCAGCTGCACCGTCACCTCAAGCCCCGCAAGGTCCTCGGCGAGCACGAGGCGGCCGCTGCATGCTGATCGGTATGTTTCGCCGGCGGCGCAGGAATCGGCGAACGGGACCGTCGGTGGCCACGTCGTAGAGTTCCGCCGGCATCAGCCTGCATCGCTCGGATCTCGACACTCTGACAGGAACTCCCGTGGACACCCGCCCGCTTCCGACCATCCGTCCCGCCCGCCGCCTGTTGGCGCTGGCCGTGCTCGGCGCCCTGACCGCCACCGCCGGCTGCTCGTTCAGCGCGTCCACGGGCGACTCACCGCGCCAGGCCGCCGAACGGCTCATCGAGGGCGATCTCGCGGCCCAGAACGAGCTGGGCGAGCTCACCGCGACGTGCGACGAACCCGCCGACGAAGAGGCGGGCACCACCTTCGAGTGCACCTCGACGGGCGAGCTCGGTGAGATCGCCTGGCTGACCACGATCGAGCAGGACGACAAGATCGCGGTGAAGTCCACCAACCTCGTCACCGCCGATGCGCTCGAGGATCTGGAGGACGCAGCCGTCGGCGTGCTGGAGGAGCAGATCGGTGGCGAGATCGGCGCCGAGAACCTCGAGTGCGGGGACGGCCCCGTGATCCTCGACGCCGACGGCGCCACGCTGTGCGCCCTGACCGATCCGTCGAGCCCGCAGGACGTCTACGACGCCACGCTCTTCGTCACCGACGTCGACAGCGGGGAGTTCCGCATCGAGGTCGCCGACGTGCCGCGCTGAGGCCTCAGGGTCGTAGCGCCTCGACCTGGAAGTCGACCAGCAGGTGCAGCAGGTGGAAGGGGCGGACGTCCTCCTCCAGCATCGCCAGCGTCCGGTCCCGTCCAGTCGGGGGCACGCGGATCATCGTGCCGCTGAGGATCCAGCCGTCCTCCACCGGCAGCGGACGGGCCAGGACGGCCTCGCCGGGCTGCACCGTGGCCGCGGCCACCGGCTCCTCGATGGTGAGCTGCTCGCCCGTGCGCACGTCGACGGCGTCGAAGCTGCCGTCGGTGGCGGCGGCGACCTCGAGCAGGCGCATCGGTTGGGTCACCCACGCCCGGGCGCAGGCCAGCTCGTCGGCGGGCAGCAGCGGACCCCGGGCGTCGACGTAGCGGGCGACGCCCCGGCTCGGGAACAGCAGCATGTCCACCGCCATGGCCAGCGAATCCGGTCCGCCGTTGGACACGTCGAAGAGCTGGCGCAGCGACTCCACGGTCATCGGGTCGTTGCGCATGGCGTGCCGGATGGCCTTGGTTCGCAGCCAGCGGGCCCGTGTGGCCAGCGGGCGAGGCGCCGGGCCCCGGGCGCAGCAGGCCTTGAACTTGCGGCCCGACCCGCACGGGCAGGGCTCGTTTCGCCCCACGTTGCGGGGAACGAGGAACGGCTCCAGCTCCCGCAGCGCCTCCGGGGACAGCGGGCGACCGGTGCGGCTCAGCAATGCCAGCGAGCCCGCCGCGTCACCGCGGTCCTGGGCGAGCTCGGCCAACATGCCGAGGCAGGCCGGGTGGTCAGCCTCGACGGCGAGGCCCGCCTCCAGGTGGCGTTGTGCCGCCAGCACCTCGCCGTCCGCGTCGGCCCCCAGCGCCTGCAGGTAGCACAGCGAGGCGGCGGGCGAGGGCGCCGCGGCGGCGACCTCGGCCGCCCAGCGACCGAGGCGGCGCACGTTCACCAGGGGGCGGCCCAGCGTGGCGACGTCGGCCAGCACGGCGGCGATGCCGCCGTGGTCCACGTCCTCCGCCAGCGCCCGACCGGCGAGGGCGGCGGTCGGGTCATCGCCACCCTCGTGGGCTTCGAGCCAGCTGTGCCAGGCATCGAGCGCACGGCGCGCCGCCTGCTGGCAGCAGGCGTCAGCGCCGGTGAGCACCTCCTCGAGGCGGCGTCGCCGGGCCTGCTCGGCCGGGGTCTGCCACGCCTCGCCCTGAACGCCGACCCACACCTCGCGCCGGCGCAGCCCCGCCGGACCCAGCAGGTCGCTCAGCGGGGCGACCGGGGTGGCGAAGCAGGCCGGGTGCCGGCCCATGGCGTCGACCACGAGGCGATGCAGCTCGGGCGCCCGCGGAGCCCGCAGGGCGGCGAAGGCCTCGGCCAGCGCGTCGACCACGGCCGCGGTGGCGGCGCCGTCGGGTGCGGTGTCCAGCGCGTCGATGGTGACGCGCTCCCCGTCGTAGCGGATGGCCAGCAGGGTCCCCGCGTCGAAGCGGTCGAGCCAGCCGTCGGGGCCGAGCAGCGATCCGGCTTCGTCGGCGCGGGGGTCCTCCTCCGGCCCGGCGGTGGACAGCGCCGTCCCGTCAGCAAGGGTCACGGTGCGCGGCAGCGCCAGCGCGACCACGTCGGGCGTGAGGTCGATGGCGCCCCGCTCGCGCTCGGACTCGGTGAGCCGGTGGGTGAACGTCGCCCGGCGCAGGTGGTGCAGTACCGGCGCGAGCCGACCGTCGGGCAGGCGCCAGATGGCGTCGGACTGTTGGGCGACGGCGGTGACGCGGGCGAGGACGTCTTCGCCGGCGGCGGCGCCCACGAGCTGCGGTGCGGACGCCGCCACCGCCTCGCTCAGCTCCTCGATGGAGAGCGGGCCCCGCTCGAGCAGCAGCCGTTCGAGCTCGGCGGCGACCGCCTCGTCGTCGGCCGGCTTCGCTGCGGTGGGATCGTCATTGCCGTCGTGCACGCAGCGACGGTAGTCGCGGCCGGCGCCGGGCGTGGCAGGCAGGTGCAGCGAGGAGGAGGCGGTAGCGTGCGCCGCCATGCATGCGCTGTTCAGCCTGGAGGGTCGCACCGCGTTGGTGACGGGCGGCAACGGCGGCATCGGCCTCGGTCTGGCCAAGGGCCTCGCCGCGGCGGGCGCCGCCATCGTCGTCGCAGCCCGCAACCCCGACAAGAACGAGCGGGCGGTGGCCGAGATCCGCGCCGCCGGGGGTACCGCCTCCGCCGTGGTGTGCGACGTGCGCGATTCCGACGCCATGGCCGCGGCCATCGAGCACGCGGTGGGCGTCAACGGGGCGCTGCACATCCTGGTGGCCAACGCCGGCATCGGTCCCGCGGCGGCGCTGAACCAGTGCAGCGACGAGCTGTGGAACGAGGTCATCGACACCAACCTGTCGGCCGTGTTCCGCTGCTGCCGGCTGGCTCACCCACACCTGAAGGCGTCGGGCGCGGGTCGGGTCATCACCATCTCCTCCGAGTACGCCACCTTCGCCAACCCCTTCCAAGCCGCGTACGGCGCCAGCAAGGGTGGGGTGGACCAGCTCACCAAGGCCCTCGCCATCGGCTGGGCGCGCGACGGGATCACCGTGAACGCCATCGTGCCGGGCTGGACCTGGTCGGAGCTCACCGCGTCGATCGCCGACGAGGCGAGCACGGCGTTCCGTGAGGCGATCCTCGCCCGCACCCCGCAGCGGCGCATCCTCGACCCGGAGGACCTCGCCGGCGCGGCGGTGTTCCTCGCGTCGGACGCCGCTGCGGCCATGACCGGGCAGTGCCTGGTGGTCGACGGCGGTTACAACATCACCTGAGCGCCGGTTTGGGCGTGGGCCGGGTGGGGGAGGAGCTGCGCCAGCCGGCCCAGGAGTGCTTCCGTGATCGACAGTGCGCATCCCGCTCCCAGCGACCCGTCCGAGCGGGCGCCCATCGAGGGCGCCCAACCCGGGGAGTCGCGCAAGGAACGGGTCGACCGCGAGCTGCAGGAGCTGCTCAACGAGGTGCGCGTGGCCATCCCGGGCGCGGAGGTGCTCTTCGCCTTCCTGCTCGGTGTGGCGTTCACCGAGCGTTTCGGCGACACCACCACGTTGCAGCGGGCCATCTACTTCGGGGCCCTGCTGACCACGGCGGGCTCGACCGCGCTGTTGATCGCGCCCACCGCGCACCATCGCCTGCGCTTTCGTTCGGGTGACAAGGAGGAGCTGCTGTACCGCGCCACCCGCTTGGCCCTCACCGCGCTGGCGCTGCTGGCCGCGTCCATCACGGCGGTGGTGTTCCTCGTGGGTGACGTGCTGTACGGCTCGCGGTCCGCTGCACTGGCCGGGGCGTTCATCGCCGCCTGGTTCAGCTGGTTCTGGTTCGGGCTGCCACTGCTGCGCCGCACGGCCCGGTGAGCCGGGGTCGGGCCAGGGCGGAAGCCGGCTCTGCGCCCATGCGAAGTCCGAAGCCGATGCATGCCAGCGGTTGCGCCGTATGGGGAGTTCTTGTTTCAGCGTGCAATGGATCTGGATCATCGCGCTCGGGCCTGGCAGCGAAGCTCAACTGATTTGTCCAGATGCCATTGCGGGATCAGAACGGCGTCAGTAGTGTGACGTTGGCCGAATCGTCGGAACCACGACACCGAGCGAGGGGCCATGACAAATCCGGGGGCAGGACGTCGTCGAGGGGGAGCCACGGAGCGCGATGCGGCGTGCGGCGCGGTGGGCCGGCGGGTCCACTTCGGGTCGAACCCTCCGCCGGTCCGCCCGCGACGGATGGCCGGCATGGATCCGCTGGTCGCGGCCCGGGCCGCGCTGATCCGCTTCGAGGTGGCCCACGGGGTGACCGCGGCGGACTGGCAGGACGTGTTCCGGGACGCGGGAGGCCTGGTGAGCGACAGCGAAGCGTACCGATTGGTCGCCTCGCTCTACGCCCGATTGCAGTTCAGCGGTGCGGGGGCGCCGGTCGGAGCTGCTCAGCCCCCGTTGAGCGAGTCGGGTCCGGCGAGCAACCCGCAGTCGAGCCGAGCGATGGCGTCGCTCACCTCGTCGTAGCCGTAGACCTTCGCCAGGGCGTCCCAGTGGCCGGCCGCCCAGTGCCGATCCTCGGTGGTGTCGTTGTCGTTAAGCACTTCCTGCCACAGCTTCTCGGCATACTCGGCGAGGATCTCGGCGCGACGTAGAGCGAGACGGATCTCGGTCGCCAGGTCGTTGAAGGTGGCTGGGTAGTTCGTCGGCCCTCTCATCAACAATGCCCCTCCTCCGGGCGAGCAGCGGCGGGCGGCGGACTGACCTGCTGAGCCGGTGACGCGACGCCGCGGCTGCTGGGCCCATCGTAGGACAGGCCCTGTGCACTGACAACGACAATGTGTCATGGATTCGCGCGAAAGAAGATCTGAGGGCGAGCGTTTTCGTGCTGTCGAATTGTGCGCAATCGACAGACGCGGTCTCGACATCGGCAAACCGCGGCGCCGCCGACGGGAGGTGCCCGGCCGGCGCCGGGCACCTCCCGATCAGGCCGGCACGTTCTTCCGGCCGACCCGGGTGCGGGCGATGATCGTCTTCATGATCTGCGCGGTGCCGTCGCCGATCTGGAAGCCCAGCACGTCGCGCAGGCGCTGCTCCATCACGCCGCGGTCGTAGCCTGCGTGGCCGTACACGAGCAGGCATTCGTGGATGGCGTCGTAGGCGAGCTTCGGCGCCCACCACTTGACCATCGCCGCCTCGGCCGAATGGGGCAGGTTCCGGTCCTTCGCCCACAGCGCCTGGTAGCACAGCAACCGGCACGCCTCCACCTGGGTGTCGAACTCGGCCAGGCGGTGCGAGACGCCCTGGAAGGCGGACAGGGGCTGGCCGAACGCCTGCCGCTCGGTGGCGTACTGCCAGGTCTCGTCCAGGGCGGCCCGCGCCACGGCCAGCACCTGCAGGCCGATGAGCGCCCGGGAGAAGTCGAAGCCCTGCATCACCGTTACGAAGCCCTGGCCCTCGCCGCCGAGTCGGTGGTCGACGGGGACCCGCACATCGTCGAAGAAGATCGAGCCCCGACCGATGGCGCGCTGGCCGTGGCAGTCGAAGCGGGAGGTGGTGATGCCGTCGAGGTCGAGCGGCACGAAGAACGCCGAAACCCCGCGGGCGCCGGCGCCACCGGTGCGGGCGAACACGATGGCCGCGGCCGACTGGTCGGCGGCGGAGATCGACGTCTTCTCGCCGTTGAGCACGTACTGGTCGCCTTCGAGCGTCGCCCTGAGCACGAGGTTGGCGGCGTCGGAGCCGCCCCGCGGCTCGGTCAACGCCAGTGCGAGCATGATCTCGCCGGCGGTCAGCCGCTGCAGCCACGGCGTGACGATCGCCGGGTCGCCGTGGTCGAGCAGGATCTGTGCGTTCAGCGAACCGAGCAGGTTGATGTAGGACATCGACAGGTCGGCCCCGGCGATCTGCTCGGTGATCACCCCCGCCGCCACCCGGGTGGCGCCCTGTCCCCCCACGTGCTCCGGGAGCTCGGGCGCGATGAGGCCGAGGCTGCCCATCTCCCGCATCAGAGCCGGATCGAGCGTCCGCGTGTGGTCGCGCTCGGTGAAGCCAGGGGCGAGGCGGTCGGTGGCGAAGCGGCCGGCCATCTCGGCCAGCGCCTCGAGGTCCTCGTCGATGTAGGGGTTGGGGATGCTCACTTGGCGTACTTCCGGAAGTCGGGCTGACGCTTCTCCTGCAGGGCGGTGACGCCTTCCCGCGACTCGTCGGTGTCGTAGTAGAGCTTCAACGCCATCAGGCCCATGCCGGCGATGCCCGCCTGGTGGGCGGTGTCCATGTTGAACGAGCGCTTGGCGATGGCGAGCGCGGTCGGGCTGCGCTCACACAGCTCCTCCGCCCAGGACTGCACGGTTGCGTCGAGCTCGGCGGCGGGCACGCAGAGGTTGGCCAGACCCATCTGGACCGCGTCCTCACCGCTGTAGCGGCGGCACAGGTACCAGATCTCCCGCGCCTTCTTCTCGCCCACCACCCGGGCCAGGAAGGCGGTGCCGTAGCCGGGGTCGACCGAGCCCATCTTCGGGCCGACCTGGCCGAAGGTCGCCTTGTCGGAGCAGATGGTGAGATCGCAGATGGTGGCGAGCACGTTGCCGCCGCCGATGGCGTAGCCCTGGACGCGGGCGATGACGGGCTTGGGCACGTCGCGGATCACCGCGTGCAGCTCCTCCATCGGCAGCCCGATGGTGCCGCGGCCGTCGTAGTTGCCATCGTGGGCGGACTGGTCCCCGCCGGTGCAGAACGCCCGGTCGCCGGCTCCGGCGAGGACGATGGCACCGACCTCGCGGTCGTAGCCGGCGCGGTTGAAGGCGTGCAGCAGCTCTTCGCACGTCGTGCCCCGGAACGCGTTCATCACCTCGGGCCGGTTGATCGTGATCCACGCCACCCGGTTGCGAACCTCGTAGAGGATGTCGGTGTAGTCCATCATGGTCCCTTTCGTACTCGACCGATCGTCGCTCAGCCGGCCCCGGCGCGGTGGGCGGATCGGACCGGGGTCCGACCGGTGCCCCCACAACGTCAATATATTGACGTAGACTAGGCCTCCATGGGAGCTGCCACAAGCCCGTCGGTTCGGAAGCGGAGCCGCGGAACACCGTCGGTTCCGTTCGATGATGACAACGCCGCCCGCTTGGCGTTGGCCAACCGGGTGTTCTTCCGGCTCCACCAATGCGCCAACCTGTTGCACAAGACGGGGAGCAGCGCGCTGGAGGAGGAGGGGCTCACCACCCAGCAGTGGGCGGTGCTGGCCGCGCTGTCGCGGCCCGAGGCGGCCGGTGGGATGACCGTCAACGAGCTGGCCCGCTACCTGATGATCAGCCGGCAGAACCTCTCGGGGGTGCTACAGCGCATGGAGCGCAACGGGCACCTCGCCGGTGGTGCCGACCCGCGCGACGGTCGCGCCCGGCTCATCACCATGACGCCGCCCGGCCGGGAGCTGTGGCAGCAGCGGGCCCTCCCGAAGATCGCCGCGTACTACGGGCGCGCTGTCGAGGGGATGTCACTCGAGGACCTGACCCGCGCCCTGCACTACCTGCTGACCCTGCTCGACAACATGACCGCGCTCGACGCCCCCGAGGACGGCTGAGGGCGGCTCGCCGCGTTCTGTCGGTCAGTCGACGGACACCGATCGCACGCCCGGGATCGCCCGCAGCGCCTTGCGCAGCTCCGATCGCGATCCCGTGTGGACGATCTCGTAGTGCTGCAACCCGCGACCATCCTCGGCGATGGACGACGAGGACGTCTCGATGTCCGCTCGGAGATCGAGCAGGGCCAACGTGACCCTCGCGATGGCGCCAGGCGTGTTGTCGCACACCAGGTGCACGGTGGACACCCGCACCCCCGGCGCCACCCACAGCAGGCGGACCGCCTTGCCCGGGCTGTCCTCGATGCTGGCCAGCGCGTTCGCGCAGCTCGCCCGGTGGGCCACCACGCCGCGGGCCCGGCTCGACACCCCGATCAGCGCGGCCGGGGGCGCGGGCCGGCAACAGCCGGCGAGGCTCACCTCGATGCCGCTGAGCCCCGGAGCGACCACTTGCCCCGCGTCGGGAGCGCGCACCGTACCGTGCGGTGTGGGCGTGTCGGCAGGGGCGGGCGCCGCGGCGGTCCGGCCCCGCAACGCCCGCTCCAGGCGAAGCAGCTCCACATGACCCGATCCCACCTGGTCGGCCAGCTGCTCCCAGCTGCTCAACCCGGCGGTGGCCAGCAGCAGCGGCGCGGCCGCCTCCGGGGTGGTCCGGTGTTTGGACAGCAGCGCGGCCAGCGCCGATTCGCCCGCGGCGCGCGTGCGGGCCCGCCTTACCCGACCGTGCCACTGGCGCACGCGATCCCGCGCCCGGGCGGTGGCGGTGTAGGCCAGCCAGTCCAGCGACGGCCCCGTCGTGCGGCCGGTGAGGATCTCCACCCGGTCCCCGCTCCGCAGCCTCGACGACAGCGGCACCAGCTTCCCGTTGACCTTCGCCCCCGAGCAGCGGTGCCCGACCTCGGAGTGGATGGCGTAGGCGTAGTCGATGACGCCGGAGCCGACGGGCAGGGTCAGCACGTCGCCCGTCGGGGTCAGTACCCAGATCTCCTCGGCCCCGAGCTCTTCGGTGACCGCCTCCACGTACTCGCCGTCCTCCGCCGCGTCCTGCCAGTCGAGCAGACGGCGCAACCACTGCGGTTCGCGGGGATCGTCGTGGGTCTTGTAGGCGTGGTGCGCGGCGCTGCCCAGCTCCGCCTCCCGGTGCATCTCCTGCGTGCGGATCTGGACCTCGAACAGCCGGCCGCGCACGTGCACGGTGGTGTGGATCGATCGGTAGGAGTTGAACTTCGGCTTGGCGACGTAGTCCTTGATGCGCCCCGGCACCGGCTCCCACAGGGCGTGGACCGAGCCGAGCGCGGCGTAGCACTCGGCCAGGGTGGCCACGATGATGCGCAGGCCGAGCAGATCGTGCAGCGACTCGACGTCGTACCCGGCACGGGCCTTGCGGTGCACCGACCAGGCGTGCTTGATCCGCGCCTGCACCACCCCGTCGATCCCGTTCGCCGCGAGGTGGGCGACCAGCTCGGTGCGCGCCGAGTCGAGCGCCTGTTCCAGCTCGGGGATGTCCGCCAGCACCTTGCGGGTGGCCTCGTACTCGTCGGGATGGGCGACGGCGAAGGCTCGGTCCTCGAGCTCGGTCTTGATGGCAGCCAGACCCATGCGGTGTGCGAGCGGGCCGTGCAACGCCAGCGTCTCGCGCCCGATGCGGGCCTGCTTGTGCGGGGCGAGCGCGTCGATGGTGCGCAGGTTGTGCAGTCGGTCGGCGATCTTGATCACGACCACCCGGGGGTCCGACGCGAGCGCGACGAACAGCTTGCGCAGGCGGGCCGCCTCGAGAGCATCGGGATCGTCCCCGCGCACCGCAGCCACCTTCGTCGCCCCGTCCACCAGCGTGGCCACCGACGGTCCGAATGCGCCGGCGATCTCCGCCAGCGACGCGTCGGTGTCCTCCACGGTGTCGTGCAGCACCGCGGCGATGACGGTGTCCGCATCGGCACCGAGCTCGGTCACCACCGCGGCCACCGCCAGCGGGTGGGTGACGTACGGCTCGCCGCTACGGCGGATCTGGGCGCCGTGCTTGACGACGGCGAAGCGGATGGCCGCCTGCAGCCGCTCCTGGTCCGCGGTGGGCCAGTCCGCCGTCCGGGACCTGAGCGCGGCCTCGTGGCCGGCGACGATCTGGTTCATCTCGTCACCGTGCCGGTGGGCGCGCCCTTTCTCATCCGGGGCCGTTGGCCCCGCCGTCCGCTCGTCGTTCGACGCGTCCAGGCTATCGACGACCGACGGAGCTGCGTGCACACCGGGTGCAACACCGCCACGCCCCCGCTGCTTCCTGACGGCCGAACCTCGATCGGGTCAGCGGCGGGGTCGTGGTCGCCGCGGCCGATCGCCGGGTCAGATCGAGGCCAGGCCCGACAGGCTCGGCATGAAGAAGTACTCGCCGCCTCGCATCGTCACGTAGCCCCCGATGGCGGCGTGGGCGCGCCCCGACCCGTCGGGGGTGACCCATTCCTGCCCCGGCACGGGCTCGCACTGTCCGATGATCGGATCGAACGGCCTGCCGTCGCCGCCGTTGGCCCGGCGCTGCAACGCCTCGAACTGTCCGGCGATGTCGCTCGTGTTGGCCATGAACAACAGCCCGACACCCCCCGTCGGGCTGTCCTTCGGGCCGCGCTCGCCGTCCCCGTGCTCCACCCGAGTGCCGTAGGTCATGCCTCGCCGCGCCAGCGGGTACGAGGTTCGGCTGTCGCGCGGGTTCATCAGCCGGGTGTGGGCGGCGACGGGGCAGCGTCCCTCGTAGAGGAACCCGTTGTCGTGGTCAGGGGCTGCTGTACCGATGGTCTCCACGGAGCGACCGAGGCGATTCCGACCGACGAGCAACGCACCCGCTTCATCGGCCGAGCACCGCAGCGCGGTGGCCAACTGCTGCTCCGCTTCCCGAAAGGCGTGTGCGTCCTGGTCGAGCTTGCGCGCCACCAGGTAGCTGCCGCGCCCATCGGCGCTCAAGGGGTCCGGGCACAGCACCCAGTCGAGCGGCGGGGCGGCGGACCAGTAGCTGGCGATGTTGCGCTCCCGGTCCCGGTTCACGTCGAAGCTGAAGAAGCGCGGCTGGCTCCGCCCGTCGAGAAAGCCGAAGTGCTCGATCGGCTGCTGCTCGGCGTTCACGAGCAGCTCGGTCCGTTCCGTGTGCAGCCGCGCCATGCCGGGGGTGACGGTGGCGAGCAGCGAGTCCACACGGGCGACGAGCGATGGTGCGTCGTCGGCGAGGATCCGCAGCACGGCGTGCGGCCCGCGCAGGTGCTCCTCCCATGCCGCCGGTGGCGGATCGCCCAGCCCGGCGGTGGCCATGCCCCGCTCGAACGGGTCGGCGTTGTGCGCCGGGCGGCGCGTCTCGTCCACGCCCAGCGCCGTGTAACCGGCGGCGCTGAGGGCGAAGGTGACGATCGGTGCCCGGCCGGTCGGAGGGCGCCGTGCTGCGCTGCCATACCCGCCGGTCTCGGCTCCGAGGAGGCTGGCGCTGTCCGCCAACTGGGCGGCCATCGAGGTGAGCTCGGGCACCAGCTCGCGCACCCACCGCGATGCCGGTTCGGCGTCGAGGAACCGGATGAACACCGTGGCGCCCCATGGCCGACCGCCGGCGCGCAGGATGGTCGCCTGCACGTCGCGCAGCGCCGCCTCGTCGGTGGGAAGCAGCCCGGCCTGCGGGTGCCAGTCGATCGTCCCGCCGTCGGCGACGCTCATGATCGGACCCTCTGCACTCGGTCCAGCAGGTCGCTGATGGCGCGATGGCAGTCGTCCCTCGCCTGTCGCATCGGCGTCGAGTCCGCATCGGGCTGTCCTTGCGTCGGCCTCTTTCCCGGTCGGGTGTGGAAGAACCTGATCCGGCCAACCCCGTCGCGGGCCAGGCCGACGTCGGCGAAGTCCGCCTGGTGGTGGCTGCTCTCGGTCGGTGCCGGATAGCGGCGTGCGTCGTCGGCCGGCTCGCCGTAGCCCACGTTGAACGGGACGTAGTAGTCGAGCACCAGGTAGGGCGCGTGGTGCGTCACCTCGGTCGTGCCGGGCCCCGGGCCCGGCGGTGTGAACTCCAGCAACTCGATGAAGAAGTGCGGGTGGTTGCACTGGCCCCAGATCTGCAACGAGACCTCCTCGCCATGCAGCTGCGCCAGTTCGACGAGGCGGCCGACGGTGTAGATGGTCGCCGCCCGGTTCACCATCTGGATCTCGGCCGGGTTGAGCGAGCTGTCGGAGTACCAGTGCGCCGCGACCGACGCGCCGTCCGCGCCGCGGCCGTACCACTGGGTGTTGATCGACGCGATCGCGTCGGGCCCGAGCTTGCCGTCGGTGACGATGTCGAGGAGCGCGTCGCAGGTGGTCCGCTCAGCGCGCAGGTCGGTGGCGAGGGAGCTGACGTAGGCGATCAGCTTCGCAGGATCGCGGTGCGCGGTGACCGTGTAGATCCGCTCCAACGCCTCGAACTGGCCGCGATCGCCCTTGCCGCGCTTCGTGCCGACACCCATCTGGCCCCTCCTTGGTCCCGGAGGGTCAGATCCTGCGATCAGGCCTCGCGATACACCGCGCCCGGAGCGGTGGCTCGCAGCCGGTGCAGCCGTTGCACACCCGGAAACCCCTTCAGGACCCGTTCGCGACGATCGATGATCCGATGCGTGGTCCGTTTGGCGACGGCGTCGGAGGCGAGCACCTCACCCGGGCCGGCCTCGGCGGCGATCCGCGCCGCCAGGTTGACGACCGCGCCGTAGGGCCGGCCCTCGACCATCAGCGGGTACCCGCCGGCCAGCCCGACGCGGGTCGTCGGAGGTGGGTCGGACCCCGCGGCGCCGGCGGTGCCGGCAGCCGCGTCGGCACCGAGCTCGTCGCCGATGGCGAGGGCGCAGGCCGCCGCGGCGTCGGCGTCGGCGAACCAGGCGAGCAGCGAGTCCCCGCCTTCGGAGAACTCGTGACCGCCGAAGCGTTGCAGGCAGCTCCGCACGACTCGATGGTGTTCGGACACCAGTCGGTGGTAGGCGATGTCGCCGAGGCGCACCGAGACATCGGTGGAGCCGACGACATCGCTCATCAGCACCGCCCGCCACTCGCCGCCATCAGCGGTGGACAGCGGCGCGTCGATCGAGCGCCGGTTGAGCGTCGCTGCGTCAGCGGTGAGCCAATCGAAGCCGAGCTGCTCGCCGAGGCGGTGGGCGGTCGCGGCGTGATGGCGCAGCAGGTCCCGGTCGCCGTGCTGCGACGCGATGCGGGCCAGGCCGAGGTGCACCCGGGCCAGCTCGAGGTACGCGCCCGCCTCGTGGCACTGCGCCCTCGCCCGCTGGTACAGCTCCTCGGCCTCCCGCACGGCGCCATGGCGGGCGGCGGTGTCGGCGGCGATGCGGGCGACAGACGCCGGCCAGGTGAAGGCGAAGGCGACGCCGCGGTCGTCCGCCCAGCGCAGCAGCTCGAACGCCGCCTCCATACCATCCGGTGTGTCGCCGTCATCGTCGTTGCTCCTCGGGCCCGACGCGGTGGCGAGGTCCAGGCACACGAGGCCCACGGTGGTCTGGACCCGCTGTCGGTGGTGCAGCGGGCTCAGATCCGTGTAGAGGGTGCGCTCGAGCAGACGCCGCCGGTAGCGGGCGATCGTGCGGACCATGCCGGGCTGGGTCGCCTCCCAGTCCTCGAGCAGGGCCGCGATGCGCGCCCGATCCCCGCTGGCGTGCGCGGCGTAGAGCTGCGCCGGGTAGAGCAGGAACAGCACGAGCGGGTACTCCGAGCGCAGGCCGTTGGCCCGGGCCCGGGCGGCGTGGCGTTCGAGCGCGCCGAAGTCGCCCCGCGAGGCCGCCATCTGGGCCAGCACCGCCTCGGCCAGGCCCTCGTTGGAGAAGTCGCGCCGCGCCCGGGCCAGCGCCTGCGCCGTCTCGGCGAACCGGACCGCCTCGGTGAAGCGACCCGTCGGGTGGGCGACGAAGGCCAGGCGCGCCGTCATGGTGCACGCCAACCATCCGTCGCCCGCCTCGCGGGCGATGTGGGCGGCGCGGCCGTACCCGTCCTCCGCCCCGGCGAAGTCCAGCGCGGCGAGCCGGGCGTAGCCCAGCGCACCGAAGGCGAGTGACCGGGCCCGGGCGTCGGCGTCGCGGCCGAGCCGCCGCACCGCCGTCTCCGCCCAGTGGGTGGCCTCCTCCAGCCGGCCGCCGGTGGAGGCGACCTCGGCGAGCAGCTCGCTGGCCAGCGACCGGGTGCGGGGGTCGGTCGCCTCCTCGGCGTAGCGCTCCAGGGCCCGGGTGTCCACGTCCGGCTTCCACGCCCCGGCGTCGAAGTTGTTCCGCAGCCGCGCCTGCAGCAGCAGGGCCCGGCCCCACAGCGACGCGGCGTCGAGCCGCTCGGCCTCGTCTACCAGGGCACCGATCAGCTCGAGGGCGGTGGCGCTGTTGTCGTCGAAGAACGCCGCCTCGGCGGCGGCCAGGCGCAGCTCGAGCCGGCGCCGCGGCGGCAGGTCGAGGGCGTCGGCGGCGTCGAGGGCGCCCTGGGCGAACCGGCTCGCCTCACCCCACGCGGCCCGCTCGGCCGACCATTGACGGGCCGCGTCGAACAGCTCGTACCGCAGGTCCGGTTCGATGCGTCCGCCGGCGACCAACGCGTGCTCTGCGGCGCGCGCCACCGCGGCGCCGTCCCGCCGGCGCTCCGCCCAGGCGAGGCGGGCGCAGCGGGCGTGCACGTCCTGCCGCGCCCGGGTCGACAGGCGGCGATCCAGTTCGGCGCGCAGCAACGGGTGGCTGAACCAGAACAGCACGCCGTCCGAGCGCAGCACCCCCGCCGCCAGCGCGTCGTCAAGGGCGTCGGCGGCGTCGTCCCGGGACACGGCGGCCACCTCGGCGAGCTCGTCCACGGTCAGCTCGGGGCCGAACACCGCGGCCGCCGCGAGCGGCGCCACATGGTCGGCGGCCAGCCGGTCCACCCAGTTGCGCACCGGATCGTCGACGATGTCCTCAACCCGCATGGTGCCGAGGGTCCGCCGGTCATCGGCCCGCAGATCGGCGGGGACGCCCCGCCCCTGCAGGGTCTCCACGGCGGCGCGCAGCAGCAACGGGTTGCCCTGACAGGCGCGGTACACGATGGAGACGTACGCCGGGCTCGGGCGCAGCACCCCGAGCTGCTCGATGGCGAGCACGCAATCCGCTTCGTCCAAGGGGCGCAGCGTGCGCGCCGTGCTGACCCTGAGGCGGCGCAGCCGCTCCAGCGTCGAGCCGATCGACGAGTCCGGTGCCACCGGACGGTGGCAGAGCACCAGCAACGCGGGCGTCTCCGGGGCGGCGTCGGTCGCCGCGTCGGCCAGGTCGGCCAACAGCTCGGCGGACGCGTCGTCCAGCCAGTGGGCGTCGTCCACCACGAGCACGTCCACCCGGCGCTGCAGGGCGTCGACCAGGGCGGCGACCGCGGGCTGGGTGGCGTCGCGTCGTTCGGCGGAGACCTCGGCCCGGGCGCGACCGGTGTGCGCGTCACCGGCGAACACGGTGGGCGGCTCCCAGCTGCGTCCCGTGGCCCGCTGCACGAGCTCCGATGCAGTCCGGTAGCTCGGTTGGTCGGGCCGCGCCGCCACGGCCACCACCGGCCGATCGGTGAAGAGCTCCTCGCGCAGCCGGGCGACGAGCTCCGTCTTGCCGATGCCGGCGGCGCCCTCGATGAGCAGGATGCGGAAGCCGTTGCGCCGGACATCGTGCAGCACGGCGCGCGCGGCATCGGTGTCCTCTTCGCGGCAGATCAGCTGCTGTCGTCGCTGCAGGGCGTCCCTCCGCGCTCCCCGGCGTGCGCCGGCTCCAGCGGGCCGACCCGTGCACTGTAGCGGTGATCGCTCCGGACGAGCCGTGGCTCAGGTGATGAGGAAGCGGGTGCCGTACGCGCACAGCGCCGGTATGGCACCGCCCGTCGATGCCACGCCCCGCGTGCGCAGCACCGCCGCTGCGGCGGCGGGGTCCGACGCGCTGAGGGCGAGCGCGTACAACCCGCCGCCCTGCTCCTTCACGAACCGTTCGATCTCCGCCGCGTACGGACGGCTCGTGTCCACGGCGGACACCAGCTCGATGACGCCACCCTTGGGCGGTCGCACGACGGCGGACAGCACGCCGCGCTCGGGGTCCTCGCGCACCGGATCGACCGGCAGCCCGAAGCCGTGGCCGTAGGCGGCCGCCGCCACCGCGGCGTCGGCGGTTGCGAGCACCGTCCGCACGATGCCGGACAGGCCCGGTTCGCGCTGTTCCTGCGGACCCTGATCGCCGACGGAACCGTTCGGGTAGACGCGGATCAGCACACCGTGGGTCGAGCGCGGGTGGACGTCGCGGCCGCCGGCGCCCGCCATCAACGGCAAGACCTCGAGGCCGCGCTCGGCCAGTCCGACCGCCTCCGCGTCGGGATCGGGCGCCTCGAGCATCAGCGCGTACAGCCCGTCGCCGCGGCGGTCGAGGAACTTCTGCAGCGCCTGGCTCAGCGGCTTGGTGGGATCGGCCGGGGCCATCAGCTCGATGTTGCTGCCGCCGTCGGGCACGCACATGCCGACGTGCGCGCCGAGACCGGGGACCGTGCGCTCGGAGAAGTCCACCACCGGAAGGCCGAACACCTCCCGGAAGGTGTGCACCGCTCCGGCGAAGTCGTGCATGGCGATGGCGATGCGGGGCATGGCGGTGATCACGGCGGTCCTCCTGCGGGCCCGGTGGCCCCGGCCCACGCTAACCGCGGTGCTTCGCGCCGGTCGCGGAAACCCGTTTCGGAGCCTCCGGCGGCGCTCGGTACCGTTGGCCCGATGCCCGCCTGGTCCACGATCTCCGCCTTCGCCGCGGCCTCCGTCGTCCTGTTGCTCATCCCCGGCCCGGCGGTGCTCTACACGCTGAACCGCAGCATCGCCGACGGCCGCCGGGTCGGCCTCGCCGCCGTTGCCGGTCTCGAGATCGGCGATCTGCTGCAGGCGAGCGCGGCCGCGCTCGGGCTCAGCGCGGTGATCGCCACATCCGCGGTCGCGTTCAGCGCGGTGAAGTGGGCGGGGGCGATCTACCTGGTCATCACCGGCCTGCGCACGCTGCGCCATCCGCCGGCACCGATCGATCCCGACCAGCCGGGGGTGACGATGCGCCGGGCGTTCCGGCAGGGCGTCGTGGTGAACGCCCTCAACCCGAAGACGGCGCTGTTCTTCCTGTCGATCTTCCCGCAGTTCGTGGACACCGAGGCGGGGCGCGCCGGGCTGCAGTCCCTGGTGTTGGGGGCGATCTTCGTGCTGCTCGCCACCTTCTTCAACGGGATCTACTCGCTGGCCGCGAGCGCGCTGCGCGACCTGCTGCTGCGAGGCCGGGCGCTGCCCTTCGTGCGTCGCTACCTCTCCGGCTCCTTCTTCATCGGGCTCGGTGTGCTGGCCGCCGGTGCGGGCCGCGCCCACGCCTCGACGGCTTGATCGATCGGTCCGCCGCCGGGACGACGCTGTGGCAGGATGATGTGACCAATGTCGCATCTGGAGGGTCGTTGTGCTGCAGCCGTATCGGGTCCTCGACGCAAGCGGGCGAGACGGGTGGATGGCCGGGTTCCTGCTCGCCCAGCTCGGCGCCGAGGTCTTCCTGGTGGAACCGCCCGGCGGTCATCCGCGCGACGCCTGGTTCGCCGCCTACAACCGCGGCAAGCGCTCGGTCGTCGCGTCGAGCGGCGGCGAGCTCGCCGAGCTCGCCGCCGGGATGGACGTGGTCATCGCCAGCGGCAGCCCGGCGGAGGTGGCCTTCCTCAATGAGCTGCGTGCCGCCGACCCGGCGCTGATCACGTTGGCCATCACCCCCTTCGGTCTCGACGGTCCGAAGGCGCAGTGGCGGGCCACCGATCTCACGCTGATGGCCGCCAGCGGTCAGATGGCGGTCACCGGAGACGCCGATCGACCGCCGGTGCGCACCGCGTTGCCCCAGGCGTGGATGCACGGGTGCTGCGAAGGGGCGGTCGGCGCGCTGGTGGCGCTGCACGACCGGGTTCGCACCGGGCTCGGTCAGGGCGTGGACTGCTCGGTGCAGGCGTCGGTCTTCGGGGCCTCCATGCCGTCCACGTTCAACCCGGCGGTCGGCCTGCCCACCGTGCGCCGCTCGGGCGGCGGGGTGTTCATCGGCACGCTGCAGGTGCGCTGGGTCTACCCGGCGACCGACGGCAACGTGGTGGTCAGCTTGCTGTTCGGGCCGATGGGCGGGCCGTTCACCCGCCGGCTCATCGAGTGGATGCACGAGGAGGGGCGGTGCCGGGAGGAGACGCTCAAGCGCGACTACGTCGAGTTCGCCATCAAGATCCAACAGGGTGAGTACAGCCTCGCCGAGTTCGCCGACATCATGGACGAGATCGAGGCCTTCACCGCCACCAAGTCCAAGGCCGAACTGGCCGCCGCGGCCGCGGAGCGCCAGCTGCTGATCGTGCCGGTGGCGGATCTCGACGACGTGCTGGCCAGCCCCCAGCTCGCCGCCCGCGGGTACTGGGAAGAGGTCGACGGCATCCGCCACCCCGGGGCCATGGTCAAGGCGACCGGCACGCCGCTGCCCGCCCTCGGCAGCGCACCGACGGTGCCCGATGCCGGCCGCCCCGCGCTCACCGTCCGGGCCCGGCCGGCGTCGCCGGCGCACTCGGCCGTCGGCGACGCCGAGGCCAAGCCGCTGGCCGGGGTCAAGGTGCTCGACCTGGCCTGGGTGGCCGCCATGCCGCTGGCCACCCGGATCCTCGCCCATTGGGGGGCGACGGTGGTGCGCATCGAGTCCGAGCGCCGTCCCGACATCCTGCGCGCCGCGCTGGGCCACCGCGATGACATACCCGAGCAGGAGAACGCCATCGCCTGGCACCTCGCCAACGCAGGGAAGCTGGGCGTCGCGCTGAACCTGGGCAAACCCGAGGCGCGCGAGGTGGTCAGGGACCTCGCCCGATGGGCCGACGTCGTCACCGAATCGTTCACCCCGGGCACCATGGCGGCGCTCGGCCTGGGCTACGAGCAGCTGTCGGCCATCAACCCGACCATCATCATGATGTCGAGCTGCGTGATGGGTCAGACCGGCCCCATGGCCAACTTCGCCGGCTTCGGGAACCTCGCCGCCGCCGTCGCCGGCTTCTTCGATCTCACCGGCTGGCCCGATCGTGCGCCGGCCGGTCCGTACATGGCCTACACCGACTACACATCGCCACGCTTCAGCGTGATGGCCCTGCTCGCTGCCCTCGATCACCGTCGCCGCACCGGGCAGGGCCAATACCTCGACTTCTCCCAGATGGAAGCGGCCACCCACCTGCTCACGCCGGCGCTGCTCGAGCGCCAGAGCGGCGGCGCCAAGCTGACGCGCGCCGGCAACCTCGATCCCGCCGTCGCACCGCACGGCGTGTACCCCGCCGCCGGCGACGACCGCTGGATCGCCGTGGTGTGCGAGAACGATGAGCAGTGGCGATCGCTGTGCGTCGAGATGCGACGCCCTGACCTGGCCGGCCTGCAGGCCGCCGAGCGCATCGCCCGGCGCGAGGAGCTCGACGAGGTGCTCGCCGCGTGGACCCGCCGCCAGGATGCCACCGGCCTCCAGGCGCGCCTGCAGGCCCACGGCATCGCCTCCCACCTCGTCACCGAAGGCCCCGATGCCTGGGCCGACCCCCAGCTGGCGTGGCGGGAGGTGTTCCAGTGGAAGCCGCACCCCGCGGCGCGCTGGGCGGTGGTGGACTCGCCGCCGTACCGGATGACGCGCAGCCGGGGCAGCTACGACTGGGGCGGCCCGACCTACGGTCAGCACAGCTACGACGTACTGAACGGTATGCTCGGCTACGACGCCGAACGGATCGCCGAGCTGGCGGTGGCCGAAGCGCTGGAGTGACAACGGCCGCCGCGCTCAGGCCCCGGCTGGCAGACTCTCGCCCATGAGCACACTGCTGGGTCCGGCGCGACAGAACGGGTACGTCGTGCCCGACCTCGACCGCGCCATCGAGGGATGGTTGGCGATCGGGGTCGGGCCGTGGCTCGTACACCCGCACATCGCGCTCGACTGGTTCGAGCACCGGGGTACGCCGAGCGCGCCCGACGTGAGCATCGCACTCGCCTACGCCGGTTCGCTGCAGATCGAGCTGATCCAACCGCACGACGACCGCCCATCGCTCTACCGCGAGTTCCTCGAGGTCTGCCCGCAGGGCGGGCTGCAGCACCTCGGCTACTGGGTGGACGACTTCGACGCGCAGCGCGCCGCCGGCGTGGAGCGGGGTTGGCCCATCGGCCACGAGGGCTCGATCTGGAACACCCGCTTCACCTACTTCGACACCGGGCACCACCTCGGTGCGGTGGCGGAGATCGTCGCGTTGAGCGAGGCAGGACGGGCCGGGTTCGAGCGGCTCGAGGCGTTGTGCGCCGGCTGGGACGGAACGGACCGACCGGTACGGGTGATCGGCGGGGGACGATGAGCCCGCACGATGTCGTCACCTACGAGGTGGCCAACCGGGTGGCCCGCATCACCACCAACCGGCCGGAGTACCGCAACGCCCAGAGCCGCATCCTGCTCGAACAGCTCGACGACGCGTTCCAGACCGCGGCGGCGGACCACGAGGTGGGCGCCATCGTCCTGCTGGGGGCGGGGGACCACTTCTCCGCCGGGCACGACCTCGGCAGCCCCGACGAGCTGGCCGACCGGGCGGAGCGGCCGTGGCGGGGCGGGATCCGCGGCTGGTACGAGCAGACCTACGAGCTCTTCTTCGAGAACACCCTGCGCTGGCGCAACATCACCAAGCCGACGGTGGCCGCGGTGCAGGGCTACTGCATCTTCGGTGGCTGGATGATCGCCTCGGCCATGGACGTGATCTTCGCGTCGCCGGATGCGATGTTCCTCGGCCACCACTTCCAGTACTTCTGCCTGCCGTGGGACCTGCCGGTGCGCAAGGCCAAGGAGCTGCTCTACGAACCGCGCTTCATGGACGCCGCCGAGGCCGAGCGGTGGGGCCTGGTCAACCGGGTGCTGCCCCGCGAGCGCTTGGTCGCGGACACCGTGGCGTGGGCGGAGCGGGTGGCGGACAACGATCCGTTCATGATGCGCATGACGAAGCTGGCGGTGAACCAGGCGCAGGACAACCAGGGGTTCACCACCCACCTCACCTCGGCGCACGCCATGTACGTGCTGGCCCGCCTGGGGGAGCGCGACCCCGACTCCGCGGTGGTGGAGACCGGTCGCAAGCAGCGGCCCATGGTGGGCCGGGCGTTGGAGAACTGGCAGCGGGCACAGCACGAAGGGCAGGAGTGACGATGATCAAGGTGTGCGAGCTGGTGCGGCGGCGGCCGGGTATGACCGTCGAGGAGTTCCAGGCCTACTGGCGCGACGTGCACGGGCCGATCGTGTCGGCGCTGCCGGGCCTGCGCCGCTACGTGCAGTCCCATCCGCTGCCCGGCGGCTACCGCAAGGGCGAGCTGCCCTACGACGGGCTGGCCGAGCTGTGGTTCGACGACAAGGAGGGGCTGCGGGCGATCGCCACCACGGCCGAGTTCGCCGCCGCCAAGGCGGACGAACCGAACTTCATCGATCCGACCTCGCTCATCGAGCTGGTGGTGGACGACGTCGAGATCAAGGCCGGGCCGGTGGCCGACGGTGCCGTCAAGTCGATCGGCTTCGTGCGCCTGCGGCGCGACCTCGATCCGATCGAGACCCACCGGTACTGGGAGCAGGTGCACGGACCGCTGGCGGTGCCCATCCCGCAGCTGCGCCGCTACGTGCAGAGCCACGTGCGGCCCGGCGCGTACCGCGGGGGCGCCCGGCCGACGTGGGACGGGATGGCGCTGACCTGGTTCGACTCGGTCGAGGACATGCGCGCGTCGGCGCGCACCGAGGCGTTGGCCGCGGTGATCGCCGACGGGCCGATGATGGCCGATCCCAGCGGCCTGCCCACGCCGACGATCCTCACCCGGGAGGTCGTCTGCGTGGGCTGAGGGACGCGTCTCCAGTCGGGTTCGCGGGCACCGAAAGCGGACCGCGGCGGCTCAGGCGGCGAGCACGATCCAGGTGGCGCAGCCGGTGATGAACACCTCGCCATCCGGTGCGAACAGCCCGATGTCGGCGTAGATCTTTCGCCGGTCACGCCTGCGGGTGGAGGTCACGATCCTGTACGACTCGCCGATGGCCGCCGGGGGCCGCCGGTGGATCCGGCCGTCGTACGTACCGAGCAGCACGGTCTCCGCCTCGGAGGTCACGCCGAAGTCGCGCAGCGGGATGGCCGAGGTGCAGTCCAGCGCGGCGATGGCGGGCAGCAGCGCGAGGTGCTCACCGTCATGCCAGCGCGCCGGCGGATCCCAGTCGATCCAGGCGTGGCCGTCGTCGATGACCCGGGTGCGCAGGTGCAGGCCGTCGTCGTTGTGCGGGCCGCACCCGAAGCACTCGGAGAACTCCTCGGTGGAGGTGTCGACGTAGGTGTCGAAGCGGTGGCGCCGGTCCGGGTCGAGCGAGGCCCGGGCCGCCAGCGCGCCCAGCACGTCGTCGGGGACCACCGGTTCCCGAGCGGCGTCGGATGCGGCCGTGGCGGCCCACCCCGACAGCACGATGGCGCCCGGGTCACCCACCTCGAAGCCCACCCGCTGGCCGGCGGCGTCGGGTTGCACCCGGTACGGCAGATCCATGCCGAGCGGCGGCGGGGCGTGCAGGCGCACGTTGAACCGGGCCATCGGTCCGCCCAGGTGGTGGTCGGCCAGGCAGGCGACGGCACCAGCCGCCGCGCCACCGTGCATCGACGTGGCCGGGCCACGGAAGGCCCGTGGCACGTTGGCGATGCGCCGGTCGTGGTCGAACACGCGGTTCGGTCCGGGCGTGCAGGTGGGACAGGCGTGCGGTGTCACGGCGCAGCAACGTAGCGGACCGTTCGAGCGGCTCGCGACCGCACCTAGGAGGTGGCCGGTGGGGCGTTGCCGGCCAGGCTGCGGTGGACGAACCCGTCGATGCGCCGAGCGGCGGGTGCGGTGGGCCGGCCGCGGCTCAGCGCGGCTCGAGCCCGGTGCAGCGGGGTCGGGTTGAGGTCGCGGATCGGCGGCAGCATCGCCTCCTCGATCTCGTAGCGCTCGCCGTCGTCGGCCATCAACGATGCGGCCGGCAACACCCGCTCGGTCCAGCGTCGAGGCGCCCACCCGCCACCCCCGCCGCGCTGATCGGGTGGGGCGAGGATCGACGACGCCCAGTCGGTGCGCAACTCGTGGGTGAAGACGTTTCGTTGCATCGCGGCGGCGCGAACTGCAAAGCGCTTCTCGGCCCGCTGCGGCGAGCGGTACTGGTAGTGCTTCAGCCGGATGCGCTGCGGGTAGGAGCGGCGCAGCGGTGCCGGCAGGGGCCCGCGCTCCCAGCGCAGGGCGCGATGCCGGCGGAAGAAGCGCACCTCCGACCAGTTGTTCACGTAGAACCGGCAGCGCTGCTCGATCGGGATGTCATCGCCATACCGGGAGGGATCCTCGCGGTATCGCTCGATGTCGAGGTCGGTCAGGTAGTACTGGAAGCTCGCCGACCACACGGTGTCGAAGCAGGGTGCGATCCGGTCGAGGAAGCGGCGGGGATCGTCGATGTAGACCTCGTCGGCGTCGAGCCGGCACCACCAGTCGCCCGTCGCGGCGCTCCCGGCGAAGTGACCGAACGCCTCGCGGCGCAGCGCGTCGTCGAAGGGGACGGCGTCGCGCCGGTAGGGCACCACCTGGGGCAGCTCCCGCGCCAGGCGCAGCACGAGCTCCCACGTGCCGTCGGTGCTGCCGTTGTCGTGCACGTAGATGTGGTTCGACCAGGTGGCCGCGTGCCGCAGGGTGTGCTCGATGATGTCGACCTCGTCCCTGACGAGGCAGATGCTGTGGATCGCCATGTCCGCCTGACCCCACCGGGAGCCGCCATCGCCTGATTGCGACGGTCCGCCGGACTCCATGGTGTGACAACGGAGAGTGTACGGGCCCCGCCGTCCGTCACGGACGATGCATGCGGACGGCGGGGAACGCTCCCCAATGCTGGGGATGGGATCAGTCCGGCCGCGTCACCCGCAGGCGGCGGTGCTCTGGTCCCAGGCGCAGTTGGAGGACTTGCCCGAAAGGTCGATGATGTCGCCCTGCTGCACGAAGCTCTGCTTGGCGGCGTCGTACTGGCCGAACTCGGAGGCCTCCACGAAGTAGGCGTCCTTGTCGCCGCTCATGTTGAGCTTGGCCCCTTCGAGCAACCACGGCGCGGTCATGTCCATGTTGCGCAGGGCGACCATGAAGTTGACCCGGGTCAGGCCGCCGTCCAGCTCGGACGCGATGCGCAGCGCCTGCTCGAGCGTCCAGCCCCACATGGCGTTGCCGGAGAAGTGCTGGGCGTTCGTCTTCCAGTCGATGCCGGCAGCCTCCAGCTGCTTGCGGGCGAACTGCGCCCACACGTCGTTGTCGCCGGCGGCAGTGTCGAAGGACTTGATGCCGCCGCCGACGATCCACCAACCCTCCGACGCCGAGCCGTCGCCACCCACCTTGTCCTTGCCCATGAAGCCGTTGCTCTTGCACACCGACGACTGGAACAGGTACTTGACCGATTCGTGCATCCCGTTCTGGGCGGCCTCGACCACCGCCTGGGTGCAGGCGGCGCCGCCGAGCTGGGAGATGAACACATCGGCGTTCTTGGAGGCGAGCGTGGTCATCGGATCGGTCACCGTGGGCGAGGCCGGCTCGATCACCTCGTTGATGTACTCGATGTCGGCCTTCATCGGGCTCTGCGCCAGCCAGGCCCGCACGCCGCCGTCGAACGCCTTGCCGGCGTCGTTGTTCAGGGCCAGCGAGGTGATGATGATCTTGCCGTCATCCGCCTTGAGCTCCTCGGCCCGTTCCTCGATGAAGGCGCCGATCAGCACCGACTCGGTGTTGTAGGCCAGCTGGAGGCCGGTGGTCCACGGGTGGTTGATCGGGTCGCCCCAGGCCGGGTGGCCGCTCATCGACAACGGCTGCGGGATGCAGCGCTGGTTGAGCTTGTCGTAGGTCTTCATCGTGTTCGGCGAGCCGAGGGTGATCATCGTGAACACCTTCTCGGCGTCGATCAGCTCGTCGACCAGCGGGATGGTGCGGGCCGGGTCGTAGCCGTCGTCCTTCACGATGAGGTTGATGGTGCGAGTCTTGCCCTCGGAGTCGGTGATGCCGCCGGCCTTGTTGATATCGGCCAGGTAGAGCCCCATGGCGGTGGCGATCTGGCCGTAGATGGCCAGCGTGCCGGACTGGGCGGTGGTGTGACCGATCTTGATCTCGGTATCGGTCAGGCCCTCGGTGTCGCTCCACCCGGCGGCGCAACCGGAGAGATCGACGGTGTAGCCATCGGAGATCAGGGCGCTCTTGCCGTCGGCGGCGATGCCGTACTTGCCGTCCTTGATCTTGCTCACGACGGCGGCCCGCTCCTCCTCCCACAGCGCCTGCCAGGCCTCGAGCGTCGTCGGGTGCGTCGTGGCCGGCGCGGCGGTCGTCTCGGTGCTCCCGCCGCCGGCGGCGGTGGTGTCCGACCCGCCGAGTGCGGCCTGCACCCCTTCCTGGACCCCCTTGTCGACGGTCGCTGCGGTGGAAGCGTCCTCACCGGCGCCGCCCCCGTCGTCCCCGCCGCACGCGGCGGCGAGCAGCGCGACGCCGGCCAATGCCGCGCCGATCCTGATTCTCCTGTCGAACGTCATGTTCCTCCCCCTTGATGCACGCCGCACGGTATGGTGCGACCCGTCCCCGCCAGCGCGGTGACGCCGGTCACAGGGAACGTAGCGCATCCGTGGGCGGTGTTGGGTTCGGTCGCGATCCGTCCCACCCGAGCGGCACGACGGGGTGATCTCCACATGAGCGAAGCAGTGCGGACCGATGGCGGTCTCATCGTCGAGGTGCGCGACCGCGTGGCCTACGCCACCCTCGATCGCCCCGAGCGGCTCAACGCGTTGTCCGTCGCCCTGACCAACGACATCGTCGACGCGTTCGACGCGTTCTCCACCGATCCCGACATCTGGGCGGTGCTGCTCTCGGCGACGGGGGAGCGCGCCTTCTCGGCCGGCGCCGATCTCAAGGACATGGGGCAGGCCGACGCGGCGCGCGCCGCGGATGCGGATGCCGCCCCTCGGCCCCGACGGGCAGGCACGGTGCCGATGACCGGATCACGCCGCAACTTCTTCGAGGTCGTGCTCGAGTGCTCCAAGCCCACCGTGGCGGCCATGTTCGGGTGGGCGATGGGCGGTGGGTGCGAGCTCGGCCTCGCCTGCGACATCCGCATCGCGGCCGACGACCTGCGCATCGGCATGCCGGAGACCAAGCGTGGACTGGGCGCCAACTTCGGCTCGGTGCTGCTGCCGCGGGTCGTACCCCTCGGGCTGGCCTATCAGATGCTGTACACCGGGGAACCGCTCGACGCCGAGGCCGCGTTGCGCTGCGGCCTGGTGCAATCCGTGGTGCCGCGCGCCGAGCTCGACGCTCGGGCCGAGGAGCTGATCCGCGCCATCGTGGCCAACGCCCCGCTCACCAACCAGCGGTACAAGGCGATGATCACGAAGGGCCGGGACCTGCCCATCGCCGCTGCGCTGCGCCTCAACGCAGGGCCGAACCCGTACCTGTCCGAGGACCGCAAGGAAGGCGTCGCCGCGTTCCTCGAACGGCGCGCCCCGAACTGGCGGGCGCGCTGACGCGTCGGATCAGGCGCCGCAGCAGCGCTTGTACTTGGCACCCGACCCACACCAGCAGCCGTCGTTGCGCCCCGGCGGCCACAGCACCCCGTGGCCCGCTCGGGTGCGGTCCGCCGCCACCCGGCCCCGGGCATCGGCCGAAGCGGGATCGATGCCGTCGGCCGCGGCCCGGGCCTCGATCTGCTCGATGGTGATCGGGACGAGGGCCAGCCGTGCTCCGCGCAGGTTCGGTTGCATCGCCTTCACCTTCGCCTCCACCGCGGCGCGGTAGGCGGCGTGCTCGGCCGGCATCTCGTCGAGCAGGTCCGGCCAGCGCTGCGTGGCCCGCTGCCATTCCGCTTCCTCGAACCACGCCACACCCATCCGAACCTGCACGGCGGGTCACCGTAGCGGGCTCGGGCTCGGCCCATCCGGAATCGGATCTGTGTCGCCCGCCCGGCGCCGAGTACGATCCGATTGTTCGGACAATAAAGGGGGTCCAGTGGCCGGAATCCAGGACGCGCTCGAGACCGCGGGGTCGGTAGATCTCGAGGCGGTGCAAAAGCGTACGGTCCGTACCCTGCTGACCAGCCAAGTGTGTGGCGGCATGGGCCTCGTGTCCGGCTACTCGGTGACCGCGCTGCTGGCCGATGACCTCACCGGCAGCAAGACGCTGGCCGGTCTGTCCGCCGCATGCCTGTCGGTGGGTGCGTCGATCGCCTCGTTCCCGCTGGCCAAGATGATGGCCCGCTCGGGGCGCCGGCCCGGGCTGCGCACCGGGTACATCCTCGGTGCCATGGGCGCGTTCCTGGCGGTGCTGGCCGCGGTGACGAGGTTCTTCCCGCTGCTGCCGCTCGGCGTGGCCGGCATCGGGGCCGGGAACGCGGCGAACCTCGCCACCCGCTACGCGGCGGCCGATCTGGCCAAGCCCGAGAAGCGGGCCCAGACGATCGGCATGATCGTGTGGGCCACGACCATCGGCTCGGGCTTCGGCTCGCTCGTCTCGCTGTCGGTGTTCGATCCGGTGGGCCGCTCCTTCGGCCTGCCCGACTACGGCGGCTCGTTCCTCACCGGATCCTTGCTGTTCCTCGTCGGTGCGGCGGTCATCGAGCTGCGCCTGCGGCCCGACCCGCTCGTGCTCGCCGGCGGGGTCGGCGCCACCAAGGAGGAGGGCCGGCTGCCCTTCTCCGACTCGCTCAAGCTGATCCTGGCCAACCCCAAGGCCCGCCTCGCGGTGATCGCCATGATGGTCAGCCAGGCGACGATGGTCGGCGTGATGACGCTCACCCCGCTCTACATGAAGGATGGCGGGCTCTCCAAGCGACAGATCAGCGCCATGCTGTTCATGCACATCCTCGGCATGTACGCCCTCAGCCCGTTCATCGGCCGCATGACCGACCGCGTCGGGCGCTATCCCATGATCGTGGCGGCCGGTGCGTTGTGCACCGCCGGTGCGCTGTGGGCCGGGGTCACCCCCGGCGACGGCTTCATCGGGCTCACCGGCGCGCTGACCGTGATCGGCGTGGCCTGGTGCTTCGGCATCGTGGCGGCGAGCGGCCTGCTCAGCGAGTCGTTCCCGGTCTCGCAGCGGGCCAGCGTCCAGGGCGCCGGCGATCTCTGCATGGCCGCCTTCGGCGCCCTCGCCGGTCTGTCGGCGGGCACGATCGTGGCCACGTGGAGCTACCGGGCGTTGAACATGTGCGCCGCCGCGCTCGGCGCGCTGCTGGTGGTCGCGGTCATCGCCACCGTCGGCACGGGCCGCTCCCGCGACCGCTCCGGCGACGCCCTCGCCACCGCCTGATCGACGTCGGTCCGCCGATCGGTCGGGACGGCGGCCATCGCCACGCCGGCGGGGCGCCCTCGCTCGCGCCAATGTGCCGAAACGGCGCGCGCCGCCGTCTGCCGGTTGACGAACGCCCAGCTCAGCGGCCACGTACGTCTCAGTACGGACACGCCGACTGGCGCGTTCGGCACAGTTGCCCCCCCGACGGGGAGCGCATCGGGCCTGCTCGGGTCCTCAGCGCCCGGCGGTGCGGAAGGCGTCCACGATGTCGCTGCCCCGGGCGGCCCAAATGTGAGGGAGCGACATGACGGCCCGCAGCGCGGATTCGAGGGCACCGATCCGGAACGGTTGGCCGATCAGCCACGGGCGCAACGTCAGCACCAGCAACCGTCCGCTGTCGGCGCCGTCGTCATGGAGCCGGGTGGCCGCCTCCACCACCATGGCGGCCCAGTCGTCAAGGGACATGCGCCGGGTCCACAGGGCGAACTCGTCGTCGGTCTCGAGGAACATCGGCAACGCGGTCAGCTCGCCGTCGGCAACGGTCATGGCATACGGCTGCTCGTCGTTGGGCCAGTCGCACAGGTAGCGGATCCCGGCTTCGGCCAGCAGCTGCGGCGTGCGGGCCGATTCGGCGCACTCGGGCCCGAGCCACCCGGCCGGTGGCGCGCCGCTCAACCGGGTGAGGGCCTCGACGGAGCGGGCGATGGTGGCGCGCTCCTCCGCCTCGCTCATGCGGCTGGTGATCGGCCGGCTGGCGGCAACACCGTGGCCGAGCAGCTCACAGCCTCGTTGCACGCAATGGCGACCGAGCCACCCGTAGTGCTCTGCGGTCAACGCATCCATGGCGACGTTGGCCGGCACGCCGTTGGCGTCGAGCGCGTCGAGGACTCGGAACACGCCGACGCGATGGCCGTACTCGCGGTGGGTGAGGCGCAGGTAGTCCGGTGCGGGCAACGGGAAGATCCCACCAGAGGGACGGCGCAACCCGTAGCTGCCCTCGGGCGGCTCCCACTCGTAGTGCTCGAGCAGCACGATGACGCACAGCGCCAGCTGCTTGCCGTCCGGCCACCGCAGCGCGGGTCGCGTCGGGAGCGCCGACCAGGCGTAGTGATCGTGGTCCATGCCATGGCGGCGTTCAGCGGGCATCTTGGGCCTTCCCCTCGGGCTCGGCCTGCAGGCGGGCGGCGTGGGCGACGAAGTCGTCGTAGCAGTGGTCGAGGAAGAACCGGGCGATCTCCCCGCCGGTGGTGTGCCACACCGCGTCGTGGGCGCGCACGTGGGCGAAGATCTCCTCGAGGTGGCGGATCCGGTGCGGCATGCCCATGAGGTACGGGTGGATGGCGAGGCACATCACCCGGCCTGACTGCTCGCCCTCCCGGTAGAGGCGATCGAACTGGGCCTTCGCCATGGCCACGAACTCGTCGCTGTCGTAGTGCTGGAGGAACACCGGCACGTCGTTCAGCTCCGTGCTGTACGGGACCGAGACCAGCCGGCCGGCTTCCACCCGGATCGGCACCGGCTGGTCGTCGTGCATCCAGTCGGCGTGGTAGAGCAGCCCGGCCTCGGCCATGAGATCGGGCGTGCGGCTGCTGTTGGACACCGCCGGGCCCAACATGCCGAGCAGCGCCTTGCCGGTGTGGCGGCGCATGGTGTCCACGCAGTCCCGGTAGAACTCGCGCTCCTCCTCTTCGGAGAGGGCGTGGAGGTAGCGCGTGTTGTAGATGCCGTGGCTCATCACCTCCCAGTCCCGTTCGAGCATGGCGGCGCCGATCTCGGGGTAGTGCTCGAACACGGCGAGGTTCAACGACACGGTGGAGCGGATCTCGAATCGGTCGAACGCCTCCACCATGCGCCAGAACCCGGCCCGGTTGCCGTAGTCGCGGTAGCCGTAACCCTGGACCTCGGGCCACGGCGTGCGCGGCCAGGGGTTTCGCTGGGGGTCCCGCGGTGGGAGGTACTCGTAGTGCTCCACGTTCGGGGCGACCCACAGGGCGACCCGGGCGCCGCCCGGCCACTCGATGCGGGGACGATCGACGATGGGCAGGTAGTCCACTCGATGCGGCGGCAACGACATGGTGGTCTTCCTACTACCGATGCCGCCGGCCGCTCCGCCGCCATGCCATACCATACGGGATGGAACGTCCGTCGGACGGTGTGACACGGCGGCGGACGGAGCGAGGGGTCAGCTCGGACGCTCACCCACGTTCGGCCGTTCGGTCCGGGTGCGCTTCAGCTCCCAGAAGCCGGGGACGTTCATGCAGGCCACCATCCCGTCCCACAGCTGCAGCGAGAGCTCACGGGACGGCACCTTGGTGATGACCGGGCCGAAGATGCCGATCCGCTCGCCGTCCGCGTTGCGCAGGGCGATGATCGGCGTGCCGACGTCCTCGCCGACGAGCGCCATCCCGTCGTCGTGGCCGGCGCGGACCGCATCGTCCCAGGACTCGTCCTCGAAGGCGTCGGCGTGACGCCGGTCGAGGCCGACCGCGGTGAGCGCCTGCTCCATCGGGAAGTCCACGTCCCCGTCGTGGTGCACCCGGCTGGCGAGCTCCCAGTAGAGCTTCTCGATCGGCGTGTCGCCCTCGGCGGCGCGCACCGACTCCATGACCCGCAACATCTTGTGGGTCTTGACCACCCGGTCGTAGTACGGGCTGTCAGGGGCGGGGTTGTTCTTGACCAGCAGGCTGATCGGCCGCCAGTTGACCTTCAGCTGTCGCTCCGGCGCGACCTCTTCGACGACCCAACGGGCCGTCACCCAGCACCACGGTCAAATGGGGTCGACCCAGAACTCGATGTCCATGTTCGGCTGTCCTTTCTGCGTGAGGGATACCGATCGCGACGGTAGCCGCCGGTGCCGTCCGGACAGCACGTTCGGCGAAAGGGGACTAGAACGGTCGGTATGGACCTGCCGCTGGTCATCGATGCCGATTCGCATCTGTTCGAGCGCCCCGAGCTGTGGAGGGAGCACATCGACCCCGCCTCCCGGGCCGATGCCCTCTCCATCGAGCCCGACGAGCTCGGCCATCCCTGGCTCACCCACCGGGGCCGGCGGCTGATGCTGACGTGGATCTGCGAGCCTGGCCGCTACGAGAGCATCGGGGATCTGCTCGAGGACCACCGCGCCGGCCGGCCCGCCCGGTTCGACTACGCCCGGGACCTGCCCCCGGCGCACTGGGATCCGGCCGTGCGACGCGACGCGCTCGACGGGTGGGGGGTGCACGAATCCGTCCTGTTCCCGCAGTGGGGCATCAACTGGGAGCTCTGGCTGGGCGACGACCTGCCGGCCCTGCGGGCCAACATGGCGGCGTGGAACCGCTGGGCGGCCTCCGTGCGCACCACCGGCGGGGGGCGTCTGCACCCGGTCGGCCACGTCAGCCTGCGCGGCGAGCTCGATTGGCTGGAGGGGGAGCTTCGTTCGCTGTCGGCGGCGGGCATCCGCCTCGCGATGGTGTCCACCGGCCTGGTCGACGGCCGGCGCCTCTCCCATCCGGAGCTCGACCGGGCGTGGTCGCTGTTCACCGAACACGGCATCACCCCGACGTTCCATGTCGGCGGGACCAGCCTGGTGGGCATGCTGGACGGGGCCTGGACCGCCAACGACGACATGGACTACATGCCGATGCTGAGCTTCCCGTTGCATGGCACCGACGCCCAGCTCGCCCTGTCGGATCTCGTGCTCAACGGGGTGCTCGACCGCCACCCGGACCTGCGCATCGCGGTGATCGAGCTGCTGTCGCGTTGGATCGTGGACCTGGCGTTCAAGGTCGACGCGGCGTACGACACCTATCGACGCATCGCCGGGCATCGGCTGGTGCAGCTGACCGAACGGCCGAGCGACTACCTGCGCCGCCAGGTTCGCCTCAGCAGCTTCGCCTCCGAGAAGCCCGGCGCGCTCATGGGCCAGGTCGGCCCGATGCTGATGTTCGGCGGGGACTTCCCCCATCCGGAGGGGTACGCATCGCCGCTGACGGAGTACCGCGCCCGGCAGAACGAAGCCCTCGACGACGCGGTGGCCGCTCGCTTCTTCGGCGGCAACCTGGCCGAGTTGGTGCACCGATGAGCGGCATCCGCCCGCTCGACGGGATCCGCGTCGTCGACGTCACCCAGGAGATCGCCGGGCCGCTGACCGCTCGCATGCTGGCCGAGATGGGCGCCGATGTGGTGCACGTGGAGCCGTTGCGTGGTGACAACGGCCGGAACTCCACCACGCCGTTCCTCGGCAGCGAGGGCATCTTCCACCAGCTGGGCAACCGCTCCAAGCGCGGCCTGGCGGTGGACCTGCGCAGCGCCGAGGGCCAGGAGATCGTGAGGAAGCTGGCACTGCGGGCCGATGTGCTCGTCAACGGCACGGCCAAGGGCACGCTGGAACGGATCGGGCTCGGCTACGAGGAGCTGGCCGCGCTGAACGATCAGTTGGTCTACGCGTCGTTGACCGGGTACGGGCCGCAGGGGCCGCTGGGCGACGCGCCCGGCTACGACGTGGTGGTGCAGGCCTTCACCGGCATCATGAACCGCGAGCAGGACGGTCCTCGGTTGACCGGGTACCTCTACGCCGACACCGCCACACCGCTGGTGCTGGTCAACGGGATCCTGCTGGCGCTGATGGCCCGGCCCCTGACGGGGCGGGGCCAGCTGGTGGAGACATCGTTGCTGCAGGGCGCGCTGCACATGTTGAGCAACTTCCTGCTGTGGGTGCAGGACGATCCGCTGCTGTCGCGCCGCAAGCCGTCGTCCAAGGGCGGCAAGGGCACCGCCGATCCGACGACGTGCGTGTACGCCTGCGCCGAGGGAACCCACCTGATGCTGTCGGCGTGGAACGACGCGCAGTTCCGCAAGCTGTGCGATGCGCTCGACATCGCCCACATCGGCGAGGACCCGAACTACGCCACCCGTCCGTTGCGGGCGGCGGCGTTCACCGAGCTCACCGAGCTGTTCGACGCGCTGCTGGCGCCGAGCACCGCAGCCGAGTGGGTGGACGCGTTGCTCCCGCTCGGGATCCCGTGCCAGGTCGTGGCCGAGGGGCCGCGCACGATCATCGACCATCCACAGCTCACCGCCAACGACATGATCGTCGAGGTGCAGCACCCGACCAAGGGCCGCATGAAGCAACCGAACCATCCGGTGAAGCTGCACGATACGCCGGCCGCGGTGAACGGGCCCGCGCCGTTGCTGGGCCAGCACACCGATGAGGTGCTGCGCGAGCTCGGCTATCGCGACGCCGACATCGCCGCGCTGCGCGAGCGGCGGGTGGTGGCCTGAGCGCTCAGGCCAGGCGGTCCACCAGCGGGGCGTAGCGGTCCATCGAAGTGAGGATGGTG
>JADLEF010000006.1 GCA_020846295.1 Acidimicrobiales bacterium
AGGCAACGGCGCAGCGCACCGCCCGGCGGCGGATGAGCGGGCCCGTGCAGGGCGATCCGAGGCTGGAGGCGGGGGGACGCAATGGCGGCAAGCCTATCGGCCGGGTGGCGAACACCGGTCACTAGGGCTTCGCGTCCGGGGGTCGTGGTTGCAGGTGGGTGGTGGTCCTGTGGTCGGGGTTCATGATGCGTTGCGGTGGCGGTGTTGGTCGAGGAGTTGGGCGGGGGCGCGGCCTTGCATGTAGTCGCTGTGGTTGCGGCGTCGGTGGTTGTAGTGCAGCAGCCAGCTGTCTGCTTCGGCTTGGAGTTGTCTGATGCTGTTGAAGCGGCGGCGGTGGAACGCTGGCCGCCAGCACTCTTGCAGGGCGGTGCCGTGGAAGCGTTCGCAGACGGCGTTGTGGTTGGGTGAGCGGGGTGGGATCCGCTGGTGCTGGAGGTCCTTGGCGGCGAGATGAGCTTGGAACCGGCTGGCGGTCCATTCGGGACCGTTGTCGGTGAGCACGGCGCGCACGGCGATTCCTCGCCGCCGCCAGATGCGCAGCAGCCGGTCGACGAAGGTGATGGTGTGGGAGGCGTTGACTGGTCCGATGATGATGGCGATGGCGGCCCAGCGGGAGAAGGTGTCGATGGCGGTGAGCTGGTACACCTTGCCGACGCCCTTGAGATGGCCGATGTAGAAGCTGTCCAGGGCCACGAGCTGGCCGGGGTCGGTGGCGTAGTGGCAGAACCCGAACGGTTCGCCCCGTTCAGCAGGGTTGATGATCAGCCCGGACGCCGTTGCGATGGCCGCGGCGCGAGCGACGCGTTGGGCGCGCCGGCCGAGCTGGTGATCGATGAGGTGTTTCTGCACGGTCGACTTCGAGATCTGGTAGCCGCGGCCGGCCAGCCGGTCGGCGTACTGGCGGCAGCCGATCGTCGGCTCCAGCACCGCCAGGGTGAGCAGCTCGGCGATGACGTGCGTTGGAGTCCCGTTCGGCTGCTGCGGCCGCCGACGGTCCTTCGGGAGCAACGCATCGGGGCCGTAGAGCTCAGCGGCGTGCTTCCACTGGTAGAAGCGGGTGCGGGACACGCCGGCGAGCCGGCAGGCCAGGCTCACGTTGCCGAGCTCGGCAGCGAGCGCGAGCACATGCAGGCGTCGCTGGTGAATAACTTGGGCAGGGGTCACGGTGGTGGTTCCTTGCGGGTCTGTGGAAGGAATCACAGGGTCCACCACCGTCCCCACCCAGCGGTGGACCCGCAACCTCCAACCCTGACGGCGCTCGGCGAGGTTCCCCAGTTGTGCTCATCGAAGTTCCCCACTTGTGAGCGGTGGTCAGGGTAGTGGTTGGCGGGTGCCGGTGGTGGTGCGGCGGAGGGTGTTGTTGCGGGCGTGGTGGTCGCGGAGGCGGTAGCTGTCGCCGTCGAGGTTGAGTACGACGGAGCGGTGTAGGAGCCGGTCGAGCATGGCGGCGGCGACGGTGGTGTCGCCGAGGATGTCGCCCCAGGCGGCGACGCCGCGGTTGGTGGTGATCACGATCGAGGTGCGCAGGTAGCGCTGTGAGACGACTTGGAACAGGGCGGACGAGGCTTCGGCGGGCAGTGGGAGGTAGCCGAGTTCGTCGATGACGAGCAGGGTGGGGCCGGCGAAGAAGCGCATGGTGTAGGCCCAGCGCCCTTCGATGGCGGCGCGGTGGCAGCGGGCGGCGAGATCGGCGGCGGTGGTGAAGTAGGTCCGGTAGCCGGTCTCCGCGGCGCGGCGGGCGAGACCGACCGCGATATGGGTCTTGCCGACCCCAGGCGGTCCGATCAACAAGATGTTGGTGGCGGTCTCGAGGTAGCGGCCGGTGGCGAGCTCGGCGATCAGGTTCCGGTCGACGCCGGGTTGGGCGTCGTAGTCGAAGTCCTCGAGGGTCGCCGGGGTGGGTAGTGACGCGAAGCGGAGCCGGCCGGCGAGACGGCGGGCTTCGGTGGCGTCGACTTCGATGGCCAGCAGCCGTTCCAGCGCGGCGGTGACGGTGAGTCCCTCGGCTTGCGCCTGGTCCAACACGGCAGGCAGCGCCTCGGCGGAGGCGGTGAGCTTCAGGTTGGCTAGGTGGCCTCGCAGCTGCTGGTAGAGCGACGCCTCGCCGGCGGTCGCCGGCGGGTTGATGGTGGTCATGTGAGGGTGTTCCTTCCGTTGGCGGCTTCGGCGTAGCGGGCGAGATCGACCACGGTCGCCCCGTCGTGCTGCTCGCCGCGCAGCACGGCTGCGGCGGCGTGGGCGGCGGGCCCGGGTGGAATGCGTTGTTTCGAGCGGTGTGGGGCGGCGTCGGTGAACGCGGCGAGCGCAGCGGCGTTCAGCGCGGTGACGTGGCCGTGGTCGGCGATCACGACTCCGGCGCCGTCAGCAGCGAGCGGGTGGCGGGCGATCACGATCCCGCCGGCAACCGCGATGTTCAGGTGGCGGTCGCCGAGCCGGACGGTCACCGTCACCGCGCTGTGGGCCAACTCGGGTGGGACCGAGTAGAGGTTCCCGCGGTAGGCGACGCGGGCGTTGGCCGAGACCTGCCGCTCGACGGTGATGGCGGCGGGGAACGGGACCGGCGGGACCGGTCGGAGCCGTTCCCGCTGGGCGTGGACCGCGACGGCGGCTCGCACACCGTCGATCACCCGGGGGCGTTGATCGAACCGGTTTTCGCAGAGCCGATCCAGCGCGGCCTGCGCGGCTTCGACGGTGATGTCGTCGCCCAGGGTCCGCCACCAACGCTGCGCCGCGCTGTGGTTGGCCTTCTCCACGACACCCTTGCGGTTGCCGTGCCGGGCCGGGCAGATCGCCACGGACACCCCGTAGTGCTTCGCCACGGCGGCGAAGGTGGCGGTGACCCGGCCCGTCGCCGGGTGGCACACGGTGGCCATCCGATCGAAGCGCCACAGGTGGGTGAGACCACCGAGGCGGCGGGCGACCTGGTCGAGGCCGTCGATCACATGGGGCTGGTCCATCGACTCGGCCAGCACGGCCCGCCAGCGGCCGCTGTGCGCCAGCGCGCCCACGAACAAGCAGGCGGAGCGGCCCCATCCCCACGACGGCGGCGGGTCCGGCAGCTCCAGCCAGTCCCACTGCGTTTCCTCGCCCGGCGGATGGGTGATCACCGCCGTCGCCCGACCCCGGGCCGGTCGACATGTCTCACACGGCGGGCGCAAGCCACGAACCCGGATCTGGCGGGTCAACGTGGCGTAGCTCTGCGAGAACCCGAGTCCGGTGAGCTCATCGCACAACGTCGAGGACCACAGGTGCGGGTCCTCCGCCAGCCGCGCCCTGACGTAGTCAACAAACGGTTCGAAGGGGTCCTCACCCGATCGGGCTCGTTCGCCGGCGACCCGGCCGTTCAAATACGCCCGGATCGTCTTGCGGTCATGACCGAGATGGCGGGCGATCGCAGAGATCGTCCACCCCCGGCTGCGGAGCGCGTGCGCGTCCACATCGTCCTCCCGTGTGAGCATGGAGACGGGGCTCCTTCGTGAGCTGGTGGTGGTCAGAGACCGTCAGCTTCGAGGGAGCCCCACCCCAGAT
>JADLEF010000007.1 GCA_020846295.1 Acidimicrobiales bacterium
CGCTGGTCTACATCGGGTTGACCGAGGCACTGCGCAAGCAACCGGTGACCGAGAAGGTCATCACCGAGGTGCCAGGCGACACGCAGTGCTTCCGCATGAACGAGTTCCTCTTCTGCGGCCGCGGCGTCGAACAGCGCGAGGTCGAGCAACTCGATGTCTTCAAAGCACTGGAGAAACAGGTCAACCAGCGCGCCCTGGAGCGGTTCCGCCTGTACTCGTTCAGCGGGCTGGGTGGGTTGTTCATCGTCTCCATCATCGTGGGTTGGATCATCGCCGGACGCGTGTTGCGGCCGATCCATCGCATCACGGTGGTGGCGCGCGACATCGGTGCCACCGATCTCTCCAAACGCATCCACCTCGACGGACCCGACGATGAGCTCAAGGCGCTGGCGGACACCTTCGACGACATGTTGGACCGCATCGACGGCGCGTTCGAGAACCAGCGTCGCTTCATCCACGAGGCCTCCCACGAGCTGCGCAACCCGATCGCGGTGATCCGCACCAACGTCGAGGTGGCGCTGGGCGATGAGGCGGCGCCCCCCGACGAGCTTCGCGAGACGCTCGCCGTGGTGGGTCGGGCGGCGGACCGCATGGGCGTGCTGGTCGACGACCTGCTCACCTACGCCCGGCGGGAGTCCCCGGCCGATCGCGAGACGGTGGTCGACATCGGCACCATCGTGGGCGACTCCGTTGCCGAGTTCGATGCGCCGGCCGAGGCCCGCGGGCTGCGGCTGGTGGCGCAGGCGACGCCGTCCCTGCTGGTGCACGGCGATCCGGTGGCGCTCAAACAGGCGCTGGCCAACCTGCTCGCCAACGCCGTGCGACTGGCCCCCGCCGGCACCGTGGTGCAGGCGGCGTGCGGCCGCGAGGGGGCGTGGGTGTGGATGGCGGTGCAGGACCAGGGACCCGGCATCGATCCGGTGGACCACGCCCGCGTGTTCGAGCGGTTCTACCGGGGCGATCCGGGCCGGGCGCGCTCCGAGGGCCGATCGGGGTTGGGGCTCACCATCGTGCAGCAGATCGCCCGCGGCCACGGCGGCTCCGTGGGCCTGCGCTCCGTCCCGGGGGAGGGCTCCACCTTTTCGGTGTGGTTGCCCGCCTTCGACCCAGCCGACCGCGACGACACCTCGCCGGAACAGCCCCACGGCAGTGAGTTGGGGACCGACGCCACCGCCGTCGTAGCGTCGTGATCGTGAGCGAGCCCAACGACGCACCCATCAGCCGGTTCCCGGTCCCCGAGCTCTCCGAGCTTCCCGACGACGTCCGCCAGCGGATCGAGGCGGTGTCCGCCAAGAGCGGGTTCATCCCCAACGTGTTCCTGGGCTTCGCCCACCGGCCCGATGAGTTCCGGGCCTTCATGGCGTACCACGACGTGCTGATGGAGAAGGAGAGCGGTCTGACCAAGGGCGAGCGCGAGCTGATCGTGGTGGCCACGTCGGCCCGCAACGACTGCCTGTACTGCGTCGTGGCCCACGGTGCGATCGCCCGGATCCGCATGAAGAACCCGCTCATCGCCGACCAGGTGGCGATGAACTACCGCAAGGCCGACCTGACCGACCGGCAGAAGGCGATGATCGCGTTCGCCATCAAGGTCTGCGAGCGGTCCTCGGAGATCGTCGACGCCGACTTCGAGGAGCTGCGGGGTCACGGGTTCAGCGACGAGGACATCTGGGACATCGGCGCCATCGCCGCCTTCTTCGCCCTGTCCAACCGGATGGCGAACCTGACATCGATGCGTCCGAACCCCGAGTTCTTCTCGATGGGCCGCTGAGCGCGCTGCGACCGGCCGCCGCGGCATGACCGCGTTAGCCGGTCGCAGCCCGCCCGCTCGTCGCTCAGGCGTCGGAGCGGAGGATCCACTTGGAACCCTCCTTGCAGTCCTCCACCGGCAGACCGGCCGCAGCCCAGCCGCCGAAGCCGCTCTCGAGGTGACCCACGTTCTGATAGCCCATGTCCTTCATGGCCTTGGCGGCCAGCGCCGAACGGCCGCCGCCTGCGCAGTACAGGATGTAGCGCTGCTCGGGCTTGAAGACCTCGCGGTAGTACTCGCTCTGCGGGTCGATCCAGAACTCGAGCATGCCGCGGTCGGCGTGGAACGCGCCGGGCACCTTGCCCTTGAGGTAGAGCTCACGGAAGTCGCGGATGTCCACCACCGTGGCCGTACCGGCGTCAAGTTCCGCCTTCACCTGCTCGGCGGTCAGGTTGTCGATGTCCTTCTTGGCCTCGTCGACGAGGTCCCAGGCTTTCTTGACGGTGCTCACGGCGCAGACCCTAGATCAGCCCGGGCGCCCGGCGCGGCCCCCGCGGTCGGGGCTTACGCCGCCTTTCCGTCGAGCGGGGTAGAACGCCAGCAACGACGAGGCTCGATCGTCGAGCTTGCTCGTCGCCCCTGTCCGACCGCTCCCGCCGGAGCCCCGCGAAACGCAGTGAGCATCCCATGACGCAGTGGACCAACGATCCCGGGGCCGCACCGCCCTCGTTCGAGGACACCGAACGGGACGACGCCTTCCGCCGCCCGACCCGTGTGCTCGAGCCGGCTGTGCCCACCGCCACCGCCGCTCCCACCGGCTCCGGCCGCTCGGCCCCGGGCCGGCCGGTGTCGGGCCCCCCGCCGGTGCC
>JADLEF010000008.1 GCA_020846295.1 Acidimicrobiales bacterium
ACGGCCTGCGCCTCGGCAACGGCAAGGCCACGGGAGGCTGGTGATGAACCTCACCCTCGGCGCCGGGCTGTTCCTGATGGCCATCGCGGTGCTGATCTTCACCCTGCGGGCCAGCGGCGGGGCCGGCGCCAACAGCGCGGTCGGCGCCGGCGTGGTCGACATGGCCGACAAGGAACAGAAGCAGCGGTACTTCAACGCCACCTCGGTGCGCGAGATCCACCGGCTTCTGTCCGACGCAGCCGAAAAGCGCATCGCCGGCAACCGGCGGCGGGGCCTCGCCCTTCGCCTCGAGCAGGCCGGCAGCCAGATGAAGCCCGGCGAATGGGTGGTGCTGGACACAGGAACCGCCCTCGGCGCCCTGCTCGTCGTCACGCTCCTGCTGAACATCCTGGTCGGTATTGTGGCGGGCCTGTTCGGCTTCCTGTTCCAGCACTTCTGGCTGAAGCGGCGGGTCAACAAGCGCCAGCAGCACTTCGGCGGCCAGCTGGCCGAAGCGCTGCAGCTGCTCGCCGGCAGCCTCCGCGCCGGTCAGAGCCTCGCCCAGGCGTTGACCAACGTGGCCAACGACGCACCTTCGCCCTCCGCGGAGGAGTACCGACGGGCGCTCACCGAGACCCGCCTCGGCCGCGACCTGACCGACGCCCTCTACGCCATCGCCGAGCGCATGCACAGCGAGGACTTCGAGTGGGTCGTGGGCGCCATCGACATCAACCGCACCACCGGTGGCGATCTCGCCGTCATCCTCGACCGTGTCACCGAGACCATCCGGCAGCGCGACCGCCTCCGCGGCCAGGTCCGCACCCTGTCGGCGGAGGGCCGGCTTTCCGGCTGGGTGGTCGGGATGCTGCCCCCTGGCGTGTTCGGGTTCGTCTACATGACGAACCGGGAGTACATGGCCACGTTCTTCCAGAGCTCGCTCGGCTACCTGCTGCTGTGCGGTGCCGCCGTCCTGCTGGTGGTCGGCGCGCTGTGGTTGCGCAAGATCGCCAAGCCCGTCTTCTAGGCGAGGGAGTGTCATGAACCAGGTCTACGGACTGATCGTGCTGGCGGCGTCGCTGCCGTTGCTGTGGCTCGCCCTGCGCAGCAACGACGCCAAGCCGACCGAGCTCGACGAGAACGGACAGGAGAAGCCGGCCTGGGCCGACGCCGCCGCCCGCGGCGAGATCACCAACGCGGTCGACCTGCACGACGTCATGCTGCAGATGAAGACCGTGCCCCGGCTGGTCAAGCCGGTGCTCGAGCACTTCGGCAAGGGTGTGCAGCGCTTCACCCCGGGCGGCATCGGGGCCAGCCTCGAACGGTCCATCTACCTCTGCGGCCTGCAGGGACGGGTGGCGACCACCACGCTGCTGGCGGCCAAGTTCATGACCACCGGCCTCGGTCTGCTGATCGGCGCGTACTGCTTCTTCGCCTTCGGGGGCTGGGGTCGCTGGCTGCTGACCCTCGGCGCGCCGGTGGTCGGGTTCTTCGTGGTCAACATCATGATGAACGGCCGCGGCGCCAAGCGGCAGACCTCGATCCAGAACAAGCTGCCCGACGTGCTCGACCAGATGTCGGTGTGCGTGGAGGCCGGCCTCGGCTTCGACGCCGCCATGCTGCGGGCGGCCAAGAGCTCCGGCGGCCCGCTCGGCGAGGAGCTCGGCCGCACCATCCAGGACATCCGTCTCGGCGCCAGCCGGTCGATGGCCTTGAACTCGTTGGTCGAGCGATCCAGCGTGCAGGAGGTCCGGCTGTTCGCCCGGGCGCTGATCCAGGCCGAGAAGACCGGCATCCCGGTGGCCAAGGTGCTGCGGGTCCAGGCGGAGGACGCCCGCGAGCGCCGCCGCCAGCTCGCCGAGGAGAAGGCGATGAAGCTCCCGGTGAAGATGCTCGGCCCGCTCATGCTGTGCATCCTCCCGGCGCTGTTCATCGTCATCCTCGGCCCGGCCATCATCAACATCATGAACAGCGGCCTCACCAGCGGATGATGTCAGTGGCGACATCCGTGGAGGAGGCGTACATCGCTCCAGGGTGGCTCGAGGCGTTCCTCCCCCGGCGCGATCGCGGGTATCTCGGCGTCGTCGTCGGGCTGGCGATCCTCGCCGCCGCCGGCCTCGGCGCCGCGGCATCCCGTTCGCCCGCGCTGGTGCCCGCCTGCGTCGGCCTCGGTCTGTTCGGGGTCGTGATCAGCGCAGGGGACGTGGTGACCCGGCGGATCCCGAACAAGCTCAACGCGGTTGCGCTCGCCTCCAGCGTGCCGCTGCTCGTCCTCGCCCGGACCGCCGGCGAGTCCCCCGTCACCGGCTCCCTCGCCACCGCCGCGCTCGGTGCGCTGGCCGCCTTCGCGGCCTACCTCGCGCTCTGGCTCGCCGCCCCCGCCGGCATGGGTATGGGCGATGTGAAGCTTTCGCCGTACCTCGGTGCGCACATGGGGTATTTCGGCTGGTCGTGCTGGACAAACGGCATGATCTACGGCTTCTTGATCCAAGGGGCGATCGTGCTCGTCGCGTTGGCGACCCGAAAGCTCGAGAAGAAGAGCCACGTCGCGCATGGGCCCGCTATGTGCCTGGGCGCGGCGCTAGCCGTGGTGGTGGCGCTGTGATGTCCTTTCGGGTCCTCACAGGCCCACACCGGCAAGGAGATGGGAATGATGGGCCGTAGGAAGCTGAAGCGCACCGACGACGGCGCGGTGGCGATCGAGTTCGCGCTCATCCTGCCTGTGCTGGTCATGCTGGTGTTCGGCATCATCGAGTTCGGCATGCTGTTCCGCGCCGATCTGTCGGTCAGCATGGCCGCCCGCTCCGGCGCCCGCACCGCCGCCGCCCTACCCCGTACCGCCGGGTATCAGACCAGCGCCGCCAACGCGGTCGCAGCCCAGCTGCGCAACACGCTCAGCACCGATGAGATCACCTACCTGAGCATCTACAAGGCCGACAAGGCCACCGGCCTGCCCACTGACGGCGGCACCTACAAGAGCTGCTCCACCTGCTACCGCTTCACCTGGGACGCCTCGGCCAAGAGCTGGACCCCCGAAGCGGGTGCCGCCTGGGCCGCCACCGCACAGAAGGCCTGCGGCAGCGAAGCGACCACCGACTACCTCGGCGTGTACGTCGAGGCCAAGTACAAGTGGGTCTCCGCCGTGTTCAAGCCGATGTTCGGCGACTCGATGACCGTCAGCGAGCGGACCATCATGCGGCTCGAGCCGATCGGCACGGGTTCGACATGTTCGTGACCGTTCGCTCGTGGCATCGACGGCTCCGGCGACGGGCCCAGGACGACCGGGCCGTGGTGCTGGCCTGGTTCGCGCTCTCCCTCACCGTCCTGATCGGTATGGCGGGCTTCGCCACCGACCTGGCCTACTGGTACCTGACGGCCAGCCGGGCCCAGAACGCGGTCGACGCCGCCGCCCTCGGCGGGGTCACGTTCATGCCGGGCGACTTCGCGCAGGCCAAGACGGTGGCCACCACGATGTCCACCGCCCACGGGTTCCCCACCGTCACCGTCGGGCCCGGCACCCGACCCAACCAGCTGCGCGTCACCGCCGCCAAGGAGGTCAACACCTTCTTCGTGCGCGCCCTCGGCCTGAAGAAGGTCACCGTTCGCCGCAGCGCCCTGGCCGAATACGAGCAGCCCGTCGCCATGGGCAGCCCCGACCCGAACCTGGGCAACGACCCCGACAACGACATCCTGCCCCAGTACTGGTTGAACATCGCCGGGCCGGAGACCGACAAGAGCAACGGGGACCGCTACACCACCAAGCGCTGCGGTTCCTCCAACGCCAACGAGTTCTGCTCCACCGCCACCACCCCCAACAACGCCGAGTTCAGCGCTGAGGGCTACTTCTTCGGCGTGAAGGCCGTGGCGGGCGAGACCCTGCGCATCCAGCTGTGGGACGGCGCCTACTTCGCGGTCGGCGACACCTGCGGCAACGGCACCTGGCCCTCCGCCGGCGAGCGGACCACGCTCACCGCGTGGTACCCCGACGCCAACACCCGCTACGTCAAGGGGCTGACCAAGTGGTGCTCGGGCGACCAGTCGCTCGGCAGCGGCAAGTACCTGCGGAACACCACCGTCATCGTCCGCGCCCCCGACGACACCGAGTGGACCGACACCGACAACCCGGTGATCAGCACCTGCACGCAGCGCTTCCCGGGCTTCGACATCGGCGGGTCCACCACCATCTACCAGTACCTGCACCCGAGCGACGGCAAGGCCGACGCGCAGGCCGTGCGCGACCCCAACGATGGCGTGCTCACCTTCGCCGAGACGTTCCGCCAGTGGGCGACGGTGTGCGACATCGCCGGCGCCCAGGAGGGCCAGTACATCGTCCAGATCCGCACCAACGCCTCGTTGAGCGACCCGCTGGCCTACGACTCCTCGATCGACTACGGCGGCCACAACCGCTTCTCGATGCGGGTGGGCGAGGCCGACGGCGCCACCGACGTGTCCCCCAGCGGGTACGTGGTGCAGGCCCGGGGGCGCCTGCCGATCTACGCCAACAACGGCGGCACCAACTTCAAGGCGGCCCGCGTGCTGCCCAGCGGCATCAACCGCACCCTGCGCCTCACCCTCTACGACATCGGCGACGCCAGCGGATCCGGCACGCTCTACTTCACCCCGTCGACCGACGCCAACGTCAGCACGTTCAGCGGCTGCACCTTCAAGCGCAGCGACGGCACCGCCCTCACCGGGGCCAACCCGTCCAACTGCTCGGTGTCGGGCGTGGTCTCGAGCTCGTTCAACGGCAAGATCGTGACGGTGGAGATCCCGATCCCGTCGAGCTACACCTGCGACTCGGCCAGCGAGTCGGGCTGCTGGGTCAACGTCTTCCCCGACTTCACCACCGGCACGCCGACCGACACCACGACGTGGTCGGCCAACATGCTGGGGACCCCGGTGCGCCTCGTCGAGTGACCCTCGCCGGTCCGACCCGGTCGCTGCTGATCCGTTCGCGCCTACCGGGTCGGCCGCGCCGGCCGGGTGCGTTGATGCGAACGCGGTGACGCGACGAAGTCAGTCAACTTAGATCAAAATATGATGCACATGGCGGTACCGTGCCGGGATGGACCATCCCGCTGATCCGGATGCGAGCGCCACCGCCGTGCCGCAGGGCCTCGACCTGCAACGCCGGCTCGAGCGCACGGTGGCCTCCCTGCTCGCCAACCACCGCAGCACCGGGCGGCCCGAGCCGTTGCCGTTCTGGGAGCACGATCGCAGCCCACGCCGGCGCCACCGCCAGCCCGATCGCCCGCCCCGCTGGCGGGGCTGGGTCGTCGGCCGCTGCACCGACGGGGACCTCGACGGCGATCACGGCAACAGCGCCGGCCGATCCGGGTCGACCGACAGCAGCGATCTGGTGCTCACCATCGACGGTGGCTGGCTGCGCTCTCCCCGGGTGCTGTCCGTCCATGGCCGCCGCTTCGCCGTGGTGCTCCCGGTCCCGTTACGCCGCCCGGACTGCACCGCACTGGCCCGCTACGGCGACCCGGGCGCCATCGCCGACGCGGTGGACCACCTGGGCGGGGGACGGACCGACGCAGCCGCGTCTTGACCGTCGTACCGCCCCGCCCGTCGACCTGCGGGCGTCAGCGCGGCGACGAGATCGCGCCGGCGCTCACCGACGGCGCCGCCGGCGGTGCACCGAAGCCGATCCGGTTGAGCGAGCGGAGCTCGGCCGCCGCCCACACCAGCGCCGCCACCCCGATCACCGGGGAGATCGGCAACGCAGCGAACTCGGCGAAACCGGCGGCGAAGGCGACCACGACGCAGGCGCCGACCACCCGACGGGTGCCGGGGCCCTGGGCCGGGCACCCCCGCGCCAGATGCCAGGCCGCGGCGGGGATCATCAACAGCAACGCGTCGTAGAAGTAGAGGCGGGGATTGGCCGCAACGGCCAGCAGGCAGACGGTGCCGACCAGGCGCAGCTCACCCAGCGCGTCCGGCGGACGGACCCGCCACCAGCTCCGTAGGGCGTAGACACCGAGCGGACCGCAGGCCAGCAGCCACAACGGCCTCGCCGCCCATCCTGCCCCGAGGGGGTCCAGGGTCACCCGGAACGCGGCCAACACGGTCACCTGCCCGTACCAGTTCTGGGTCACGCTGACGATCCGCCCCACGATCGCCAGGCCGTCGAAGAACCCCTGCCAGGCCGCCCAACCCATCGGTATGGTGCTGGCCAGCGCCAGGGCCGTCGCCGCACCGAACCCCTCGAGGCTCCGGCGCTCCCGACGAGCCGCAAGGTACAGCACGAACAGCGCGGCGATGTTCGGTTTGACCAGCAGCACCGCCCACGCCGCACCGGCCGCCCGCGAGCCGGACACCCCGGCCCGGGATCGCCGCTCCATACCGATCAGGATGGCAGCGACGTAGACTGCGGTGTTCTGGCCGGTGATCACGACCAGCAGGAACGATCCCGACACCAGGGCGACGGCCAGCACGGCGGAGATCGCCGGCCTCGCCTCCGGTAGCAGCCGACCGAGACCCCATCGTGCCCCCGCCATGGCGCCGAGGCCGGTGGCCGCCACCAGCAGATAGCTGCCGATCCGGCCCAGCAGCGCCAACGGCACCGTGATCCACAGGGCATACGGCGGGTAGAGGAACGGGAACTGCTCATCGGCGGACGCCCGATAGGCCTCCGCGAAGCGTCCCTGCACCACCCGTGACGCAGCGCGATCGAAGGCCACCCAGTCCCGCTCCAGCAACTGCGGTGCCGACCGGGCCGACACGAACCACAGGGCGAGGAACACCGCGAACAGGCCGGAGCAGACGAGGACCACCCGGCGCCGGCCGGCCGGCGCCGCCCCGACCGCGGTCACGCCGCTTCCAGCAGCACGACGTCGGCGACGGCGACCTGCTCCCCGGCGCGCTCGGCCGCGGCGTCGAAGGACTCCACCAGCAGCCACAGGACACAGCACGGCCCGACCGCGGTACCGGCGGCGGGAAACCAGAAGAACCCGATCGTCGCCGCCACCATCACCGCCAGCGCCACGCCGATCGACCGGCGGCGCGCCGCCGTTGCGTACGACCCCGCCTCCAGGTACCAGCCCGCCGCCGGGACCAGCAGCAGCAGCGCATCGTAGAAGTACAGGCGAGGGTTGGCGGCCACCGCCAACAGACAGGCGGTCCCGACCAGCCGCAGCAGCGGCATGCGTCCCGGGCGACGCCACAGGCGCCAGCACACGACCCCGAGGCCGACCGTCACCGTGCCCCACACCACCCACGACACGGCGGTGGACCACGCGCCCGATCCGAGCAGCACCCGCACGAAGGCCTGGGCGGTGACCTGCTTGGCGATCGGGGCATCCCCGGCCTGCTGACGAGCCGCCACGCCGCGGGCGTTGTCGACGAACGCGAGCCAAGGCCCGAGGCCGAACGGGATCGAGCACGCCAGCAGGACCACCGCCGCCGAGGCGGCGCCGCGCAACGTGGCTCCACAACGCCGGGCGACGAGGAACGGCAGGAAGAAGATGGCGATGTTCGGCTTGACCAGGAGGAAGGCGAGGGCGTGGCCGGCCCGCCGGTCGTCGCCGGCGCGCCAACACGCGTACGCACCGCTCACCGCAGCGAGGTAGATCCAGCTGTACTGGCCGGTGACCAGCGTCTGGAACGCCGTGGGGCAGAGCAGTGCCGCGGAGATGAACAGCGCCCGACGGCCGTCGCCGGACCCGACCCCGTCCAGCAACCGGCCGAGCGACCACAGGATGGCGACGAGGGCGCTGCCCACTGCGGCCAGGTACGACGGGTAGTACGGCAACATGCCGAGCGGCATGGTGAGGAAGATGGTGAAGGGGGGGTAGAGGTATGGCCACCGGGTCCCGGCCGAGTCGGTGTACACCGAGCGCCAGTCCAGCGACAGTGCCCGCCAGCCGGCGGTGTCGAAGGACACCCAGTCCTTGTCGATCGCGCCGGGCACGCGGTAGCCGGTGGTGAGCCACAGCGCGAGCAACACCAGGAACAACCCGAGCAGCACCAGGTGCGCCAGCTTGCGCCGGCGCGCCGCGCGGGAGCGCGTCGTCGGCTCGGCGGATCCCATCGATCACACATCGGCCGCCGAACCGGCCGGCTGTAGCGGGCGGCCGGTGGCCCCGGCGGGGCGGCCCGACCGAAGGCGACGACCCGGGACGATCGTCGGGTGCAGCGGGCGCGACGGCGAGGTCGACACGCTGTCATGCCCGTTCCGGACACGGCTGCCACCCCTGCCGACGACCTCGCCCGAACTGCGCCCGGAACCTTCGTGGGGATGGTGGCGGCTCGCTCCGAACGCGATGGTCGGCCCGCCGGGCGCCCGCAGCGCGGCGCGGCACCCGACGCCACCGGCTCGGCGCCGCCCGCACCCGAGCCGCCGGTGGTCTCGGTCGTGCTCCCGGTGCACAACGAGCAGGAGACGCTGCCGGAGCTGTACCGCCGGCTGACCGAGGCCCTGGCCGGCGAGGAGCACTACGAGCTGCTCTTCGTCGACGACGGCAGCCGCGACGGCTCGGCCGGCGTGGTCGCCTCCTTCGCCGCCGGTGACGAGCGGGTGAGGTTGCTCCGCCTGTCGCGCAACTTCGGGCACCAGGCGGCCATGGCCGCCGGCCTCGACCACGCCCGGGGACAGGCGGTGGTCATGATGGACAGCGACCTGCAGGACCCGCCCGAGGTGCTCGCCGATCTGCTGCGGGCGTGGCGGGACGGGGCCGAGGTCGTCTACGCGGTGCGGCGACAGCGCAAGGAGCACGCGCTCAAGCGGCTCGCGTACCACACGTTCTACCGGGTGGTGCGCTGGCTGTCCGCCCCGCTCGACATCCCGCTCGACAGCGGCGACTTCTGCCTGCTCGACCGCAAGGTCGTCAGCCAGATCGTTGCCCTGTCGGAACAGAAGACGTTCCTGCGCGGGCTTCGCAGCTGGGTCGGGTTCCGCCAGGTGCCGTTGGTCTACGAGCGCCACGCGCGCTTCGCCGGCGCCCCCAGCTACACGTTCCGCTCGCTGCGCAAGCTCGCCGCCGACGGCATCATCGCCTGCAGCAGCCGGCCGCTGCGGCTGGCCAGCTACCTGGGCTTCATCACCCTCGCCGCCGCCGCGCTGTACCTGCTGACCACCATCGCATGGTTCTTCGCCCGCGGCACCGCCCCCGCCGGCTGGACATCGCTGGTGGCATTGATCCTCGTGCTCGGCGGTGCGCAACTGCTGGTGCTCGGCGTGCTGAGCGAGTACGTCGCCCGCATCTTCGACGAGTCCCGTCACCGTCCCAACTACGTCATCGCCTCCCGGCTGGGTTTCCGCGACGACGGCGACGCCACCCAGGAGAGCCGATGAACCCCGACAACGCGATGCCGCCCCACGTCGAGGTGCTGTCCCCCCAGGTCGACCTGCCGTTCGACGGTGCCCACTGGTACGACCTCGCCGACGAATCCCATCCGTGGATGCGGTGGCGGATGGCTGAGGCCCTCGCCGTGCTGCACGGCTGCGACGTGCCCACCGGACGGGCGCTGCGGGTGCTCGACGTCGGCGGCGGCATCGGAACCGCCCGGGCCCAGCTCGAATCGGCGACCGCCTGGACCGTCGACCTGGCCGAGCTCGACGGGACCGCACTGCGCCACTCGAGGTCGGGACGGGGCCGCACGCTGCACTACGACATCCTCGAGCGACGAGCCGAGCTGGCCGGCGCCTACGACGTGATCGTGCTGTTCGACGTGCTCGAGCACGTGCCCGATCCCACCCCCTTCATCGATGCGTTGCTGTGGCACCTGCGCGCCGGCGGGCACCTGCTGATCAACGTTCCGGCCCTGCCGTGGGCCACCTCCCGCTACGACGAGGCCGCCGGCCACGTCCGCCGGTACACGAAGGCGAGCCTGCGGGCCGAGCTGCCCGACGACATGGACGTGCTCGCGCTGCGCTACTGGGGCCTCGGCCTGCTGCCGGCGCTGTTCGCCCGCAAGGCGTGGCTCGACACCATCGGCCGCAAGCTGGACCGCGAGGAGGTGCTGCGCCGCGGTTTCGCCGCCCCGGGCCCGATCGGATCGGGACTGCTCCGTGCCCTGATGACCGCCGAGCGTCGGGCGCCGGGCGCGCCGGCGGGCAGCTCCGTGCTGCTGCTCGCCCGCCACCGCACGCCATGACCGACGTCGCCGTGCGAGACGCGCCGACGGTCCACCACCGCCGAACGCACGTACTTGCCGGTATGGCGGCTCGTCACCGGTCGCTCGTCGCCGCGGTGAGCATCATCGTGGGGTCGTGGGCCGCGATGCTGACCGCGATGCCGCGCCAATGGGTCTCCAACGACGCGCGCATGCTCTACCTCCCGACGGCGCGCAACCTGCTCGAACACGGTCGCTACTCGGTGATGGACCAGTCGCCCTACCTGCCCACCATCACCAAGATGCCGGGGTACTCGTTCTTCCTCGCCGCCGAGCAATCGCTGTTCGGCGATGGGCTCGGCCCGCTGCGCGCGGTGCAGTTCGTGCTCGTGGGGCTCACCGCGCTGCTCGCCGCCGATGCCGCCCGGCGGCTGTTCGACCGACGCACCGCGACCGTGACGGCCGTGCTCGTGGCGGCGTACCCCGCGCTGGCGGTGTACGCCATGTACCCGCTGAGCGAGACGCTCACCTGCCTGCTCGCCGTCGCGTTCGTGGATGCGCTCATCGCCGCGCTCGCCGACGGGCGCGCCACGGGGGAACGGGCCGGCGCGCCGGCGGGACGCTCGGCGGTGGTGGCGGTGGGGGCCTCGCTCGGGGCGCTGGTGCTGGTGCGCCAGTCGTTCGCCTTCCTCGCACCCGTGGCGGTCCTGGCCGTCTTCACCGCAGGGCGCCGCGGCTCGGCGAGCTGGCGCGCCGGCGTGCGCCGCGCCACCGTCGTCGCCGTGGTGACCGGGGCGCTGGTGGCGCCGTGGTGCGTCCGCAACATGGTGGTGAGCGGCCGGCTGCTGCCCTTCGGGGCCAACTCGGGCCTGTCCCTGCTCGTCTCGGTGCGGCAGTACGCGGGGGACCCGCTGCAACGACCGCTCTACCTCTCGACGATCACCGAAGAGCTCGCCGTCATCGACGCCGCCGGAGCGGCACCGTCGGGCAGCGCACCCGGGATCCACGAAGGGGTGGGGGGCGGGCCCGGCCGCGAGGCCCAGCTCGACGCCAGGCTCACCGAGCTGGCCCGCAGCGAGGCGGCGGCCGTCCCGCCGTCGAGGTTCGTCACCACGCTGCCGGACCGGCTCACCGTGCTGTGGTCGGGGGCGTCGTTCATCCAGCTGTTCGACCGGATCGAGCTCATCCTCACCGTGCTCAGCGCAGCGGCCGGGCTGGTCATCGTGGCGCGCCGTCCCTCGGTCTGGCCGCTGTGGCTGCTGCCCGTCACGGTGTCGGCGTTCCACCTGCTGTTCCACGTCGAGGCCCGCTACAGCCTCCCCGCCCGACCGGCGCTCCTGGTTTTCGGCGCCGCCGGGCTGGTGCACGCCGGCCGCGTCCTGCGCAGCCGCACCGTGCTGCACCCGGCCGTGGCCGTGAAGACCGCCACGGCTGGGACCGGGGCCCGCGGTGGCGGCGAGGGAAGGCCGTGAGCGGCCCGGCGCGCCGCACCTGGACGCGGTCCTCCGGCGCGACGCCGGCCGGCGGCGCGCCGGACGCGCCGGGCGCTCACCGTTCGATCACCCGGCTGTTGGGGCGGCTGACCGGCATCGCCCTGTTCACCCTGATCGGAGCGGTGTACATCATCGGATGGCTGAGCATCCTGGCGGAGGAACGGACCGGCCGGACCGACTTCGTGTCCCTCACCGTCGCCGCCCGGCTCACCTCGAGCGCGCCCGGCCTGCTCTACGACCTGGCCGCCCAGTACCCGCTCCAGGTGCTCGCCGACCCGTTCACCGGTCCGGCCCGGCCCTTCAGCAACCCGCCGCACGTGGCCACCTACAGCCGAGCGCTGCTGGCCTTCGGCCAGGAGCACGGCTACCTCGCGCTCGGGGTGCTCAACCTGGTGCTGCTGGGCGCGATCGGCCGCATGGTGCTGCAGATCAGCGCTGATCAGCCCCGCAGCCGGCGGCTGTTGCTGCTGGCGGGCTCGCTCGCCATGTTCCCGGTCGGCAACGCGCTGGCCGAAGGCACGGTCAGCATCATCGTGGCGTTCGGCCTGTGCCTGGTGCTCGTCGGCGAGCGACGTGACGACGCAGTGCTGCTGGCCCTCGGGCTGGCACTGACGTGCTGGAAACCTCACCTGGCGGTGATCGCTTGGGCCGCGGTCGCCGCCACCGGGCGGTGGCGGGTACTGGGCCGAGCCGCCGCGCTCGCCGCGCTGATCGCGGCGCCCAGCCTGATCACGCCCGGCCCGCGGGCCTGGCTGGCGTACCCGCGGGCGTTGCTCGAAGCCGGCGGGTCGACCGCCGCCGCCGTCCAGCACAGCGACCACTGGTGGAACCTCGCCGCCGTCGGGTACCGCACGTTGCCCGCCGAACTGGTGGCCCCGCTGTCCACCGTGCTCTTCGTGGTCGGCGTGGCCGGCCTCGCCATGGCCCACCGACGAGCCCCTGACCGCGTCCCGCTCACCATCGTCCTGCTCGGGGGCGTGCTGCTGGCGCCCCACGCCAACCCCCACGACTACATCTGGGTCGCGGTCGGCCACGCCCTGCTGCGCGCCGACGGCGCCTGGGAGCAGCGACCCCGGCCGGCACGGATCGCGCTCGGCGCCATCGCCGGCGCGGCCCCGCTGGGCAGCGGGCTGACCGTGGCCTACGCGGCGGCGGGCGGCAGTGTGGTGGCGGTCGCCGTCATCGCCGCGTTCGCCGTCGCCACGGTCGTCGGAGCGCCCGTGAGCCGCACCGCTGCGCTCGTCGCGCTCCCGGGTACCGAAGCCCGGCGCAGCGCCGCCTGAGACGGCTGGCACCCGCAGTCCGGTGCGGTCGCCGCATCCAGGTGCGGTTGCGCCACCCGAACTCGTGGTTGCGATCGGCTCCGAGGACCGAGGCCGGTCTTCACCGGTGGAGCATCCGATCCGGCACGCTCCCCAGCCGCCACCCGGGCCTCAGCCCGGCCGAGCGGCGGCCGGACCGCACCGACGCCGCCGTGGAAGCGGGTTCGTCGACGATCCGCCACCTGTCTCGTTCCGGACCCGACCGGGCGAAAACGCCGACGGGCGCCGGCCAAGTGGCCGGCGCCCCGTCTCACCACCGGAACGCGGTGGTCAGCTACTGATCAACGTGGGATAGCTGCGGAACAGCGCCGCGACCTGCTGGCCGAAGACACCGACCGCGACCACGATCACGATGGCGATCATGGCGATCAGCAGCGCATATTCCGCCGATGTCGCTGCGTCGCACCGCGCACTCAGCCGCTGGAGCGTTCCCTTGATGTACGAGCTCGCTTGTCGCACGCGGCGTTCCTTCCTCCGAGTCGTCGTCGACCGCCTCCCCCATCGGCGTCGGGGGACGGCCGGATCCCGGCCGTCCCCACAGGACCGCAGTGAGGGAGAGCAGTACGGCTCAGGACGTGGCGCCGCCGAGGGTCGAGCTGGTCTTCTCGAACACGCCGGCGATCGACTGACCGAGCACCCGGACGGCCACGATGATGGCGACGGCGATGAGCGCCACCAGCAGGGCGTACTCCGCAGCGGTCGCACCCTCGGTGCGATCCTTCAGCGTGACGGCCCAGGCCTGGACGGCGGCGGCGCTGCGAATGCTGAGATCCTTCATGTCTTCTTCTCCTCAGAGCGGTGGTTCGGTGGTGAGAACGATGGAGCATTGGGCCGGGGTGGCCATCTCCCCGAGTTGTGATTCGGGTGGGAGTGTGACGAACACCCCAGGACGAATGGCCCCATGAGCGAGCAACCCGACGGAGGCGCGGAACGACCGCAGGGGCAGCCCGAACGGGCTGCCCCTGCGACCATCACCGCGGTGACGGGCGTGCCGAGGACGATGCCTCAGGAGGTGGCGCCGCCGAGGGTCGAGCTGGTCTTCTCGAACACGCCGGCGATCGACTGGCCGAGCACCCGGACGGCCACGATGATGGCGACGGCGATGAGCGCCACCAGCAGGGCGTACTCCGCAGCGGTCGCACCCTCGGTGCGGTCCTTCAGCGTGGCAACCCAGGCCTGGACAGCGGCGGTCGAGCGAATGGTGAGATCCTTCATGATTTTGTTCTCCTCAGAGCGGTTGGCACCGGACGAGGAGTACGTTGAACGAGGCCACTCTCCGCGACATCGACTCGGCAGGCGATCCGCCCGATAGCGTGACCGGCGCCCTAGGTCGGTCGCCCCGAAGCCCAGGTCATGATGGGTCGGACGACTCACCGGCGCAACGCCCAGGCAGGCTAGGACCAATGTCCCATGCACTGAAAGTGAAGGTCGCCCCTTCTCGCGCCGATATCTTCGTCGTGGCAACGACAAACCTCGCAGCACAGCCGGTCCGGGAGTTCGAGCCGGCCCACATCGCCGACGCCCCGATCGGCGGCCGAGTCGTCATCGTCGATCAGATGGCGCTGATGGCCGAAAGCCTTGCCCTCGTGCTGCACACCGCCGAGGTGACCACCTCGATCACCCGGGAGAGCTCGCTCGACGCCGTGGTGCGCCACGTACGGGCGTTCGACCCCGACCTGGTGCTCGTCGGGGCGACCAACGCCGACGCGGTGGACGCGGTGCGCACGCTCACCCGCTCGGGGGTCAAGGTCGTCGTGGTGACCGACGGAACCGACCGCATCCGGGTGGCGGCGTGCATCGAGGCGGGAGCGACCGGAGCCGTTGCCACGAGCGATCCGGTCGACACGTTGCTCAACGCGGTCCGCGAGACGGTCGCCGGGCGCCGGCTCCTGTCTCCGACGACGGAGCGTGACCTGCTCGGCGAGCTGCAGCTGCACCGCCGGGATCACGCCATGCGTCTGGCCAAGTTCCAGAACCTCTCCAACCGCGAGTCCGAAGTGCTGTGGGCGCTGATGCTGGGCAAGTCGGCCAGCGAGATCGCCGAGGAGTCCTACGTCTCCATCGCCACCATCCGCAGCCAGATCAAGGCGATCCTCCGCAAGCTCGAGGTCAACTCCCAGCTCGCCGCCGTCGCCCTGGCATACCAGGCCGGATGGACCCGCGAGTCCTTCCGCACCCCGGCGAGCCAGCGAGGCTTCTGAGCCCGCCCACAGCCACGACCGCACTGCACACGACGCCGGCCCCTTCGGGGGCCGGCGTCGCGTCCGAGGCCTCAGCCTCGGCGGTGCCGGGTCCCGTTCAGCTCACCTGCATCGTCCCGTAGAAGGGAACCGGGCTGCGGTGTCTGTGCACTTCGTGTCGGGGGTCGCCCGGCGCGGTCGGACGGGCACCGCTTTGACCAGGGCCTTTGTCGAACATCCCGAGCGGTATGGTCCGCGCCGCGACCCCAGGTGCACAGACACCACCCCGGCGGGGCGTCACGACAGCCCGCCGAGGGCCGCGACGGGCGAACGATGGTCTGTCTTGAGCCCGGCGGGGCGAACGATGGTGCTCGCTTCGGGGTTTTGATGCTTGTTGGTCGGCTCCCTGTCGGTCGCCGACGTGCGGGCGGCTCGCGGCGCCCGCCTGGCGCCCCCACGGGTGTTGAACAGCACCGCTCCCCAGGTCTCCATGCGGCGCCAGCGCCGGCCGTCATCCCGCCCGGGCCCCTCGTGGGGCCTGGCGGCGGGGGCGGGCCTGGTCGGCGGGCCTGGCCGCAGCGGGGCGCAGCGGGGCGGGGTCAGGTGATCCAGGTGCGGAGGAGCTCGGTGCTGCGCATGGCCCAGTCCTCGGCGACCATGGCGAACTGCATGTGGTCCTCCCACTCGCCGTTGATCTGCAGCAACCCCACCGCCACCCCCTCGCAGCGGATGCCCACCTTCTCCACCACCCGCCGGCTCGCCTGGTTCCGGGGGACGATCGAGATCTGCAACCGGTGCAGGCCCAGGTCCTCGAAGGCGAAGCGAAGCATCACCACCAGCGACTCGGGGCAGTAGCCGTTTCCCGCCTGCGCCTCGTCCACCCAGTAGCCGATGTTGCCGCCCTGCATCGGCCCGCGCTGGACGGCGGAGAGGTTGATCTCGCCCGCGAACGCGCCCTTGACGAAGATCCCGAAACCGAACCCGGTGCCGAGCTGCCGCTCCCGCTGGCGGGCCGAGCACCGCGCGGCGAAGGTATCAAAGCTCTCCGCCGGATCGGGCTGGCCCGGCAGCCGGCGCGGCTCCCACTTGGTCAGCCACTCGACGTTCCGACGCCGTACCTCCTGGTACGCGGCGAAGTCGCCGATCCCAAGAGCACGCAACACCACCCGGCGACCGGTGAGCACCGACATGCCCGACCGATCAGCGATCCAACAACTCGGCCAGCGCCCCCAGCAGCAGCGTGACGTTGCGGGACCGAGCGGTATGGCCCATCAGCCCGATGCGCCACAGCTTGCCGGCGAACGCCCCCAGGCCTCCGCCGATCTCGATGCCGTGCTGCACCAGCAGCTGCTTGCGCAACGCCGCCTCCTCGGACTGCAGCGCCTCGGGCACCCACACCGTGGTCAGCTCCGGCAACCGGTGGCCCTCGGCGGCGAACAGCTCGAGACCGAGATCGGCCAGGCCCCGGTGCAGCTGCTCGCCGGCCGCAGCGTGACGGGCCCAGGACTGCTCGAGCCCCTCGTCGAGCACCGCGCCCAGCGCGGCGTGCAGGGCGAACACCATCGAGATCGGCGCGGTGTGGTGGTACGCCCGGGCGCCCTCCCCGCCGACGTACTTGGCGATCATGTTCAGGTCCAGGTACCACGACGCCGGCTTCTCCAGCAAGCGGGTCCGGGCCCGGTCCGACACCGTCAACGGCGACAGCCCCGGCGGGCAGCCCAGGCACTTCTGCGTCCCCGAGTAGGCGATGTCCACGCCCCACCCGTCGATCTCCAGCGGGATGCCACCCAGCGACGTGACGCAGTCCACCAGCAGCAGCGCATCGCGCTTGAGCTCACCCAGGGGCGCCACGTCGTTGCGGACCCCCGTCGACGTCTCGGCGTGGACCACGGCGACGATCGCCGGCGACGGGTGCGCCGCGGCCAACTGCTCGGGATCGATCGGTGTTCCCCACGCCGCGTCGACCCGGACCACCTCGGCCCCGCAGCGCGACGCCACATCGCACATGCGCTCGCCGAACACCCCGTTCACGCCGATCACCACGACATCGCCCGACCTGACGAAGTTCACGAACGACGCCTCCATCCCGGCCGACCCGGTGGCGCTCACCGGGAAGGTCAACGGGTTGGCCGTACGGAACACCTGGCGGAGCCGCTCGTTCGTCTCGTCCAGGATCGTGATGAACTCCGGATCGAGATGGCCGAGCATCGGGCGGCCCAAGGCCAGCGTCACCTCCGGATACGGGTTGCACGGTCCGGGTCCCATGAGCACGCGATCGGTCAGCACCACGAGGGGGCATCGTAGTGAGCGGCCCCGGCCCGTGCGCTCGCGGCGCTCCGCCCAACGGGGCGACCTCGGCCCGGCCGCGCCGCAACGCAGCTCAGCGCAGGAGGTCGGCCACGATCCCGTCCAGCAGGTCGTCGTCGGAGATGCGCACCGCATCGAGCCCGAAGAAGCGCATGATCGCCACCACCGCGCAGCTTCCACCCACGATGGTGTGACCCCGCGCCTCGGCCAGGCCGGGGTTGTGGATCCGGTCGGCGAAGCGCTCCGTCACCAGCGTGCGGAACACGTCCTCGGCCGCCGCTTTGGTCAGCCGGAACCCGTTGATCATGTTGCGGTCGTACGGGTCGAGCCCGATCTCCACCGCCGCCATCGTCGTGAACGTGCCGCCCAGTCCGATGAACGTGTTCGCCTCGCGCGCCGCCGGCAACGCCCGCGAGATCTCGTCGAGGTGCGCCTCCACCACCGACAGCGCGCCGGACAGCTCCTCCGCCTTCGGCGGATCGGACTCGATGTAGGTCTCGGTCAGCACCGACGCCCCGAACGCAGCCGAGAACACGCCCTCGCAGCTGGCGGTGCCGACGGAGAACTCGCACGACCCCCCGCCCAGGTCCACGGTCACGAACGGGCCGTCGGCCGGATCGAGACCGGCGGTGGCACCGGCGAAGGCGAGCCTGCCCTCCTCCTCGCCGGACACCAGTTCGAGCGGCACGCCGAGCACCTCGCCTGCCGGCCCCAGGAAGGCCCCGGCGTCGGACGCCAGGCGGACCACCTCGGTGGAGATGCCACGGGCCGCGACCACGCCGTGCTCGTCCATCAACGCCCGGTACCGCGTCAGCGCGTCCAGCGTGGCGGCCAGCCGGTCCGGGTCGAAGGCCCCCCGCTCGCGCACCCCGCGCCCGAGGTGGGTGACGGTGGCGAGGCGCAGAAGGTCCCGCCTGCCATCGCTGATCAGCAGCCGGGCGGACTGGGTACCCACGTCGATCGCCGCCACCGGACCGGCGCTCACCGCGCCTCCCCGGCCTCGTCGGAGGCCGCCAGCTGCGCGGCCACCCAACGACCGACCGCGTCGTCCATCCCGGCCAGGTGGGCCGCGTAGTGGGCGTGCAGGCACTTCACCCCACGCCGGGTCCCGCCCACCCCGCCGAAGGGCCGCGGGCCCTCGTGGTCGGCCGGCAGGCCGGCGTCGCGCTCGGCGGCGTGACGGGCGTGCAGCTTCGCGAGCTCGTCCAAACCGATCTCGGCCTCCGCCCGGTCCACCCCGCCAGCCGCCTCGAGGCGGCCGACCAGCACCCGGGCCCGGGGACCGACCAGCCAGAACCGGGTCGGCATCGGGGTGCCGTCGTCCAGCAGCGGCGCGTTCTCGATCACCACCGGCGCACCCGCCTCGTCCCGGGCGGCGACCCGGAACGCGGCGCGCGGTGGCCGGCCCAGGAGCTCGGCCACCGCGGCGCGGTCGGCTTCGGTTGCGACGAGGTCAGCCACGACGGCGACGACGGCGGAGCACCCGCGACGCCACCAGCAGGGCGAACACCACGCCCACCACGGGAGCGAGGCGCTTCAGCATCGGCGCGCCGGTGGCGCCGAGCAGGTCCACCGGTTCCACC
>JADLEF010000009.1 GCA_020846295.1 Acidimicrobiales bacterium
CGCCGTTGGTCGACGGGGTGGCGTGCGTCGTCCCCCTCGACGGGGCGGTCCCGCCGACGACGGCGGAACCGGTGCCGGTGCCGGTGCCGCTCGGGGCGGTGCGCCAACGTCCATCGGCGCCCGCCCCGAGCGCCTCGACCGACGCCGACCCCGACGGACACGCCAACGGGCGCGGCGAGCCGGCGCTCGTGCTGGACCGGGTGTCCAAGGCGTTCGATCTGCGCAAGGGACGCATCGGCGCAGCCCGGTTGAAGCTGAACGCGGTGGTGGAGGTGTCCCTGACCGTGCCGGCGGGCGGGGCCGTGGCGCTGGTCGGGGAGAGCGGGTGCGGCAAGACGACGACGCTGCGCATGGCGACGGGGTTGCTGCAACCCGATTCGGGTTCGGTGCAGTGGGCGGCGGGTGCGGCGCGTCCACAGCTCGTGTTCCAGGACGCCGGCGCCTCGCTCACACCGTGGATGAGCGTGCTCGACCACGTGATCGAGCGGTTGCGCTTCAACGGGGTGGCCAAGGCGGATCGGACGGAGCAGGCGATGGCCCTGCTGCAACGGGTCGGCCTCGACGGCAGGGTGGCCAAGGCCAAGCCCAGGGCGCTGTCGGGTGGGCAACGCCAGCGGGCGGTCATCGCCCGGGCGCTGGCCTCGGGACCGAGCCTGCTGGTGTGCGACGAGCCGGTGAGCGCGCTGGACGCCACGCTCGCCGCCCGGGTCCTCGGGCTGCTCGAGGAGCTGCGCGAGGAGCTCGGCGTTGCGTTGTTGGTGGTGACCCACGACCTCGCTGCGGCGCGGCGGTTGGGTGACGACGTGGCGGTCATGTACCTCGGACGGATCATCGAGCGGGGTCCGGCCGACGAGTTGTTCGAGCGGCCACGGCACCCGTACACGCAGGGGCTGCTGGCGGCGGTGCCGACCACCGAGCCGGGGCGGCTGGCGCCCACGCTGGCCGGCGAGCCGCCGAGCCCGATCGGCGAGCAGCGGGGGTGCGCCTTCGTGTCGCGCTGCCCGCTCAAGACGACGGAGCGCTGCGAGCTCGAGGTGCCGATCCTGCGTCCGGCGGGGGCGAACCTGGCCGCCTGCCACCTGCTGCGCTGACCGGCCGCGCGCGCCGATCGGTGCGGCGAGGGTGCGCCGCTGACGCCGAGCTGACCGTCCGGCGATGCCCCGACCGTGGCCTGGGGGAGTTCAGGCCGCGTCGGGCTACCTTGGCTGGCGATGACCATCGATCCCGCGTACCGGAGCTTCGTCTCCTACATCGACAAGTCGCGTACGTTCTACGGCGCCCACGGGTACGAGCACCCCTACCGCTGGGCGTACGACGCCGGGACCCCGGCGTTCGCGCCGCTGTCCGGTCCGCTGTCCTCGTTGCGCCTCGGGGTCATCACCACGAGCTACCTGCCGGCGCCCGCGGGTGAGGACCGCCCGCCCAAGGCGCCCTACGCCGCATCGGCCGAGCGGCCGCCGACATCGATGTTCACCGAGGACCTCTCCTGGGACAAGGAGGCCACCCACACCGACGATCCGGAGAGCTACCTCCCGCTGGCGCGCCTGGCCGAACAGGTGGGCCAAGGCCGCATCGGCTCGCTGTCGCCCCGGTTCTACGGCGTGCCCACCGAGTACTCGCAACGTCGCACGATCGACGTCGACGCCCCGGCCATCGAGGAGTTCCTCCGGGAGGACCAGGTCGATGTGGCGCTCCTGGTCCCGCTTTGACCGGTCTGCCACCAGACCGTGAGTCTGGTCGCACGGCACCTCGAGGCCGCCGGGATCCCGACGGTGATCGTCGGCTCCGCCCGGGACATCGTGGAGCAGGCGGGCGTGGCCCGTTTCCTGTTCGTGGACTTCCCGCTCGGCAACCCGATGGGCAAGCCGTACGAGACCGGCCAGCAACGGCACATCGTCGAACAGGCCCTGACGTTGCTCGAGCGGGCCTGGGCGCCGCGCACCACCGTGCAGTCCGATGTGGTGTGGGGCGACGATTCGTGGCGCGCCGCGTTCATGCGCGTCGATGACGGCAACCGGGCCGCCCTGGCCGCAGCCGGCGAGGCTCGACGGCGGGAGCAGGCCCTGGCGAAGACGGACGGCCGGACCCGCTCGTCCTGACGTGGGTGCCGGTGGGCGCGGCGCTCGCCGCCGTCAGACCCTGACCGTGCCGAGCGTCCCGTCGTCGGCCACCACGATGCGGTAGGCGGTCCCGTTGGCGGAGCGCACGATCGGACCTCGGCCGGCACCGTTGAAGCGGAAGTCGTCGTCGGTGGCGAGCGTGTCCGGCGCGTGACGGTACAGGTTGGTGTCGCGGGCGCTGCTGCCGCCCGGGCCCCAGTCGATGCGCCCGGACGCATCGATGCCGATCCGCTTGACGCTGTCGCTCTGCAGCCCGCCGGTGAGCAGCCGGGAGCGGGTGGTCTGTGCCTCCGCCACGATCGTCGCCCCGCTGCTGCCCCCAGGGGCCGTGTTGCGCACCAGCAGGGTGTTGCCGTCGCCGGCTCGCTGCACGTGCATCGGCGCCGACGGGGTGGCGGCGCCGATGCCGACGCCGATCCGGCCCGAGGCGGGGTCGATGCGCACCGACTCGCCGAACTGCCATGGCCGTCCGGTCACCGACAGCCGGTCCGCGGCGCGTTCGAAGCGCACGCGCACGTCGTTGCCCGCACCGAAGCGCAGCTCCCGATTGTCGAAGATGCGCACGTTGCTGTTGGGAAAGCTGCAGAGCGCGACGTCCTCCCCCCACGAGATCTGGAAGCGCGTGATCAGTGTGGAGAGATCTGCCTTGCACGTCTCGAAGTTCAGGTGCTGGTGGATCGGTCGCGTCTCCGCCGTCGGGGAGTCGTAGTGGGCCAAGATCCAGCCGACGCGCTTGTAACCGGCGGCGGGCACCTCGAACGTACCACCGGCGTTCTCGCAGGCGATCCCGTACTCGTGGGGGCCGGCGTCGAGGTGCTGCTGGAACTCGATCATGGCGCCCTTGTGGTCCTCGGCCGTCTGGCGCCAGACCGTCGCGGGCCGGTTGATGGTGAAGCCGGTCCCGCCCGGCGCCTTGTCATCATCGGAATCCCACCGGGTCTGAGCGCCGAGCTTCAACGTCGAGGCGTCGCTGGTGGCCATGGACACACCGTCACCGGTGCTCCACACCTGCAGGCGGCGCGTGGCGGAGCCCGCTTCGAAGGCGTGGGCTCGATCCACCGCACCGGTGACGCGCAACGCGCCGGTCAACTCGTCGCTCCAGGAGTCGTCGCCGCGATGAAAGGTTGCGGCCGACGCCGGGCCGGTGATGGTGCTCGCCGCTGGGCCGAGTCGTTGGTCGCCCGGCTGTTCGGTCGCCGGGTCTTGCTGCGTCGGCGGTTGCGCAGCCGCCGCCGGCGAGGTGGTGTCCGTCTGGGCCGCTGCTCGGGTGGCGGGGGCGATGGCGGCGAGACCGGTGAGCGCGCCGACGCCGGCCAGGAACGCTCTTCTGCCCTCGGGGCCGCCGGCGACCGGTTCATCCCGGTGGCGGCCGTGCTTCCTCACTCGAACTCTAAACCACATGGAGTGAGTCTATCGCCACATATTGTCAGAGCGCGGTGCGGCGGGCCTCCACAGCGTCGGATCGGATCAGGTCGGCAGCGACCGAGGCCGACCCGCCGGCGCGCCGCATGAGCGGCTCGAGCCCGTAGCCCCGGTGGTCGGTGGGGGCGAGCGGCACCATCGGGCCCTCGGGCCGCTGGCCGAGCAGCTCGCTCGACACGATGATGTCGAGCTCGACCTGCTCGGCCGCCGACACCAGGGCCCCGACGGTGGCGGCGACGCCGGCCACGAACCCGGGATCGCATCGCCGCACCGCGGTGCCGAGCAGCTCTGCGTCGACGTCCCACCAGTTGGCCAACCGGGTCAGGATCTGGTGCAGGGACGGATCGGCCAACCAGCCGGCGGCCTCGATGGTCAGCCGGCTGACCTGCTCCGCGCCCAGCGCGGCACGCACCGCTGCGAGCGCCTCCCGGTCGTGGCGGCGGGCGAGCCCGGCGAGCGCCTCGCCGGCGGTGTCCGCATCGCTGTCGGTGAGGCGGGCCCGTAGGCAGTCCCGCACCGATGGCCCGTCGACCTTGAGGCGGGCGCCGACACCGAAGGTGGCCCAGCTGCGCACGTCGGGCGCCGGGTCCGCGCAGAGCGAGAGCAGTGCGACCACCGCGGGCTCGCCTGCCTCGACCCAGTCGAGGCCGACGAGCGACGGCAGCGCGGACGCCACCGCGTAGCGAACGTTCGCCTCTTCGTGGGCGGCCAGCGCGATGACCGTGTCGAGGGCGGCCCGGTGGACGCCGTCGCTGCCGTTGGCGGCGTGGCCGAGCGCGCTGATGGCCGCGGCCAGCACCGTGGTGGACGGGTCGCCGCAGCGTCGCTCGAGCAGGGCCACGCTCCGTTCCCGGAACGGGTGGCCGTCCTCGTAGCCGAGCTGCGCCAGCACGTCGCAGCCGAGGCGACGGCGGTCCTCCTCGTCGTCCTCGATCAGCCCGCAGGCCCAGTCGAAGGCCGCCCGGGTTCCGCGTCGCTGCAGTTCGTGGACGATGGCCCAGTACTCGTCGACCTCGTCGTCGGGCGACAGCGCTTCGGCGCGGGCGATGAGCTCGGCCTCGCCCGTGCCACGGAGGATGGTGCGGTCGAACGGGACGTCGGCGCTCATGGCCCGAACCGTAACGCCCGATCGCTCACGGCGCTGCCGATCCGGCCGCCGGCTCGTCGGGCGCCGCGATGAGGAGCTGGTGCTGCCGGTTCAGCTCGGCCGCTTCGTCACTGGCGCACTCGTGGTGCAACCGCCCGGAGAACGGGTACCACCCAGGCCGTTCCGGGTGATCGGCGACGTACTCCATCAGCACGCCGACGCGCTGGCCACGCACGATCGCCTCGCCGCAGACGATGCAACGGCGGTCACCCCACCCGGCCTTGGAGCCGCGGACCTTGGCCTCCCAGGTCATGGCCCCAGCCTGGCACAGCCCGTTGCGGACGGGAGCCGATCACACCATCGATCGACGCCCACTCATCGTGAGGTGCTGCACGCCCATGGCGCCGGAAGTCGCCGTCGGACACGCATCGGGCCGGGCATCGGGTTTCTCCGGTGACGAATCGGGTCACACTCCCCGTTCGCTCCACCACCAGACCGCCCGACACGCCGCCCACCAGACCATCCTCCACCGGGGCCCGGACCTCCGCTGGGCGCGCTCGCCGAACGGGCCCGCATTTCGTCACCGGAGCAACGTCAGGCAGCGCCGACCGACTCCACCGCCTCCCCTCAATCCAGCGGCCGATCCACCACGTTCAGCGAGATCCACGTGCGAGCGGGGCCCGCACGCTCCCGCCTCGCCCGACCCCACCCCAGCCCGCTAGTCTAATCGCACTTAGAATGTCGGGATCGACGCCCGGGAGGCAGGCACATGCGCCGCGAACGCCAGATCGAGTTGTTGGAGCGCTTGGCCGGCTCCGGCCAGCACTTCGAGGGCATGCACGCCGAACGGTCGATGGTCAACCCGGCCTCGGCGTACACCGACCCCGAGCGCTACGCCCGCGAGCTGCGGGTGCTGTTCCGCGACGGCCCCACCCTCCTCGGTCTCAGCTGCGAGATGCCGAACCCCGGCGACTACCTCAGCACCACCCTCGACGGCATCCCCATCTTCGCCATCCGTCAGGCCGACGGCACCATCGAGGCGATGGTCAACGCCTGCCGCCACCGCGCCGCTCCCCTGGTCTCCGCCCGGGCCGGCAACGTCGGCCGCAGCCTGGTGTGCAACTACCACGGCTGGACCTACGACACGGACGGCACCCTGCGAGCCCGGCCGCTGTCCGCCGGCGCCTTCGACGATGTCACGCTGCCCTGCAACCTCCACCGGATCGCGGTGGCCGAGCGCTATGGCCTCATCTTCGTGCGCGCCGGCTCGAACGAACCCATCGACGTCGACCAGACGCTCGCCGGCGCCGAGGACGACCTCGGCTCGTTCCGTCTCGACACCTACACCCACATCGAGACGCGCACCAACGAGTGGAACATGAACTGGAAGCTCATCCTCGACACCTTCACGGAGAGCTACCACATCCGCTGGCTGCACAAGAACACCATCGCCCCGGCGTTCAACTCGGACTGCGTGATCTACGAGGGGTTCGGCCGCAACTGCGTCTCGATCGGATTGCGGGCCAACGTGCGTGACGAGTTCACCAAGCCGAAGGAGGAGTGGTCGCTCATCCCCTACGGCACCATCCAGTACTTCCTCGTGCCCAATGCGCTGGTCGTACACCAGCTCGACCACATCGAGCTCTGGCGGCTCGAGCCGCTCGGCGTCGGCCGGGTCCGCACCCACACCTCAATCTTCGCCCCCGAACCCCCCTCGGAGAAGGCGCTGCGCTACTGGACCAAGAACCTCGACCTGCTGCTCCAGGTGACCGGCACCGAGGACTTCCCGACCATGGAGCGCATCCACAGCGCGCTCGCCTCCGGCGCCGTGCCCGAGGTGGTCTACGGCCGCATCGAACCGCCGCTCATCCACTTCCACTCCGCGCTGAACGACGCACTGGCCGAAGCCGAAGCCAACGCCTAGCGCGCGGCCGAGCGGCGCGCCACGTCAGCTCTCGGCGGTGACGCCGGCCTCGAGGCGGGTGCGGAACTCGTCCGGTATCGGTGCCGGACGGCGCTCGGCGTCCAACCAGACCTGGACGGACCTGCCCTCGGTGACGAGCGCGTCATCGGCGACACGGCGGATCTCGAAGGCGAGCGTGAACGTCCGGTTGCTCACCGCCGCTGTCCTGGTCAGCACCCGCAGCGCATCACCGAAGTACACGCCCTCGCGGTAGCGCGCCGTCGTCTCCACGATGGAGAAGTAGTTCGGTGCATCGGCCGGCGGCGGGAACCCGGGGACGATCCCGAGGCGTCGCAGGTGCTCCAACCTGCTTTGCTCGAAGTAGGTGAAGTACACCTCGCCCCGCACGTACTGGTCCGATCCGAGATCGGTGGAGCGCACGACGATCTCGACTGGGGTGGGCGCTTGCGGCCCGGAGAACCTGCTCACGACCGCGCCGGGCGCGTCAGGCCGGTACGGCGGCGGTGACGGGGCGCAGCGTGAAGCCCTCCCACCCGTTGGCCGCGACCTCGTCGCAGCGCTTCCGGTAGGTCCCCACGCCACCGCAGTACGGCATGAACACCCGCGGCTTGCCGGGGATGTTGGCGCCGAGGTACCACGAGTCGGCGTGCATGAACATGGTGGGCTGGGCCAGTTCGTTCACGTGGGCGACCCACGCCGCCTGGGCCTCGGCGTCCGCCTCGATGGTGGCCAGGCCCTCGGCGCGGAGGTGCTCGATGATCCGGCTCACGTACTCGACGTGCTGTTCGATGGCGACCGGCATGTTCGACAGCACCGACGGCGAGCCCGGCCCGGTGCTCATGAACAGGGTGGGGAACCCGGCGACGGTGAGCCCGAGGTAGGTCAGCGGCCCGGCCGACCACGTGTCGCGCAGCGCCTCGCCGCCGCGGCCACGGATGTCGATGCGGTTGAACGAACCGGTCATGGCGTCGAAGCCGGTGGCGTAGACGATGATGTCGACCTCGTAGTGGCCGTCCGCGGTGCGGATGCCCGTCGGGGTGATCTCGGTGATCGGGGCGCTGCGGATGTCCACCAGCGTCACGTTGTCCCGGTTGTAGGTCTCGAAGTACTCGGTGTCGATCAGCGTCCGCTTGGAACCGAACGGGTGGGTGGTCGGCACCAGCTTCTCGGCGACAGCAGGGTCCTTGACCGTCTGACGGATCTTGTTGCGGATGAACTCCGCCGCCGTCTCGCTCGCCTGGCGGCTGGTGCGCAGATCCGAGAACGAGCCGAACACGAAGCGGAAGCCGCCCTCCTGCCAGGTCTGCTCGAAGATGGCGTCGCGCTCCTGCTCGTCCACCGACAGGGCGGAGCGATCCACCACGTCGTAGGGGAAGCCGCCGACGGACCAGCGGGCCTTGTCGTAGATGGCCTCGTAGTCCAGCTTGACCTTGTCGAGCACCGCCTTGTTCACCGTGGCGTGCCGGGCGGGGATCGTGTACTGCGCGGTGCGCTGGAACACGACGAGCTGCTCGGCCTGGCGGGCGATCACGGGGATGGATTGGATGCCGCTGGACCCGGTGCCGATCACGGCCACGCGCTTGCCGGTGAAGTCCACACCCTCGTGCGGCCACGATCCCGTGTGGTACGCCTCGCCGGTGAAGCTGTCACGCCCGGGGAAGTCGGGGATCTGGCCGGTGGACAGGCAGCCGATGCCGGTGATCAGGTACCGGCAGGACACCCGGTCGCCACGATCGGTCTCGACCCGCCAGCGGTCGGTGGTCTCGTCGAAGTGCGCGGCGGTGACCCGGGTCTCGAACTGCGTGTTGCGGCGCAGGTCGTAGCGGTCGGCCACGTGGTTGAGGTAGCGCAGGATCTCCGGCTGCTCGGGGTACTTGCCGCTCCACTCCCACTCCTGCATCAGCTCGGGGTCGAACGAGAAGCAGTACATGTAGGACTCGGAGTCGCAGCGGGCGCCCGGGTAGCGGTTCCAGTACCAGGTGCCACCGACATCGCTGCCGCCCTCGAACACCACCACGTCGAGGCCGAGCACGTCCCGCAGCCGGTAGTTCATGTAGAGGCCGGAGAAGCCGGCCCCGATCACCACGGCGTCGAGCTCGCGGTCCGTCGTCACCATCATCGAACGTTCCCCCTGCGCCCGGTCGGTCGTCCCCCGACGACCGAGTCGACCGGTGCGACCGTCATGGTAGGCGGTGACGGACCGACCGGCCGAGCGGCCCGATCCGGATGCCGTGCGGGCGACCCGTTCCGGCCACCGCAGCGGGTGGCCTCCCGTCGCTGTCACAGGGTCGGGGTAGCGTCGTCGGCATGGGACCCGAAGCCGCCCGCGGCGGCCGGCCGTGACGATGGGCGAGGTGTGGGAGGTCGCCGACGCCGCCGATCGAGCGGCGTTGGCCGACGCGCTCGCGGCGCAGCCGCTCGTCGCCCGGCGCATCGCCAATGGTCAACCACCGCAGGTGCCGTTCACCGCCATGCGGGCGAACCCCGTGGTGGAGGAGCTGTTCGCCAGCCTCGATCTCGTCGGCACCCAGCTGTGCTACCTGGCCAAGCTCAACGGCGGTGCCACCCTGGCCGCGGCCCGGATCGAGGCCCCCGAGCTGGACGTGGCCACGTTGCAGCGTGCGGCGAGGCGCCTGCAGCTGAGCGGCCTGGCCGGCCTGGCCGGCGATCGGCTGGTCCTGTCCGACGTTCTCGACGACGCGCTCAGCCTGTCCCAGCCGACCCTGACCGGGGCCGGCGAGTACCTGACCAGTGACGCCGCCGGGCAGGCGTGCGCCTGGTTGGGCCTCGAGGCGCCGCGGCGCAAAGGGGAGCGCATCGCGCAGCTCGCCGGGGTGCTCGGCGATCGCGACCGGCTGATCGCAACGCTGTCCGAGCTGGGGCCGGCCGCCACCGAGGTGTTCGAGCGGGTGCTCGCCGCCACACTCGACGGCCATACCCATGGGTATGACGTCCCCGGCTCGGTGCTGGTCTACGAGGTGCTACCCGACGAGCTGCAGCGTTCCCGCCATCGCTTTGGCCACGGGTACGGCAGTCGGGCCGCGGGTGTGGTCCCGCCGCGCAGCCCACTCGACGAGCTGTGCGACCGGCAGCTGCTCGGCTCCAACTGGAGCCGCTCGCAGGTGTGGGTGTGGGCGGAGACGCTCGTCGCCCTGCGCGGCCGCCTGTTCGACCGCTGGACGCCGCACCCGACGCCGAGCTCCGTGGCGCTCCCCCCGGTGCCGCACCCGGCCGCCGCGGTGGCCGGCGCGGTGCGGGACCTGCTGGCGCACGTCGCCGCCAACGCGCCGCTGGGCAAACGCACCGGCGGCTGCGAGCCCCCGGTCAAGTACTGGCGCAGCGCGGCCAAAGCCCTCGGGCTCGTCGCCGAGCAGGTCCTCCTGCTCGGCGAGCTCGCCATACGGATCGGTCTGCTGGTACCGCTCACCGGCCCGACCACGGGTCGGGGCCGCAACGCCACCACCGACATCCGCTGGCACCCGGAGCCGCAGCGCGCCGCCGCGTTCGATGCGCTGCCGCTCGGCGAGCGCTGGGCGATGATCGTGGACCAGTGGCTCCACGACGGCGCGCTGGAAGCCTGCGCCTGCAGGGTGCTGCTGCTCGACCTGCTGTGCGGCCTGCCCGCCGGGCACGGCGTGCGCGCCTCGGAGCTCGGTCCCTGGGCGGCGGACCGCCATCGTCTGCTGCGAGGAGCCGTCCTGGACGACGCGATCGGCGCGCTCCTGCACCTCGGGGTGGCCGTCGACAGCGGTGGGGTGATCGGCTTGGGTGAGTCCGGGCGCGCCGTGCTGCACGACCGCCCCGCCCTGGCGCAGCTGCTCGAGGCGGGGGCGAGCACGTTCGTGTGCCAGCCGGACCACAGCGTGATCGCCCCGGCGGAGCTGCGACCGGCCGTCGCCGAGCAGCTCCGCCGCATCGCCACGTTGGAGAGCCACGGCGGCGCGACGGTGTGGCGCCTCGATGCTGCCGCGATCGGCCGCGAGGCGCTGCGGCGCCCGGCCGAGCAGCTCGTCGCGTTCCTGCACGAGCACAGCTCGGTGCCCGTACCCGCCTCGGTGGAACGCTTCGTGCTCGACAGCGCGCGGGTCGTCGCTCCACTGACGGTGAGCCCGGCCGGCTGCGTGGTGACCGGGGTGGATGTCGTCGCCCTCGCCGACGCGGCCCGAATCAAGGCGGCGAAGCTCACCGTGCTGGCGCCGGGGGTCGCTGTTTCGCCGTTGTCGCAGGACAAGGTGACCGAGGTGTTGCTGGCCAAGGGCATCGCGCTCACCGCTGCGGGCCGCGGGGGCGGACCCGGCGCCGACACCGCGCCCGGCGGCCTACCGGCCATCGACCCCGCCTCGGTCACCCCGGTCTGGTTGGTGGCGCACCGGCCGCTCGGGGATCCGCTGCCCTCCATCGGGGCGATCGGGGCCGGCGTCGGCCCCCTGCAACACGCCGCCGTCGCCGCGTCGATCGCCGGCGACGGCCCTCCCGGCGGCCGCGCTCGACCACGCCGGCGCCCGCCGAAGGACTCGTCATGACCGATCCCACCAACCCGCTGATCGTCCAGGCCGACCTCTCCGTGCTGGTCGAGGTGGCCGCGCCCCGCTACGAGGACGCCCGCGGGCACCTCGCCCGCTTCGCCGAGCTGGAGAAGTCCCCGGAGCACATCCACACCTACCGGATCAGCCCGCTGTCGCTGTGGAACGCGGCCGCGTCCGGCCTGTCGGCCGGGGACGTGGCCGCTGCGCTCACCGGGTTCGCCAAGTACCCGGTGGCGCCGGCGGTGCTGAGCCAGGTGCACGACCTGATGGGTCGCTACGGTCGGCTGCGACTGGTGGCGGACCACGACACCGCGGGGCTGGCCCTGGTGGCCAACGAGGTGGCGCTGCTGGAGGAGGTCTCCCGCCACAAGCAGGTGGCGCCGCTGTTGGGCGACCGGCTCGACGGCAACCGCATCGCGGTGCGCCGCGGCGATCGCGGCGCGCTGAAGCAGGCGCTGGTGCACGCCGGTTGGCCGGCCGCCGACGAGGCGGGCTACGAGGAGGGCAACCCGCTCGATCACGTCGAGCTGTGCGCCGAGCTTCGCTCCTACCAGTCCGACGCGCTCGCGGCGTGGTGGCGCGACGGCGCGCTCGAGGGCGGCAGCGGGGTGCTGGTGCTGCCGTGCGGCGCCGGCAAGACGATCATCGGGCTGGGCGCGCTGGTCACCGGCGGCGCCCACACGCTGATCATCGTCACCTCGGTGTCCTCGGCGCGGCAGTGGCGGCGGGAGCTGCTCGACAAGACCACCCTCACCGAGGGCCAGATCGGGGAGTACTCGGGCCAGCGCAAGGACATCCGACCGGTCACCATCGCCACCTACAACGTGCTAACCTGGGACGATCGCCAGGTCGACCGCGAGGCGGACATGTTCGAGCGGCACCCGCACCTCGCGCTGTTCGATCAGCAGCAGTGGGGCCTCATCCTCTACGACGAGGTCCACCTCCTCCCAGCACCGGTGTTTCGGGCCACGGCGCGCATCCAGGCGGTGCGCCGGCTGGGCTTGACCGCCACGTTGGTGCGCGAGGACGGCAAGGAACCCGACGTGTTCTCGCTGATCGGGCCGAAGCGCTACGAGGTCCCCTGGCGTGAGCTCGAGGGCCTGGGGTGGATCGCGCCGGCGCACTGCAGCGAGCTGCGGGTCCGCCTCGGCGACGAGGACCGCTTGCGCTACGCCCTGGCCGAGCCGTCCGAGCGCCACCACATCGCGGCGACGGCCCCGGCCAAGCTGGCGGTGCTGGAACGGTTGGTGGCGCAGCACCGGGGTGACCGGATCCTCGTGATCGGCCAGTTCGTCGACCAGTTGGAGCGGGTGGCGGCTCGGCTCGATGCGCCGCTCATCACCGGACGGAGCTCACAGAAGACGCGGGATGAGCGCTTCGAGCAGTTCCGCGCCGGCGAGCTGCCCGTGCTGGTGGTGTCCAAGATCGCCAACTTCTCGATCGATCTGCCCGAGGCGAACGTGGCCATCCAGGTGTCCGGGCAGTTCGGGTCCCGTCAGGAGGAGGCGCAGCGACTGGGCCGGATCATGCGCCCCAAGTCCGACGGCGGCCAGGCCAGCTTCTACAGCATCGTCACCGCCGAGACCGTGGAACAGGCGTTCGCCCTCAACCGTCAGCGCTTCCTCGCCGAGCAGGGCTACAGCTACGACATCATCGACGTGGACTGAACCGCCCCCTCGGTGCGGACGGGTCGGCGAGCCGCTCGAGCCGTCGCAGCGCGATGACGCAGACCGCGGCGTAGGGCGCGACCAGCATCGGTGCACCGAAGCGCACCACGGTGGCGTCGCCGTCGGCGTGCACGGTGTGGTCGGTGGCCGACACCCCGGCGACGCGCCAGCTCCAGCGTTGCTGCGGCTCGAACGTGGTGATCTCGAACGGGAGGCGCACGCCGCCCCGGGCGATGACCGTCCCGCGGCTGCCGGCGACGATGCGCTCGGTGTCGAGCTCCACCCCGCGCAACGACGGCCCCCAGCGCGGCCAGTCCTGCACCGTCACGAGCAGGTCCCACACTGCGTCCACCGGGGCGGCGATGCGACGCGAGACGCTCAGGTGTCTCATCGGCGTGTCCGAACGGCTGGCGGACAACGTCGCCAGCAGACCGATCGGTACGGTCAGGCCCGGCGGAAGCGGCCGGGCTCGACCTCGACGGCCTCACCGCGCGCCAGCATGCGCTGCACGTGCAGCGAGGCGGTGCGCCGCTCGACCGCCTCCACGAAGATGGAGTCGACCGCGGGACGGTAGACGAATCGTTGGGCGACGAAGTCTTCGAGCGTACGGGGTTCGATCAGGAACTCCAGCATGGCCTGGTGGCGCCGGTCGATCACCGCTGCGAACTCGTCCACCATGCGCAGGAACGTGTCTCGACCCTCGATGACGCCCTTGTGGTGGAAGGTGATGTACCAGTCGGCTTCCTCGTCGCGGATCCGGCGCAGGCTCGCCTCGAAGTCCTCGAGGTCACTCCACGCGTCGCCGTAGTACGGGCCGAACCCGGTGAGGTCGATGTCGGAGAGGAAGAACACGCCGCCCGAGATCCGGAACCCGCTGTGGCCCCGGGTGTGGCCGGGCAGGTGGACCGCTTCGACGGTGAGATCGCCGAGGTCGAACACGTGACCGTCGGAGAAGCCGTGGGCGTCGGGCCGGGGCGTGAAGTGGAACTCATCGAGCACGGTCTGGGAGAAGGTGCGCCGCACCTCACCGGTGAGGCCGTACACCTCCATCAGCCCGTCGAGGCTGTCGACGCCGAGCTTGTCCTCGTGGTGCACGTGGACCCGGGCCGAGGCGAACAGCCCGTTGCCGGCCATGTGATCCTCGTGGCTGTGGCTGTTGATCACGGCGTCCACCGGGGCGCTGGCACCACCGCGGGCCACGACCGTCACCGACGGGTCGATGATTACCGTCTCACCGCGCCCGCGCACGAGCAGCGAGTTTCCCGACGGGTAGGCGCCGTTCTCGTCACCGCACAGCACGCTCACCGCCGGCGTCAGCCGCCGCTCCGCCTCACCCCAGTCGACCACCACGCCGGCGGACCGTAGTTGCCGCAGCGGCAGCGAGCAACGTGGTCACCGGCCGAAGCGCTGCCGGAGGGCTGTGTCGGATGGTCAGGCGGGGAGCTCGTGGCGTTCGCCGGTGGGCGAGAACACCCACAGCGCAGCGCCCCGGCTGTCGATCGACTTGGACTGCTGCCGCTCGCCGCGCGAGGCGTTGAGCCGGTCGATGACCTCCTGGGCGGACTCGCCCTCGGTCTCGTACAGCGCCAGGTACCGATGGCTCGCCTTGAAGCCGACCTCGGCGTCGAGGTGGAAGCGCTGGGCGCTACGGAACCCCGCCGAGCGCAGCACCTCGTCGAGGTGGGTGTGCTCGTACCACTCGTTGAACTCGTCCTCGCGCCCCTCGACCGGGTTGCTGAGCACCATCACCAGGAACGTCGCCATCGAACGGGCCTCCTCCGTCGGGCGCACGCTAGCGAGTGGCACACCCCCAAGCGACCGCACGACCAGCGACCGCCGTTCCCGACACCGTTCCCATCCCCATCATTGTCTAATTCAAGATTTATGTTGCCGGAACACAACTTCCTAGGTATGGTGGTCGGCGAAGGGGAGTACCCCGGTACGGTGCTATCGCCATCACGGACCGCCCGGTCCCGGTAGCCCGGCTCTGGCTGAGTGGGAGAGACCTTCGATCGACCGTCGTCATCGAAGGAACCATCATGAACCGTGCCCTCCTCGCCGACCTGCAGCAGCGCCGCGCCTACCCGAGCGTGACGATCCTGCTGCCCACCACGCCCGGACCGAGCCTGACCCCGGAGGACCGGCAGCGGGCGTTGCGTCTCGTCGAGCATGCCGGCAACCGCCTCACCGGTGACACCTCCGACGAGGTCCGCGAGGCCGTGGTCCGTTCGCTCACTGATCTGATCGAAGCCCAGGTCGGCCAGCGCGCCACGGTGGCGCTCGCCGTGTGCGCATCGCCGGAGTTCGCCACCACCGTGTCCCTCGGCCGCACGGTCGAGGCCCGCGTGGTCGTGGATGACACCTTCGCCACCCGGGACCTGGTGGCCGACCTCAACCGCACTGCGCTCTACCGGGTGATCGCCGTGAGCAGCCGACGGACTCGTTTGCTGATCGGTGACCGGCAACGGCTGGTGGAGGAACGCTCCGCTTCGTGGCCGCTGGAGCGCTCCGAGGAGGACAGCCACGCGACGTGGACCAGGCGGGTCGCCACCCGACTCGCCGAGGAACACGCCGCCCACCCGTTGCCGACCGTGGTCGCCGGCGTCGAACGCTCGATCAGACAGCTGGTCGCGCTGGATGCGCTGCCGACCATCGGTGTCGTCGCCGGCAACCACGATCGAACCGGCGCCGGTGAGCTGCACAACGCGGCCTGGCCGATCGTCAGCGACTGGCTCCGCACCGACCGCGATCGGGCGCTGGCTGGACTCGACGAGGCCCGATCGATGCGCCGCTACGCCGGCGGTCTCGACGAGATCTGGTCGCTGGCGGCGGACGGGCGGGTGAACCTCGTCGTGGTCGAGGACGGCTACCGCGTCGCCGCCCGCATCGACGAGCACCACCAGCTCCATCCGACGGCCGACGTCGAGGCGCCCGACGTGATCGACGACGTGGTGGACGAGCTCATCGAGCAGGTGCTGCGCCAGGGCGGCGAGGCGGTGATCGTGGCCGACGGTGAGCTGGCCGAGCACGGCCGCATCGCCGCCGTCCTGCGTTACTGAGCCGGTGGCGGGATCACCGCGACGGGCCGATCGGCGTACTCGCTCAGGTGGGCGGCGACCGTGCCGGTGATCAACTTGGCGATGGGACCGAGCCCTCGGGTACCGACGACCACCACATCGACGGCGTGATCGTCGGCGATCCGTTCGAGCTCGTGCCGCGGATCGCCGACGCCGACCACCGTCGAGACGGCCACCCCGGCGGAGCCGACCGTCGCCGCTGCCCGCTCCACCATGTCGTGCGCGTCGTCCGACAGCTTGGTTGCCCCCGCGGCGCTGTCGGCGAGGCCGATGACGGTGGCCAGCACGATCGACGCCCCGACCTGCTTGGCGAAGTCGACCGACCAGCGCAGGGCGCGGGCGGCGTGCTCGGACCCGTCCACCGCCACCAGCACCACCGGCGGCGGGTCGGCGGCGGCAGCGGGGTCGTCGGAGACCACCACCACCGGGCAGGGCGCAGCCTCCACGAGACGGCGGCTCACCGAACCGAGCAGCCTGGGCGCCGCCCGCTCGTCGCCCCCGCGGCGGCCGATCACCACCAACGAGGGATGACGGTGCTCGATCAGCCCGAGCAACGCGTGGTGCGCAGGCCCCCGCAGCACGGTGGCGCGGACCGGCACCGACGCGGCGTCAAGTCCTGCGAGCGAGGCGCGCAGGCCCTCCTCGGCGAGGCGGTCCATCTCCTCGGGCGGCAGCAGCTGCTGCATCGGTACCGAGCCGTATGCCCACGATCGCGCCGCTTCCACCGTGGCGCCGCAGCGCGCCGCCATCCGCAGCGCCCCGCCGAGCGCAGCCTGCGCCGAGGCCGACTCGTCGAGTCCGACGATGAGGTGCATTGGTGCTCCTTCGACGGGGGATGGTGGACGGTGGGCGGTGGGCGGGGACGAACCACCCGCGCCCGGGCCGCGACCTCCACGTGCGCACGGCCACCGCATCGGGGCCTCAGCGGGCAGCGCGACGGCGCAACGAGCGTCTCGGCCACTCCCCCGGCCACCCTAGCCGGGCCTGCGGCGCTGCCTCGGCGGCGCCGCGGCCGGCGCGCGCCCGACGAGCTCGGCGAGCACCGCTCCGGCGCGTGTTGCGCACCGACGGCGAACAGAACCGTCACAACCGCTGCGTAGGGTCCGCGCATGCTGTTGACCCTCGCCCTCCAGCGCATGCACCACCTTTGCCGGAGCCTGGCGCGACGGCGATCGTCGATCGCCGGGCCGAGCGCGGTGCGACGCTTCGCCGACGATCCCATCGTCGTGCTCCCGTTGCTGTGGGACGGGCCGCTCGTCGCCATCCCCGTCGTGGAGCAGCGCCGCCGTCGCTGAGTCCGACGAACAAAGCCCGGCAGTGGATCCACTCGGCCCCCTACGACGGTTCCGCCCCCGCCGGTTCCGGGTCATGGAGCCGCCGATGATCATGGCGGCGGTGAACAGCAGCAGATCCTTGATCAGGCACTGGCCCTGGACGGTCGGCACGAACGGCGTGTCGGTCCAAGAGCCCGAGCAACCGGGCGGTGGCTTCGGGTGACCCGAAGTACACGGTGTCGGCGATGATCGACGTGGCCGACTTCTCGCCCACCACCTTCAACATGCCGAACCAGCCGCTGCCGCCACACGCCCATGCCCGATCCGCTCCTACTGCTCCTACCCCGGCCGACGGTGGCCGAGCTATCGAGGGTTCCCGGGGATAGCGGATCTGGACCATTCCTCCCGATCGGGCGTGCGCTACGCGCCGACCGTTGACCGGACGTTCCAGCGGCAGGCGCGAGTGATCACCGTCTCGGCTTCGGCACGCCATACCGCTCGGCATGCAATCCGGTGGGAAGAACATCCACATCTGAAAGGGAGCCGATCCTTTCCGTTCCGGCCGCCTGCAACCATCGTTGATCATCCATCCGATTGAAGAAAGAAGTCGGGTTCAACCATCGCCAAGCCGGCGCATTGCTACAGCCGCGTGCGGCTATGGTTCCGCGTGTCCCGAGGGGAACGGGTTCAGGGGGAGCCCGGTGTCGGGGCCAGGGGGAAGATCATCATGCACTGCGTCCACCGGCGCCGCGTCATCGCGGCGTTCAGCATCGCCGCGCTCGTTGCCACCGCGTGCGGAGGAGACGACTCCGACTCGTCGTCGACCGCGACCGACCCGAGCACAGGAGACGGCGCCAGCTCGACCGCCGCCACGAGTGCATTGACCACGGGCGGCGAGGAGCCGACCGACAGCACCGCCGGGAAGGCGACCGCGGTGGAGCCGACCACGATAGAGGCGTGGGAGGCCCTGTGGGCGGAGGAGCGCGAAGCGATCGTGGAGCGGATCATCGACAACGGTTGGGGTCGGTCCGCTGACGGGACGACGGTGACGGGTCCCGAGGGTTTCTCCATCGATCTGTCGGCCTGCATCGCCGGCTGGAACGACACGCAGGGCCTTACCGACACCTCGATCAAGATCGGCTACGTCCTGCCGCAATCGGGGCCGGTGGCGGCGGCGGCCGGCCTGGCCAAGGCGGAGGACGCGATCTTCCGCCACCAGGCCGACCTGGGAGGCTTCACCGACTCAGAGGGAAGGACCCGCACCGTCGAGCTGATCACCCGGGACGACGGGTACGACCCGGCCCGCACCATCCCGCTGGTCGACGAGCTGATCGTCTCGACCGGCGTGTTCGCCGTGCAAACGTCGGGGACGCCGCAGACGCTTCGCACCTATGACAAGATCAACCAGTACTGCGTGCCCCAACCGATGACCGGCAGCGGCCACTCCGGCATGGGTGACCCCGTCGAGCACCCCTGGACCACCAACGCCAGCTTCTCCTATGTGACCGAGGCGATCATCTGGGCCACGTTCATCGAGGAGCGGCTCGACGAGCTCGGCGGCACGGCGAAGGTTGCCTTCCTCAAGCTCAACAACGAGGGCGGTGCCACCTGGGAGAACGCGTTCAAGGCGTACCTGGCCGACTCGCCGCACCGCGACGACATCGAGGTGCGCTACGAGGCCCACGAGCCGTCGGCGGCGACGATCACCGAGCAGATGACCACACTCGCCGCGTTCAACCCCGACTTCTTCTTCATCGCCTCCACCGGCACGCCCTGCCCGCAAGCGGTCACCGAAGCGGCCCAGAACGGCATGAAGGACAGCGATGCGTACCTGTTCCTGTCCTCGACCTGCAAGGCGACCGGCGCCGTCAACCGCGACCAGGTGGGCGACGCGTCCGACGGGTGGTGGAGCGCGGGTGGCGGGACGAAGGACCTCGCCTCAGCCTCCTTCGACGACGACCCGTGGATCGTCGCCGCCCGCCAGTGGATCACCGATGCCGGCCACGACTACAAGGAACCGATCATGAACCTTGCCGTGACCTACGGCTGGACGATCCAGCAGGCGCTGTTGATCGGCGGTGAGCTCCCCGGCGGGCTGACGCGCAGCAACTTCATGCTCGCCCTGCGCTCGTTGGACATGACCAACCCGCACAACCTGCCCGGCATCAAGTTCAACATGAACGGCAACGCCGACGCGTTCCTGCTCGAGGGGTCCGACATCTCGCAGTGGGACGCCGCGCAGCAGGCCTGGATCGAGCAGGACATCGTCGACCTGTCGGGGCGGACGCCGAACTGTGCCTGGGACCAGGCGACGGCGAGCTGCCGCTGAGTGCGACCGGACCTTCGTCCCGACCATCTTTCGCACAGCGCTGACACGACCGCGCATCGCGCGAGCCACGTCCCTGACGGGACCAGAGACCGGTTGCCCCTGCATCGACGGCATCTGACCGTGCACGGAGGTGCCGGCACGGAACGGGTACCGGCGTTGGGCGGCGAAGACCCGACACCGGTGCCGCCCGACTGAAGCTCGCGGCAACGCGGGCCTCGGAGCCCGTGCCGGCAGGAACGGGCGTCGGTCCGGCGGGCATCCGTGGCACGGCGCAGAGCTCTGCGCGCAGCTGCGCGGGAGAAGGCGAGCCGCGACGTGATGCAACCGATCAGGACCCGCCGCCCCGACGGCCACGTGGGCGGCGCGGTGGCCCGTTCGATCAGCGCGCTGTTCATCACCGCCTCGCTGGTCGCCGGGGCGCCGGCGGGTGCGCAGACCGCCGACGAGGCGATCGTGACCAGCGATCACCTCTCGGCAGCAGCGGACAGCACGCAG
>JADLEF010000010.1 GCA_020846295.1 Acidimicrobiales bacterium
CGGACGGCCGAGGCGGTGTTCGCCCGGCGGACCAAGGCGTACCTCTACGACGAAGCGGTGCGCAACCGCTACCTGCTCGCTCCGGTCGCCACGACGGCGGACCTCCTCGCCGACCGGCAGCTGGCGGCGCGCCACTACTGGGACGAGCTGGCCGTCGACGGCATCGGCACCTTCGCCTTCCCGGGGCCGTTCGCCCGTCCGGCGGCCACCCCGCTGCGGCGCGACGGTGCGGCGCCGACGCTGGCCGACGGCCTCGCCGAGCCGCAGTGGGCCCGCCCCTCGTCGCCCCGGGTGGCGCACGGCGGCGAGCCCGCGTCGCAGGACCCGCTGGCGGGTGTCAAGGTGTTCGACCTGTCGTGGGTGGGGGTGGGGCCGCTCACCGCCCGCTACCTCGCCGACTATGGCGCCACCGTGTTGCGGCTGGACCACAGCGTGCGCAACGACGTGCTGCGGGTGAACCCACCGTTCGCCGGCGGTCCGGGCATCAACCGCTCCCAGTTCTACGCCGACTTCAACGCCTCCAAGCTCGGGGTCGGGATCGACCTGGCCAACCCCAAGGGCCGCGAGCTGGCCCTGCGGCTGGCGGCGTGGGCCGATGTGGTGGTGGAGAGCTTCACCCCCCGCACGCTGCGCGGCCTTGGTCTGGACTACGCGCAGCTGCGGGCGGTCAACCCTTCGCTGGTCATGCTCTCGACCTGCATGCAGGGCCAGACCGGGCCGAACGCCGACTACCGGGGCTTCGGTCAGCTCATGGGCGCCATCACCGGCTTCTACTCGGTGACGGGCTGGCCCGACCGGCTCGGGTCCATGACCTACGGCGCCTACACCGATTTCATGGCCCAGCGGTTCTGCGCCACGACGTTGCTCGCCGCCTTGGACCACCAGCGCCGAACCGGCGAGGGCCAACACCTCGACGTCTCCCAGCTCGAGTGCTCCATCCACCTGCTCGGCACCGCGGTGCTCGAGGCCTCGGTCAATGGCGTGGTGGCGGGGCGCCACGGCAACCGGGACGCCACGGGCCGTACCGTACCGCATGGCATCTTCCGGTGCCGGTCCGTGGCCGAGGGGATCGCGGGGGAGCGCTGGTTGGCGTTGGCCTGCGAGGACGACGCCCAATGGGCGGCGCTCACCGAGATCCTCGGTTCGCCGGGCTGGGCGACCGACCCGGCGTTGCGCACCGTCGAGGGCCGCCGGGCGACGGAGGACCACATCGAGGCCGAGCTGGAGCGCTGGAGCGCGGCGCACACGGTGGAGGAGCTCGTCGGCCGCCTCCAGCCCCGGGTGGCGGCGGGCTCCGTCACGCCGCCCGACGAGCTGCACTCGGACCCGCAGTTCGAGCACCTGGACTACTTCGTGCCGCTGGCGCATCCGGTGATGGGGGAGCAGCGCTACAACGGCATGCAGGCCCGGCTCTCACGCACCCCGGGGCGGCCCCGCAAGGCCGCCCCGTGCGTCGGTGAGGACACGCTGTTCGTGTTGGAGGAGCTGCTCGGCTGCACCGAGGACGAGGTGAGCGACTACCTCGTGTCGGGTGCGATCGAGATCGAGTTGGGTTGAGCCGGCTCAGCCCGGGGCGACGACGAGCTCGGCCTCGGGGTCGGGGGTGGGCGACACGTGCCCGTTGCGATCGGCGACGGTCAGGGTCGGTCCGTCCTGCTTCGGGCCGGCGCCGCTGCGGCGTTGGGCGACGAAGCGCTCCACCTTCGCCTTCAGCCGGCTGCGCCGCTGCGCGCCGAGCGTCGGATCGAACAGGTAGGTCGCCGCGGAGATCGCGGCCAGCTTCATGAGTCGGCGCTTGAGCTTCATGCCGAGTCGGTTCCCGCCGGGCCGGCCCGGCAAACCCGCCCGCGCCCGACGCGACGTCAGGTCCTAGCCTGGTCGCCGTGTCCACCGATCCCGTCGAGCGACTGCGCCGCTTGTGCCTCGCCCTGCCGGAGGTGAGCGAACGCGTCAGCCACGGTGAACCCGCCTGGTTCGTGCGGGCCAAGCGGACGCTCGCCACCCTCGACGACCACCACCACGGCGCCGACCACCTCGCCTTCTGGTGCCCGGCGCCGCCCGGTGTGCAGGCCGAGCTGGTCGAGCAGGAGCCCGAGCGGTTCTTCCGTCCCCCCTACGTGGGGATGAAGGGCTGGGTCGGTGTGCGCATCGACGTCGAGCCCGACTGGGACGAGATCGCCGAGCTGCTGCGCGACGCCTACCGGCTGGTCGCCCCGAAGAAGCTGGTCGCCCTGCTCGACGAGGGCGACCCGGGAGCGGGCTGAGCGCCGGAGCGCGAGGATGGGCCGGTGCCCGGTGCCCGGTACCCGCATCAGCTCCAACCACGTCGACACCCCCGGTCTGCGCATCCACTACCTGCAGGCCGGCGTGGGGGAACCGGTCGTGTTCCTCCACGGCTTCCCGCAGACCTCGCACCAGTGGCGCCACCAGCTCGCCGCGCTGGCCGAGCGCGGCTACTCCTGCTTCGCGCCGGACAACCGCGGCTTCGGCGGTACCGACAAGCCACGGGTGCGCATCAGCCGCGGCCTGCTGGCCCGTGACGTCGCCCGCTTCATGGACGCCGTCGGCCTGGAGTCCGCCCACCTCGTCACCCACGACTGGGGCGGGATCATCGGCTTCAAGGTCCTCGCCGACCACCCGCGCCGGGTGCGCAGCATGGCGTTGCTCGACACGCTGTGCACGGTGTGGCACCCGCGAAGCCACCATGGCTACTGGTTCAAGGCCGAAGGCCTCGCCGAGGAGTTCTTCGCCCGTCACCACCGCACGTTCATCGACGTGATCCTCGGCGGTCGCGACGGCGCCGCCCTGCCCGGCCCGCCGGCGTCGCCATGGAGCGTCGGCGGCGGCGAGCGCGGCCCGCTGGCCGGCATCGACGCCGATGCGCTGGAGCACTACCGCGCCGCCTTCGCCGATCCCGACAGCCACGCCGCCGCCATCAGCTACTACCGCTACGCGCTGCCGTTCCACCGCATCGACACCGTCGCCGGCCCCGACGGCAGCACCGTCGAGGCGCCGGTGGCGTTGAGCGAGCGGGAGGTGGCCGAGCTCTGGCTGCACCCCGAGGGCCTCACCGCCCACCCCGGGCACGCCCACTTCTACGACTTCGGGCCGGAGGACCGGGCGACCCGCTCGACGATCCCGGTGCAGTGGCAGTACTCCCGGCCGCCACGGCGCGGCCACCAGGCCGCGAGCGAACGGGTCGAGGCGCCGCGCAGCAACCCCTTCGTCGAGCAGTTCCCGCGGATGTTCTCCGACCTCGAGGTCCACGCGGTGGCGGCCGGGCACTTCCTGGCGGAGGAGGCGGCCGACTACGTCACTGCGGAGTTGCTGCGCTTCCTGCCACTACGGTGAGGGGCAGTCACCAGCAGCACACGACAGGGGTTGGAACGCATGGCCGGCACAGGTGAACGCGAAGCATGGATCATCGACGCAGTGCGGTCGCCGCGCGGTGTCGGCAAGAAGGGCAAGGGCAGCCTGTCGCACCTGCACCCGCAGCGGATCCTGGCCCAGGTGCTCGGCGCGCTGCAGGAGCGCGTCGGGTTCGAGCCGGCCGACGTGGAGGACTTCGTCTGCGGCAACGGCTCCAACGTCGGTGACCACGCCCACGACATCGGCCGCATGGCGGTGCTGGACGCCGGCTGGCCCATCTCCGTCCCGGGCGTGACCCTCAACCGGTTCTGCGGCTCCGGCCAGCAGGCGGTCACGTTCGCCGCCATGGGCATCCTCGCCGGCCACCAGGACCTCGTCGTCGGCGGCGGCGTGGAGTCGATGAGCCACTTCACCGCCAACGGCACCGACGGGTTCCACGCCAACAACCAGCACCTGCTGGAGCTGCACCCGCAGATCCCGCAGGGCATCTCGGCCGACCTCATCGCCGCCATCGACGGCTCGACCCGGGAGGATTGCGACCGCCTCGCCCTGGAGAGCCAGCGCCGCGCCGCCGAGGCGATCAAGGAAGGCCGCTTCGACCGCAGCCTGGTCACCATCCACAACGAGGACGGCTCGGTCGCCCTCGACCACGAGGAGTTCCCCCGCCCGGAGACGACCATGGAGTCGCTCGCCCAGCTGAAGCCGTCCTTCGAGAAGCTGGCCCGCGAAGGCTCGATGAGCCAGGCCGAGGGCCAGTCGTTCCTGGAGCTGGCGGCCAAGAAGTACCCGGGTGTGGACATCAAGGCGATCCACCACGCGGGCAACAGCTCCGGGGTCGTCGACGGCGCCGGTGCGGTGCTGCTCGCCTCGCCCGACTACGCCCGGGCCCACGGCCTGAAGCCCCGCGCCCGCATCGTCATGTCGGCCGTCGCCGGGGAGGAGCCGCTGATCATGCTGACCGCGCCCGGCCCGGCGGCCAAGAAGTGCCTGCAGAAGGCGGGCATGACCTTCGACGACATCGATCTGCTCGAGGTCAACGAGGCGTTCGCGTCGGTGGTGCTGCGCTTCTTCAAGGACACCGGGGTGGATCCGGCCAAGGTCAACGTCAACGGCGGCGCCATGGCGCTCGGCCACCCCATCGGCGCCACCGGCTCCATGCTGATCGGTACGTTGCTCGACGAGCTCGAGCGGCGCGACCTGACCACCGGTCTGGTCGCCATGTGCACCGGCGGCGGGATGGCCACCGCCACCATCATCGAGCGCATCTGACGCAGGGCTGCTGACGAGGGCGGGCTCCGCACGACGGGGCCCGCCCTCGGCGCGCTCAGCGGCCGGTCCAGCGCGGCGCCCGCTTCTCGGCGAAGGCCCGCGGGCCCTCTTTGGCATCCTCGCTGGTACGGCGGCGCGCCTCCCAGGGCGCCACCTGGCGGTTGGCCTCCCGCAGCGACAGGTGCAGCGCCTCCAGGGCGGACTGCTTGGTGGCCCGTACCGCCACCGGTGAGCACGACACGATGTCGGCCACCCAGGCGTCGACCGCGTCGTCGAGCTGCGCCATCGGCACGACCTCGTTGACCAGGCCGAGCTCGTAGGCCCGGGCGGCGGAGAAGTGGCGGCCGCTGAGCAGGTGGCCCATGGCCACGTGGTACGGCAGGTGGCGGGGGAGGCGGTGCACGCCCATCGCGCCGGCGATGAGGCCGCGCTTCGGTTCGGGAAGACCGAAGGTGGCGTGCTCGGCGGCGACGATGATGTCGCAGGCCAGCGCCAGCTCCAGGCCGCCGCCGAGGGCGAAGCCGTTCACCCGGGCGATGAGCGGTTTCACGATGTCGAAGCGGTCCTGCAGGCGGGTGACGCCGGACAGCTTGGCCGCCGAGGCGGCCTGTTCGGCGGGCGAGGCGGCGTTCATCGTCGCCGTCCACTTGAGGTCGCGACCGGCGCTGAAGGAGCGCTCGCCGGCGCCGGTGATGACCGCCACCCAGATGTCGTCGTCGCCCTCGACCTCGTCGATGGCGGCGGAGAACGCCACGTGGGTGTCGTCATCGAAGGCGTTCATCCGCTCGGGCCGGTCGATGGTGATGCGGGCGACGTGGTCGCGCACGTCGAAGGCGATGGGGCTCATGGGCCGCAGTCTCGCGCCCCCCGGGCGCGTACCGATCGGTATGGCAGGCGTCGGGCGCGCCGCCTCAGGGTCGGGGGTCGTTGGCCACGTCCACGCTGAAGGTGTACAGATCGGTCAGGTCGGCGATGTCGATGGTGGCGTCGTGGGCGGCGCCGGTCGCCGGATCGGTGTAGGTGCAGGCCATCACCTCGCCGGCGACGTCGATGATCACCGACGTGTCCCCGCAGTCGAAGTTCGCCCGCTCCACGACGAGCTCGGTCTGCTCCCGGAGGATCTCCACCGCCCGATCCTCGATGCGCGTCACGTCCGCGGCCACGATCACGTTGGTGGCGGTGACCTCCAGCTCGCCGTCGACCGCGATGGTCGCCACCAGCTGCACGGTGCGGCCGTCCTCGGTGTCGGCGCGACAGGGGAACTCGGTGCCCACATCTTGGCGGGCGGGCGGTTCGCAGCTCGGCCGGAGCGGACCGAGCTCCAGCAGTGCCGCCGTGTCGGCGGCGATGAGCTGCTGGGCGAGGGCAGGGTAGTCGCGCTCGCCGCCCCCGCAGGCGGACGCGGCCGCGGTGACCAGCAGACCTGCGGCGGCCGCGGCGATGATGCGCGGGAGAGCCATGCCAGGACGCTATCCACACCGACCGGTACCTCCACCGCTCGACGGGGGTCGGCCGCGGGACGGCGCTCGGTGCGCTGGATCGGCGGCGGATGGCCTACGCTGCCCTCGGAATGAGACGACGTCTCATTGTGTGAGATGGCAGGGGTTCGCATGCTGTGGTTGGTGGCGACGTTGATCGCTGCGGTCTTCCAGACCGTTCGCACCGCCATGCAGCAACACCTGCGGGATGCGCTCAGCCCCAACGCGGCCGGGTTCGTGCGCTACAGCTTCGGCGCGCCCATCGCCCTCGCCGCTGTGGCCGTGCTGTGGCGGACCGGCACGCCGCTGCCGTCGCTGTCGCCGGGGTTCCTGTGGCGCGTCGCGCTGGGCGGCTTCTCCCAGATCGTCGGGACCGAGATGCTCATCCGCTCGTTCCGGCTCCGGGACTTCGCCATCGGCACCACCTACGCCAAGACCGAGACCGCCCAGGTGGCCGCCCTTTCGGCGGTGGCGCTGGGCGAGCCGCTGGCCGGGCCCGCGTGGTTCGGGGTGGCGATCTGCTTCGCCGGGGTGGCGGTGCTCGCCTGCCGGGGCAGCCTGTCGCGCCTCGGGGAGGTGTTGCGGGCCAAGGGCGACCGCGCCATGTGGACGGGGTTGGCCGCCGGCGCGGGGTTCGCCACCGCCGCGGTGTACATCAGGGCGGCGAGCTCGACGCTGGGCACCGACCACCCCATCGCCCGGGCCCTGGTCACGCTGGCGGTGATGAACACGTTGCAGGCCACCGCCAACAGCGCGTGGCTCGCGTGGCGCGAGCCGGGGGCGTTCCGGGCCATCGGTCGCGTCTGGCGGTCCTCGGCCACCGTCGGGGTGCTCTCGGTCGGGGGCTCGGCCGGGTTCGCCATCGCCATGACGCTGCACAACGCCGCGGTGGTGCGCACCGTCGGCCAGGTGGACCTCGTGCTGGCCTTCCTCGCCGGGCGCTTCGTGTTCCGGGAGGTCCGCCTGATGAGCGAGTACGTCGGCAGCCTGCTCGTGGTGTTGGGCGTGGTCGCGGTCGTCGTCGCATCGTGACGCCGGTCGGGCCCGCCCGGCTCAGCAGGCCGGCGGAGCCAGCAGCGTCAGCTCGTGCTTGTTGTGGTGCAGGTGGACCAGCCGGACGCCGGGTTCGGCGCGCAGCACGTCGGTGGCGTCGTGATCGGTCGGGCCCTGGAACTTGACGGTGAACACGATGGTGGCCGCCGGCGCGGCCACCCGCCAGGTCCGCAGCAGCTCGAGCAGCCGACCCGGGTAGCAGGCGATGTCGCTGCACACCCACTGCGGCATGCCGTCGCGCTCGACGAGGGCGACGGGGTCGAGGGAAAACGCGCTCTGGCCGATCCAACGCACGCCGCGCTGCGCGGCGATGGCGTCGTCGAGCGGCGCACGGTCCACCGCGGTGACGGCGGCGCCGAAGTGGTGCAGCAACCAGGTCCAGCCGCCCGGGCTGGCCCCGAGATCGATGGCGCGCTCGCCGGGCCGGGGGTGACGCCCCAGCTGCACGAACGCCTCCCACAGCTTGCGGTACGCCCGGCTCGGTGGGCCGTCGCGGTGCTCCTCCAGGACGACCTCGCCGTTGGGGAACGGGCTGCTGCAGCGAGCGGCGGCGAGGATCCGGTCAGGGCCGAGCAGCGTCCACGAGCCCAGCGGGGCGGTGGGGGCGACATCGCCGAGGGCGAGGGCCCGCCCCGAGACGTGCGGGAGCTTGGCGGTGATGAGCGCGGTGCGCCCCCTCGCCCCGGGCGGGTAGGCGCACCAGTTCCGCTGCCGCTCGCGCAGGTGGCGCGCCGCGTCGGCGATGGACGCGATGTCGAGCGTCTCGGCGTCGAACCAGGTGTTGATCGCCCATGCCGCGTCGACGGCCGGTGCGTCGGAGCGGACCAGCCGGTCGTCCAGCCACCGCAGTGACGGGCCGAGACCGGCGCGCTGCAGCTCCTCGCGCAGCGCTTGCTCGTAGCCGGCAGCGGCCAGGTAGGCGGTGGTCACGCCGCTGCACGGTAGCGCCGCGGGTCAGCCGACCGTGAGGGCGGGCGCGGCCGGCTCGACGGGCACGGCGGGGGCGCTCGGGATTGTGGGGTTGGGTGCCGGGCAGGACGGCGGCGTGGCGGCGGCGGGCCGGTTCATCGCGCACAGCACGGGGTGCAGCGCCCGGAACCAGGCGGCGGCCATCTTCTCGTACCCGCCGTCGGTCGGGTGCACGATGTCGGCGAGGTCGGCCGGGGTGAACCCGTCGTAGAGGTCGGCCACGAACTGCACCGGCCGGCCCTGGATGGCGCGCGCCTCGATCCCCTGGCGCACGACGACGGAGATCTTGGCCAGCTCGTCCTGCACCCCGTTGAGCCCGCTGCGTCCGATCGGCGCCACCAGCACCACCGTCGCAGGGCGGAGCGTGCCGATCGCATCGACGAGGTCGAGCACGTTGCGGGCGGCGAACTCGACGCGACGGTCCTGCGGGCCCCCCGGCCCGTGCCACGGCCCGTGGATCGTCCACCCGCCGAGGAAGTCGTTGGTGCCGATGTGCATCAGCACGACATCGGGTGCGAACAGCGGGATGTCGGTGGGCACCATCTGGGCCAGCATGTGGTCCTGGTAGCCCACCACCGACTCGGGCTGGCCGGCCTGGAAGCCGCCGTGGCCCTCGAAGTCCTTGTCCAACGGCCCGTCGTAGGCGGTCTGGCTCGCTTCGGGCCCGAACCAGATCGCCTCGCCCCCCGGCGGGATGACGTTGCCGTAGGAGCCCACGAAATCGAACCGGTGGCCGGCGGTGCTCAGCATCGTCTGCAGGTGGCCGCGGTAGCTGCGCTCGGGGCCGTTGCCGAGGGTGATCGAGTCCCCCAACGGCATGATGCGAAGGGGCGCCCCGTCGAGCGCGGCGTCGGTCGGCGACACCCCATCCTCGGCTCCGGCACCGGCTCCGGCACCGTGCAGGCCGAGCCCGGCGGCCAGCAGACCGCCGGTCACCGAGAGCGAGAAGAGCCTTCTGGAGAGTCGTCGTGCGGCCACCCGGCCACCCTACGGGCGGATCACCCCGGCGCGTCGGCATCGCCGCGGCGCCTCGGGCATCGCCGCGGCGCCTCGGGCGTGACCGACGGTCCGGGGAGCCGGTCCCTGTCACGCGACCCGGCGTTCGCGCCGATGCGTGCATGCATGAGCATCGATGCATCGAGCGTCCGGACCGCCGAGGAAGGGGGGCGACTGGCGGCGGTGCTGTACACGCTCGTCGGCCTCTCGATCCTTGGATCGACGGCCGCCGCCGGCCGGCCGGTCGATGCGCTCGTCATCGCTTTCACGGCGACCTGCCTCGGCGCCGGCATCAGCGGCGCCCTGTTGCCGTGGCGCCGCTACCCCCGGGCGCTCACCGGCGGGGTGTCGCTGAGCGCCACGGTCACGATGCTGCTGTTCGTGCCCATCGCGGTGCACAGCCCGGTCTACCTGCTGCTGCCCGCCGTCGCCGCGCTGTGGACCGGGACCGTGCTGAGCTGGCCGTGGGTCGTCGGGCAACAGGTGCTGGTGTGCATCGGGTTCGGACTCCGCCTCGCTGGCGAGCTCGGCACCCGATCGGCCTGGGCGACCGCCGGGGGCGTCGCCGCGCTGGCCCTCTGCATCGGCCTGGCCGCGGTGTGGATGCGCAGCCGGGTGGAGCAGGCCAACGGCGTGGCCATGGCCGCCGCCGCCGACGACGCCGAACGCACGGCGGCGGCGCTGCGCGAGCGCGAGGCGTTCGCAGTGACCCTGAGCCGGACGGTGGACGATGTGGCCGCTGCCTCCTCGTCGGTGCGGGATCAGAGCTCCTACATCGCCGCCGCCACGGAGGAGCTGGCGGAGTCGGTGCGCCACATCTCCCACTCCGCCGACCAGACCAACCATACCGTCCGGGATGTCGCGGCCGCGGCGGCGCGCAGCCGGGAGCTGGTGGTCGAGCTCGACGACTCCGGCCAACGGATCATCTCGGTGGTGGATGCCATCGCCGCGCTGTCGGCCCCGACGAACCTGCTCGCCCTCGACGCCCCCATCGAGGCGGCCCGCGCCGGTGACGCCGGCCGGGGCGTCGCCGTGGTGGCGAGCGAGGTGAAGGACCTCGCCCAGCAGACGGCGCAGTCGGCGGCGGAGATCACCTCGATCGCGTCGCAGGTGCACGCCGCGGTGGCCGAGAGCACCCAGGCCATGACCCGGATCTCCGAGATGGTGGACGGCCTGCAGTCCGAGCAGTCCGAGCTGGCCTCGGCGATCGAGCCGCAGGCGTCCGCCGTCGAGCAGATCGCCCGTTCCTCGGCGGGCGAGTCCGACAGCGTGACCGCCATCGCCAGCGCCATCGCCGAGCTCGAGCGACAGGCCCGTTCGAGCGGCCACTGAGCGCCACCGAGCGGGCCGGGCGGATCCCCGGGGTCAGGCGTCCTGATCGGCGGTGGCCGGCTCGCTCAGCTCCTCGCGCAGGACGAACTTCTGGATCGTGCCCGAGGGGGTCTTCGGCATCTCGTTGACCACGACGAGCGATTCCGGCCAGAACTGCTTGGCCATGCCCACCTCACCGAGGTAGGCGGTCAGCTCGGGCAGGGTGGGCTCGTCCGGGCCCTCGGCCACGACCACCGCGCAGGCCCGCTCCCCGAGGCGGGCGTCGGGCAGGCCGACCACCGCCACCTCCCGCACCTTGGGATGGCCGAACAGGGCCCCCTCGACCTCGGCCACCGGGATGTTCTCGCCGCCGCGGATGATCAGGTCCTTCGACCGCCCGGAGATGCGGATGCCCCCGTCGGCCCGCCGCAGGGCGAGGTCCCCGGTGTCGAACCAGGCCGGCCCGTCGTCGGTGGCCGGGCTGAGGCAGGCCTCGTAGAGGTCGGGGCGTTGGTAGTACCCCGGCGTCTGGTTCGGCCCGCGGACCTGGAGGCGGCCCACGGTGCCGACCGGCAGCTCGGTCCCGCCGTCGTCGACCACCCGCACCTCCATGCCGTTGGCCGCGATGCCGTCGCTGTTGGCCACCACGTCGGCCTCGTCGCCTGGCCGCGTCAGGGTGGCGGCGCCGTTCTCGGTCATCCCCCACACCGCGACGACCTCGACGTCGAGCTGCTCGCGGGCCTCGTAGACGAGCGGCGAGGGGATCGGCGCGCCGCCGCACACGAAGTAACGGAACGCAGGCGGTGGCGCACCGCCGGCTCGTCGTTGGGCGGCCACGGTGTCGAGCAGGAACGTGGTCGAGCCCATGGTGAACGTGACGCCCTCGTCGTGGCAGATCCGCAGCGCCTGGTCGGCATCCCACACGTCCTGGTAGACGACCTTCATGCCTCGGGACAACGGCATCACCAGCCCGTAGAGGAAGCCCGTCTGGTGCGCCAGCGTGGACGCCATCAGCACGACGTCGTCGCTGTCGAGGCCGAGCACCTCGACCATGGCGTCGACCGCCGAACCGATCGTGTTCGGGGTGTGGACCACACCTTTGGGCTCGCCGGTGGTGCCCGAGGTGAACTGGATCTCGGCCAGGTCGTCCGGGCCGATGTGGCGGGGGGTGAGCGGGTGGGTCCGCTCGACGAACTGCGGTTCGAACGTCTCGCCCACCGCGAAGGGATGGGTGAACGTGTCGACCTCGGCGGCGAGGGATTGGAACAACCCGCCGTGGTCGAAGCCCCGGAACGTGGTGGGGGAGATGGCCACCCGGCTCTCGGTGCGGGCCAACATGAAGCGCAGCTCCCGGTGCCGGAAGATCGGCACCAGCGGGTTGACCACCGCGCCGATGCGGGCGCAGGCCAGCACGACGGCAGGGAACTCCCACCAGTTGGGCAGTTGCACCGCCACCACCTCGCCGGCCTGCACCCCGATGGCCTGCAGGCCGCCGGCGATGCGGTCGACCCGGTCGGCGAGCTCGCCGTAGGTCAGGCGCAACGGCTCGTCGACCCCGCTGCGGTAGCTCACCAGCGCCACCGCATCGGGCTGCTCGTCGGCGACCTCGAGGAAGTCGTTCAGGAAGGTGCCCTCGGTGCGCCAGGCACCGCTGGCGTGGTAATCCCATGCTCCGGCCATGGGCGGCACCCTAAGCGAGCCGCGAGCCGCCCCGCACTGCTCGACCCCGCCGCTACATCAGGATCAAATGAAAAGCATCGGCACGCGCTGTCTGTGTGCGGATCTGGCGAGCCTTGTGTGCGGAAACCGACGAACCGTCCCGATGCCCGATGGCAAACGCCCTGTTCACAGGCTCGGGGTCGGCCGCTCAGCCCGCCCGACCGCAGGTTTCCGCACACATCGCAACTCGGCACCGCTCGATGCCCGCGGTCCGCGGTGTCGTCGACCCGTCCCGTGAGCAAGCGCGGTCGGACGTCGGAGCGGCCTCAGCGCAGGCGGACGGGGATCGCCCGGGGGCCGCGCACCTGGCCGTTGGCCCATGTCGTCACGCCCCGGTCGCCTTCGTCGAGGTGGTAGTCGGGGAAGGCGCTGATCCACTCCTGGAACGCCACCAGCAGCTCCATGCGGGCCAGGTTCGACCCCAGGCATCGGTGGATGCCGAGCCCGAACGCGGCGTGGCGGTTCACCGCCCGATCGAGGACGAACTCGCCGGCCCGGTCGAACTCGGCGGGATCGCGGTTCGCCGCCGGGAACGTGAGCAGCACCTGATCGCCCTTGTGCACCGGGCAACCCGCCACCTCGGTGTCGGCGACGACCTGACGGGCCATGGTCACCGGCGCGTAGAAGCGCAACACCTCCTCCATGGCCATGATCCACAGCGGGTCGTCGAAGGATGCCGCCGCCAGCCGGCGGCGCTGCTCGGGGTGCTGCGCGAAGTGCCACAGGCCCGAGCCGATGCCGCTCCAGGTGGTGTCGATGCCGGCCAGGATCAGCAGGATCAGGTAGCCGACCTGCTCGTCGAGGGAGAGCGGCGCGCCGTCCACCTCGGCCCCGCCGACCAGGGTGGCGAGATCGTCGCGGGGGTCCGCGGCGCGCTCGGCCAGCAGCGCCTCGAAGTAGGCGACCATCTCCTTCTGCAGTTGCAGCTTGGCGGCGTTGTCGCGCGGGGCCTCCTGGAAGTTGCGGTGGACCCAGTCCCGGAAGACCTCGGCGTCGGACTCGGGCACCCCGATCATCTCGGCGATGACGTGCACCGGGATGTGCTGCGCGTAGTCCTTCGCCGCGTCGGCGAGGTCCCGACCGTCGAGCCCGGCGATCAGGCTCCGGCAGTACTCCCGCGTGGGCTGCACCAGCGCGGCGATCCGGGCGGCGTTGAACGGCGGCAGCAGCAACCGCCGGTGGGCGTGGTGCTCGGGCGGGTCCGAGGTGATGGGCGGAGCCTTGCGGACCGGCGAGTCCGGCAGGCTGACCGACACCCGGAACGATGAGAAGTGCTCGGTGTCGTGGGCGATCTGCGACACCGTCTCGTGGTGCAGCGGCATCCAGGCCCGACCGTACCGCTCGGTGAAGGCCATCGGGCAGCCGGAGGCTCGCAGGTCCTGCCAGATCTCGGGGGCGCGGCGGCCCCAGTCGTCGTCGAGCCCATCCCAATCCGCCGCCCAGTCCCGCACGGGGCCGTGGCGGTTCGGTGCTGTGCTGTCGTACGCCATGGTGCGTCTCCCTGGGCGTCGTCGGTGGGTGCGACTCAGGTCACACCCTACCGATCGCTCAGCCGGCGACGAGGCCGCGGATCAGTTCGAGCGCGACGCCGGCCCGCGCCGCGACGCGGTGGTCGTACTCCTCGAGCGGGAAGGTGTCGTCCACCATCACACCCTCCATGTAGCGACGCTTGACCCCCTCGCCGATGGAGGCGAGTCGCCAGTGCGAGAACGCCTGGTAGTACGGGATCATCGCCGTGTCGAAGCCGGTGCGCTCGCCGTAGCGGGCCACGAACGCCTCCCGGGAGGGGAAGCCGGGGGCGCAGGTGGGCGGGGGATCGAGGTTGAGGCCGATCTCGGGGTCGCCCGGTTCGCCCCAGTTGTTGAGCAGGTAGCCGACATCGGCCAGCACGTCGCCCAGCGTGCACAGCTCCCAGTCGAGCACCGCGGCGACGCGGCCTTCGGGGAGGCTCAGCATGTTGCCCAGGCGGTAGTCGCCGTGGACGATGCCGGTGTGGCGCTGGTCGGGCTTGGCCTGCAGCAGCAGCTCGTAGGTCTCCTCCATGGCCGGCAGCTCGCGGGTCTTGGCCGCCTCCCACTGGCCGCGCCACCGCTTGAGCTGGCGGTCCAGGAAGCCGTCGCGGCGGGCCAGCTCGCCCAGGCCGATGGCGTCCACGTCGACCTGGTGCAGCTCGGCCAGGATGTCGGCCACGTGCTCGCCCAGGCGATACCGAGCGGTACGGTCGGGGACGTTGGCCTCGACGTCGGCGTCGGCGGCCAGCACGTGGCCGTCCACGAAGCCCATCACGTAGAACGGGGCACCGTTGACGGTGTCGTCGGGGCTGAGGGCGAGGGCGGGTGCCACCGGCACGTTGCTGCGGCCCACGGCGGAGATGATGCGGTGCTCGCGGCCCATGTCGTGGGCGCTGGCCAGGATGTGGCCCAACGGCGGGCGGCGCAGCACGAAGCGGTTCCCGGCCGCGTCATCCACCCGGTAGGTCAGGTTGGAGTGCCCGCCGGCGATCACCGTGTAGCGCAGCGGGGGCACGGCACCGGCCACGTTGGCGGCGAAGTACTCGTCGAGGCCGTCGAGGTCCACGATGCCCGGCACGCCCTCGCGGGCCGGTTGGTGCGTTGCACTGCTGGTCATGGCGGCGGATACTACGTCGCACCGCGGCCATGCTGATGGGTGTGTCGCCGTCGCGGGTGATGCGTTCGGACCACCGTTCAGGCGCCGCCGGCGCAGAGCCGGAAGACGGCGGCGACGACGATCACGAGACCGCCCACCCACACGTCGTTCCACCAATCCCAGTTCGCCATCAGTGGCGCCTCGTCGTCGTCACGCCGAAGAAGCGTACGGGCCGCTCGTCCGATCCGATCCGGCCGGCCCGCGGTGTCGCCGAATCGCCACACCGGTTACCCCGGCTGGGTGACGGCGGGCCCAGTACCGCGCGGTATGGCGCAGCGCCTGCGCCTCCGGCGGGGCCGATCGCGAGGGCGACGGGACGGGAAAGCGGTGGGGGACACGTCGGCACAGGGTAGGGTCCGGCCGAAGACCGCAGTTGGGGAGGAACACCATGGCAGCGTCGGGACCGCTCACCGGGATCAAGGTCGTCGAGTTGGCCGGCATCGGCCCGGGGCCGATGTGCGCCATGTTGCTGGCCGACCTCGGAGCCGAGGTGATCCGGGTCGATCGCCTCGCCGCGGTGGACCTCGGCATCGAGCGCGAGCGCCAGTTCAACGTGCTCAACCGCGGTCGCCGCTCGGTCGCCATCGATCTCAAGCAACCCGAAGGCGTCGAGGCCGTCCTCCGCCTCGTCGAGCAGGCCGACGCCCTCATCGAGGGGTTCCGCCCCGGGGTCATGGAGAAGCTCGGCCTCGGCCCCGACGTGTGCCTGGCCCGCAACCCGCGCCTCGTGTTCGGCCGCATGACCGGCTGGGGCCAGGACGGCCCGCTGGCCAAGGCCGCCGGCCACGACATCAACTACATCGCCCTGACCGGTGCACTGCACTCCATCGGCAACGCCGGCGGCCCGCCCGTCCCGCCGCTGAACCTGGTCGGCGATTTCGGCGGTGGCGCCCTCTACCTCGCCTTCGGCCTGTGCGCCGCCCTCATCGACGCCCAGCGCAGCGGGCAGGGCCAGGTCGTCGACGCCGCCATGACCGACGGCGCCTCCTCGCTGATGGCCGCCATCTACGGCCTGCACGGCTCGGGCTCGTGGTCCAACGAGCGCGGCACCAACGTGCTGGACACCGGCGCCCACTTCTACGGGACCTACGAGTGCAGCGACGGCAACTACGTCTCGATCGGGTCCATCGAGGGCAAGTTCCACGACGAGCTGGTCGAGAAGCTGGGCCTCACCGCCGACGACCTGCCGGGCCGCATGGACGGCGCCAACTGGCCGGCCTACAAGGAGAAGCTGGCCGGCCTGTTCCGCACGCGGACCCGGGCCGAGTGGTGCGAGCTCATGGAGGGCAGCGACATCTGCTTCGCCCCCGTGCTGACCCTCGAGGAAGCGCCCAAGCACCCGCACAACGCGGCGCGCGGCACCTTCATCGAGGTCGACGGCGTGGTGCAGCCCGGTCCGGCCCCCCGCTTCAGCCGCACCCCCGGTCAGGTGCAGCGCCCGCCGGCGGGGCGAGGTGAGCACACCAACGAGGCGCTCGCCGATTGGGGGTTCAACGACGAGGAGCTGGCCAAGCTGGCCGCCACCGGGGTCATCAACTAACGGTCGACCCTCGATCCGGCGTAGACTGCCCCGGTTTGGCCTCTACCGAAACGGCTTCCATGCACTTCAGTGACCTCCGCCCCGAGCTGCTGCGCGCGCTGACCGCGCTCGGCTACGAGGAGCCCACCCCCATCCAGGAAGCCGCCATCCCCGTGCTGCTGCGCGGCGGTGACGTCGTCGGTCGGGCGGCGACCGGTACCGGCAAGACCGCTGCGTTCGCCCTGCCCATCCTGGAGCGCCTGGCCGACGGCCCCCGCGGCACCGCCCCCGTGGCGCTGGTGCTGGTGCCCACCCGCGAGCTGGCCCTGCAGGTGAACGAGGCCCTGACCAGCTACGGCCGCGAGCTCGGCGCCCGCGTCCTCGCGGTGTACGGCGGGGCGCCCATCGGCAAGCAGTGGCGCACGTTGGAGACCGGCGTCGACGTCGTCGTCGCCACCCCCGGGCGGGCGCTGGACCACCTGCGCCGCGGCTCGCTGGTGCTCGACGAGCTGCAGACCGTCGTGCTCGACGAGGCGGACGAGATGTTCGAGCGCGGCTTCGCCGAGGACATCGAGGCCATCCTCGAGGCCACCCCCTCCACCCGTCAGACGGTGCTGTTCTCCGCCACCATGCCACCGCGCATCGACGGCATGATCCGCCGCCACCTGCGCGACCCCGAGCGCATCGAGATCGCCGCGCCGGCCGTCGTCGCCGGCGAGGCCCCCAAGGTGACCCAGAAGGCGTACGTGGTTCGCCGGTCAGACCGCGCCGCCGCGCTGGCCCGCATCCTGGAGCTCGAGTCGCCGGTGGCGACGCTCGTGTTCTGCCGGACCCGGATCGATGTGGACGATCTCACCGAGCAGCTCAACAGCCGCGGGTACCGCGCCGAGGCGCTGCACGGCGGGCTCGGCCAGGAGGCGCGCGACCGGGTGATGGGGCGCCTGCGGGCCGGTACCGCCGAGCTGCTCATCGCCACCGATGTCGCCGCCCGCGGTCTCGACGTCGACGTGCTCAGCCACGTGGTCAACGCCGAGCTGCCCACCTCGCCGGAGATCTACACCCACCGCATCGGCCGGGTCGGCCGGGCGGGCCGTGACGGCGTGGCCATCTCGCTGTTCGATCCGCGCCAGCACAACCAGCTGCAGTTCATCGAGCGGATCACCGGCAACAAGATCAGCATCGAGGCGCTGCCCTCCGTCGCCCAGCTGCGCGCCGCCCAGTTCGGCCGTACCCTCGACGAGGTGCGCGAGCTGCTCGTCGCCGGCGGCTTCGACTCGGTCGCCACCGGGCTCGATCAGCTCCTCGACGAGCACGACCCGGCCAAGGTGGCCATGGCCGCGCTGCACCTGGCCACCGCCAAGAGCGGCGATCGCCTCGGCGAGGACGACATCGAGGACCTCGCCCCCCGCCTGCTGCGCCGCCGCACCGAGCGTCCCGAGCGCGGCGAGCGCCCTGCCCGCTTCGATCGCGCCGACCGTGGCGACCGTGGCGCAGGTCCGGGCGAGCGCGGCCCGCGCGCCGAGCGCGGGCCCCGGCCGACCAGCGCGGGCATGACCAAGCTGTTCGTCGGGGCCGGCCACAACATCGGCCTGCGCCCCGGGGATCTCGTCGGCGCCATCGCCGGCGAGGCGGGCCTGCGCGGTTCCGATGTCGGCGGCATCGACATCAGCGACCGGTTCACCCTGGTCGAGGTCCCCTCCGATCGGGCCGACGAGGTCATCGCCGCCCTGCGGGGCACCACCATCAAGGGCACCAAGGCCGTCGTGCGCCGTGAGCGCTTCGCCGAGCCCGGCGCCAAGAAGTTCGGTCAGGGCGCACCCAAGAAGAACCGGTTCAACGACTCGACCACGCCGTCGAGGTTCGCGAAGCAGCCGAAGTGGTCCTGACCCTCGAACGCCTCGGCCGTACCGAGCGGTAGGGCTTCGGCGATGCGCGGCGCCCACACCCCGGAGCTCTCCTGGGTGGCGGTGCCGTAGGCGACCACGGTCTCGGCGGCGACGTCGCCGAGCCGCCGGTACCCGAAGCGGAGGTACTGCTCGAACAGGCGGGCCTCCTGCTCGGGTGTGCAGGCCAGCCGCACCGTGCCGTCCGGCTCGTCCACGAACCCGTGCTGCACGTAGGCGGCGAGCACCTCCGGGTGCAGCACATCGAGCGGCGGGCGGGACCGGTAGCGCTCCAGCGCCTCGGCCCGCGAGGCGAACGCCGGTCGCCGGCGCCGGGTGGCGGCCACCATGGCGTCCAACCCCTCGCTGGTGCCCTCCCGAGGGAAGATGATCGGCTCGAAGACCCAGGCGCGGGCATAGGTGCCGGGCCGTTCGGCCTCCACCAGCAACGTGGTGCCGCCGCCCATCGAATGGCCCACGCCCCACGCGCCACGCAGACCGAACGCCTCCGCCCCCGCGGTGAGGTCGGCGACGAGGTCCTCGTCGCGGAACGTGGC
>JADLEF010000011.1 GCA_020846295.1 Acidimicrobiales bacterium
CGTCTACGGGTTGTTCTACAGCCCGGGTGGCCCCGGTGCCATCCCGGCCCTGATCGCCCGGGCCGAGGCGGGGGACTTCTCGTTGCTGTCCACCGCGGCGGTGCCGTCCGGCGCCCAGGACGGCGTGTCGATCAGCCTGGGCCAGCAGGTGACGTTCCTGTGCTCGGAGGAGGCGGCTCGTCCCGACGGTGGGGCCCAGCCATCCGGACCATCCGGACCATCCGGTATGGTACGGAGCTTCGCTGCCCGCCTGTTCGTGGAGGTCCACCCGGTCCTCGGCGTGAACCTGGCTGCGGTGTGCGCGGCGTGGGCGGTGCCGCCGGCGCCGGCCGGCGTGTTCGAACCCGTGGTCAGCGCGGTGCCGACCCTGGTGGTCAGCGGCCGCTTCGACCAGATCACCCCACCGTCCTACGGCGCGGCGGTGGCCGCCCGCCTACCGGCGGCGGTGCCGGTGGTGGTACCCGCCGCCGGCCACTCGGCGCTGGTCGGCGCCGGGCGATGCGGTCTCGGCGTGGTGGTGGACTTCGTGTCCCGGGACGATCCGGGGGCGGTGGACACCACCTGTCTGGCGGCGCCGGTGTCGTTCCCGTTGCTCGACCGGATCGCTTCGTCCGATCCCGCCCCGACCGATCCAACCCCGACCGACCTGCCGTAGCCGCCGAGAGCCCGGGAGCCGGGCGCAGCGCCGCTCGTTCGCCGCGCCCGACGCCGGGGGATCGAACGGTCAGGCCGAGGCCAGCTGCACCTCGTCGACCCAGGGGCCGACGCCGGCGATGCGCTCCACCGTGACCTGCACCACCACCGCGGATGGCGCATCGCGCAGGGCGAGCGGGTGACGGTGCAGCCCGAGGTACTTGCGGGCCAGCCGGTCCATCAGGTGGGGATCGGGGCCGGGCAGCACGCGGGCTCGACCGTGCACGACGAGGTGGCGCTGGAAGCCGCGAGCGTTGCGCTCGCTGTCCTCGACCGACAGCACGACGCGATCGTTGACGGTGAGGTTGCGCACCTTGCGGCTCGTCACGTCGGCGCCGAAGAGGATCTCGTCGTCCTGGACGATGACCCAGACCACCGACACCTGAGGGGTGCCGTCCGGGTTGCACGTCCACACGTGGGCGACGGCATCGGAACCCAACAGGGCCTGCGCCGGGGCGGGAAGCACGGTCATGGGGCCACCTCCGATCCTGCCGGTCGTGGCCGGGACATCCGGTCCGATCGTCAAGAGAGATTTATGGTTCGCTCGGAACGATAGTCGCGTTGGTGCGGCGGCCGCTCGGAAAACCGGGCGGCGCCGCGTTGCGCTACACCGGGGACCTGGCGTCACGCAGAGGAGATGGCGTCACGCAGAGGAGATGGCGTCACTCATAGGAGATGGCGTCGAGGACGTGGAGACGGCTGGCCCGCCAGGCGGGCAGCAGCGACGCCCCGATGCCGGCCACCGCCGCGGCCGCCAGCGTGGCGAGCAGCTGCGACCACGGCAGGCGGATGGTGTCGATCACCGAATCGGGCAGCGCCGCCGAGGTGGCGAGGCCGAACACCACGCCGAGGGCGATGCCCAGCCCGGCGCCGAGGATCGCCACGATGACCGCCTCCAGCCGCACCATGCGGCGGGTCTGCCGCCGCTGCTGCCCGACCGCTCGCAGCAGGCCGAACTCCCGGGTCCGCTCGAAGACCGCCAGCGAGAGCGTGATGGCGATGCCGACCACCGCCACCGCGACCGACATGCCGAGCAGCGCGTAGATCATGGTCGAGACCTGGTCGAGCTGCGCTTCCTGGTCGGCTTTGAAGGTGGAGCGGTCCTGCAGGGTGATCTCGGGGTACGGAGCGGTGAGGTGCTCGAGCGCCGCGGTGGCCACCGCCCGGTCCGTACCGGGCCGCATGGTCACGCCGCCGAACAGGTCGACCTGCCGCTCCGGCGGGAACGCCTGGCGGTACAGGTCCTGGCTGATCATCCAGTCGCCGAGCTGCGCCGCGCTGTCGTAGATGGCGCTGACCCGCAGGGTGCGTTCGCCGCCGACGGGGAACTGCACCGTCACCGCATCGCCCAGCTCCAGGCCGCGGCTGGCGGCGGTGTCCGCTTCGACGAGCAGACCGTCTCCGGGGATCGGCGACACCGAGCCCTGCAGCGAGCGGAAGTGCATGGTGCGATCGAGACCGACGGGTTGCGGGGCGAGCACGTCGACGGTCTCATCCCCGATGCGGGCCCGGCCGCTGCGGAAGGTGGACACCGCGGCGACCTCGTCGAGCGCGGCGACCTCGGTGGCGAAGGACGGCGGCATGCCCGCGCCCTCGCTGTAGACGAACCAGTCGGCGATGATCCCCTGGTCGATCTGGCGCACGAAGGTCGCCTTGAACGATGAGCCGATCACGCCCTGGGTGGACACCAGCGTCACCCCGATCATCAGCGCCGCCGCGGTCGAGGCGGTGCGGCGCGGGTTGCGGGCCGCGTTGGCCTGCGCCAGCCGCCCCGAGGTCCGGAACAGGCGGGCGAAGGGCGCACCGAGCACCATGGCCAGGCGGCGGCTGAACAGCGGGGCCAGCCCGCTCACCCCGAGGAAGATCAGCACCGCGCCGCCGCCCAGCAGCGTGAGCCGGGAGCTGATGCGCTCGAAGTCGCCGAGCAGGCCGGCGCCGAACGACCCCAGACCGGCCGCCAGACCGATGCCGCTGGTGACCAGGCGGGCCGTGGCCCGCTGGGCGAACGGCGAGTGCCCGTCGCGCAGCGCGGCGACCGCGGGCACATGACCGGCTCGCCAGGCCGGGATGGCCGAGGTCGCCATGGTCACGCCGATGCCGATGGCGAAGGCGACCAACCAGGTGGTGCCCGACAGCACCAGCGGACCGTCGGGCAGGCCGCCGCCGCTGCCGGAGATGACCGCCTTGAGCAGCGCGGCCACGCCGATGCCGGCCACCGCGCCGAGCACCGAACCGAGCACGCCGATGGCCAGGGATTCGACCAGCACCAGCCGGCGCACCTGGGCGTTGCGGGCCCCGATCGCCCGCAGCAGGGCGAGCTCGCGCACCCGCTGGCCGACGGTGGTGTTGAACACGGTGTTGATCAGGAAGGCGGCCACGAACAACGTGATGCCGGCGAAGGCGAGCAGGATGTTGCGGAAGATGTCGATGATGCCGTCGAAGGAGCTGGAGAACTCCGCCGCCGCCTGCTCGCCGGTGATGGCCTCGACCCCGTCGGGTAGCACGGTGGCGATCCGGTCGCGCAGCTCGTCGGGGCTCACCCCGTCCTCGGCGCGCACCTCGACGGACTGGATCGTGCCGTCGTAGCCGAGCAGCTGCTGGGTGGTGGGCAGGTCGAAGGCGAGGTAGGACGCGCCCGCCCCGCCGTCGGCCAGGGAGATGAACCCCGACACCGCGTAGGTGCCGGACCTGGTCGAGCGGACGGCGAGCTGCTCGCCGATGTCGATGCCGTAGCGCTCGGCGGTGGTGCGGTCGACGGCGACCTGGCCGGGGCGGGGGGACTCGCCGGCCACGACCTCGACGACCGAGGAGCCGCCGTCGACGCTGATGGCGAGCACCGGCGGGCCGTTGTTGACGATGACGCGCCCGTCGGGTGCGACGGCGACCACGTCGGCGCCGACGGAGCCGCGGGCGGACGCCACACCGGGCACCGCGGCGACGGTGTCGATGAGCGCCTCCGGTAGCGGCGGACGGCTGGCGTCCACCGCATCGGCGGTGGCGAACGGGTCGATCCCGCGCACCTCGACGTCGGTGTCCTCGGTGATGGTGGTGGCCAGGCGATCGAACACCCGGCGCAGCGAATCGGACAGCACGAAGCTGCCGGTGACGAAGGCGACGCCGACGACCACGGCCGACGTGCAGAGCGCGAAGCGGATCCAGCGGGCGCGCAGCGAGCGGCGGGCCAGTGTGGCGGTGACGGATGTGCGGGCCATGTCGCTCAGCGCCCCGTCACGGTGCCGGAGGCGGTTGCGCCGTTGCGCAGCCGGTCGAGGATGGCGTCGGCGCCGGTCGGGTCGCGCAGCTCGTCCACCACGCGACCGTCAGCGAAGAACAGGATGCGATCGGCGAAGGCGGCCGCGGCCGGGTCGTGGGTGACCATCACGATGGTCTGGCCGAACTCGTCCACGGCACGGCGCATGAAGGCGAGGATCTCCGATGAGGACCGCGAGTCGAGGTTCCCGGTGGGCTCGTCGGCGAAGATGATCTCCGGAGCGGTGGCCAGCGCCCGGGCCACCGCCACCCGCTGCTGCTGGCCGCCGGACAGCTCGGAGGGTCGGTGCCGCAGCCGCTCCCGAAGTCCGACGGCGTCGATCACCGCGTTGACCCACGCCGCGTCCGGGCTGCGCCCCGCCAGCGCGGCGGGCAGCGCGATGTTCTCGGCGCAGGTCAGGGTCGGGATCAGGTTGAACGCCTGGAAGATGAACCCGACCCGGTCGCGGCGCAGGGCGGTCAGCTGCTTCTCGGAGCAGCGGTCGAGCTGCACGTCGCCGATGTAGGTGGCGCCCGAGGTGAGCCGGTCGAGGCCGGCCATGCAGTGCATCAGCGTGGACTTGCCCGAGCCGGAGGGGCCCACGATGGCGGTGAACCGGCGTCGCTCGAACGCGACGTCGACCCCGTCGAGGGCGGTGACCTGGGTGCTCGCCCTGCCGTAGACCTTGGTCGCCAGCTCGCAGCGGGCGGCGACGTCGGCGGTGGCCGTACCGATCGGTCGGTACGGGGCGTCGAACGGATGGGTGCCGGACCGCTCGGTATGGCGGTCGGGGGAGTTGGTTGTCGTCGTCACGGAGGCAGCATCGGCTCGCGGGCTCCGAGCGGCAATCGGGTATGACCCTGAGCGGACCCCGGGTCCCGACCTGGCCGGGATCAGGGTGACCCCGAAGCGCGGGCGGTGCGCGACGAGCGCCGCGGGCCCGAAGGCTCCGCGGCGCTCGCCGGTGACGGTGGATCGGTGGATCGGTGGACCGGTGGATCGGTCCAGGGGGAGGTGCTGTGCGGTCAGCCCCGCAGGGGCTGGAACCGCCAGTGCCGCTGCAGCCAGAACTGGAACAGGCGTTCCAGGTGGCGCCGCACCCGGTCGGGCCGTTCCTTGGGCACCAGCGAGGTCGTCGGCGCCGCTTCCTCGACGACCTCGCCGTCGTCGAGGTCGTCGTCGTCGCTGTCGGCGACGGTGGTGGTCGTCGCCGGCGGCTGGGTGGTGGGCGGCTGCGTCGTCGGCGCTTCGGTGGTCTCCGGGGCCGGCTGGGTTGCCTCGGTGCTGGGCGGTTCGGTCACCGCTGGCGCCTCGGTGGTGGGCGGCTCCTCGGCCGCCGGCGGCTGGGGCTCGGTCGTCTCGGGGGCCGGGGCGGGCGCCTCGGTGACCGGCACCGGCGGGGTGCTCACGCCATCGGCGACCCGGGGCGTGGCGGGGCCGCAGCCGGCGGGGGCGCCACCGCTGCCGTCGGCGAAGGCGGGCGCGCACGGTGCGAGTCGGGCGCCGGACCCGCCGACGGTGGTGGGGCTGTTGTCGTCCACGACGTGCAGGGTGGTGAACATGGTGGCGATGTCGTTGGCCCACTGGCAGGAGGCGGATCCGTCACCGCAACCGGCGGTTTGGCTGGTCTCCATGTCGAAGCCCCAGGCGCTGCTGAACTCGTCGATCACCCGGCCGTCGGGGCTCCACTCGGTGGCGATGGCGTGGGTGTCCCACCCGGTGTCGTCCACGATGTAGCCGCCGTAGTCGCGTAGCGCTCGGGCCCGGATGCGGGCCGGCTCGGTCTGCAGCTGGCTCTCGTCGAAGTTGGGCGGCAGCACGAGCAGCGAGCCCATCTGCACCGCCGGGTTGGGGCCGCGGTAGCGGCCGGCGGCGTCGCCATCGGCCTTGTTGGCCGGCCATCGGTAGCCGGGGGCGCCGTCGGCCTCGCCGCCGTTGTAGTAGCAGAGGCGACCGCAGTCGATCTCCAGCTTGAGGGCGTGGCGGATCGCCCCGCCGGGCACCAGTTCGCCGACGCGGACGGCGCCGCCGACCGAGGACATGCCGCTGCCGCCGTGGGCGCCGCGGATGCCGTCGCCGGTGTGCAGGTTGTCCGAGGGGTACACCCACTCGCTGGTGGCGACGCCGCCGGCGCCGCAGACGTGGAAGGGCTGGGTCTGCAGCACGGTGGCCCCGTCGGCCATGAGCACCGCGCCGGCCATGTTGGGCGTGACGCCCAGGTAGCCCGGGTCGGTGGAGAAGTCGGCGGGGATCGGCACGTTGCTGGCCACGACGCTGCCGGGATCCACCGAGCCGCAGCGGGTGCTCTGCCAGCTCCAACCGGCGGAGTTGCGGGCGATGTTGGTCTGGCGGGCCTGCGGCTCGAGGATGATGACGTTCTCGTCCACCCCGAGGCCCATGCCGCGCGAGGCGGGCAGCCCGGCGGGCACCAGGCGGGCCTGGTCGCCGACCGGCAGGTTCCAGATCGAGTTCCAGGCGAACGGCCAGCGCATGACATCGCGGCTGGACGGGAACGGGTCGGCATCGGCCGCACCGGGTGGTCGCACGAGGAAGATCGCCAGGGAGCCGATCAGCAACGCAACCAGCCCGAAGGCCGAGAAAACACGGGACCGCCGAGTGTTCATGGTGGTTTGTCCTCCCGGAAGGGGTCGGGGACGGTGGACAACCTGGACCGCAGGCCGCCGTTATCGAACTGTAACGAATGATCGACCAAGCGCAACGAATTCGACAAGATCTCGGCTCGAAGATTTCGATTCGAACGGCGTTCTGATGCTCGTACCTGCATCAACGAGGCGGACTCGCAGTGTGGCGAAGCCCTCGCTGTCGTCATATATTCGTCACGATATGACGATCTCGTCCCACGAAATGTGACGAACAGGTGCCGCGCTGCCGGGAGGAGCGGTCGTTGTCGCGCGGTGAGAGGCGTATGGCCCTGCGATCGACCGGTCGACGAGCCGTGTCCGTCTGTCCCGAGCGGCGACCACCCCGCGTGACGATCGGTCGGCGGCGCGATCGATCGGATCGGCACGCATGCTGACGATCAGATGACGAACGCCTCGCACTCGACGGCGGCGCACGACCGCCCGTCGAGCTCGCCGAGCACATCGGCCAGCGGGTTGTTGGCCATCACCCGGCGCACGGTGATGCCGTTGCGCAGCTCAGCGGAGCCCGACAGGATCGGGCTCGATCGCAGCCGCCCGATCGGCAGCGTCGTCGTGGTCGGGGCCGTCGTCGTCGTCGTCGGGGCCGGGGCGGTCGTCGTCGTGGCCGCCGGCGGGGCGGGCGACGTGGTCACCGGCGCGGGTGCCGGGTCGGTGGTGGGGGGCACCGTGGGCGGGACGCCGGTCGTGCTCACCGGGGCGGTCGACACCGGCGGCGCGGAGCCGTCGGGATCGAGGTACCACAGGCCGTGGGCCACGCTGATGCGGACCTCCCCGGCCCAGCTGATGCTCAGCGAGCGCACACCAGGGACCGAGGCCGCCGGCGGACGGATGCGCAGCAGGGAGGCGCCGGCGTACAGCACCGTCGCCTGCTGGTTGCCCACGAAGACGTAGGTGGGCACCTGGGGGAACGACCCCCGGATCTCGATGACCGCCGATCCGTCGTCGACCAGCAGCCAGTTCGGGTCGATGGAGGAGATGCCCCAGGCGCCGATGACGATCGGGAGACCGGATCGGGCCGCCACGGCCCGCCCACCGCGCTGGTGGTGGTGGGGGCGACCGTGGACGTCGGGCTCGGCCCCACGGCCGGCACCGTGGTGGCCACGGCGGTCGTAGGCGCCGCGCCGCCGCCACCGCCACCACCGCCCCCGCCCGGGGCGGTGCTCGGGCTCGGGACGGGCCCCGTCGGTGCCGTGGTGGGCGTCGGTGCGGTGGTGGGCGAGGACGGACGTGGGCTCGTCGTGGCCGGAGCCGTGGTGGGTGCCCCCGGCGCCACGGTGGTGGTGGTCCCCGACGGCGGGCTGGTCGTCGTGGGGGACGGCTGCGCCGTGGTCGGGGTCGGGGCGCTCGGGGAGGTGGTCACCGTGGTGGCGCTGCTGCCGTCCACATCGACGATCACCGCCGCCGGCCTTCCGTGGATCCGCCCCTCGTTGGCGGCCACCGCGGCCTCGACGACGAAGGCGTACCGGCCCGGTGGCAACCACGTGCTCACGTTGGTCGAGAACGAGCCGGTCTCCTCGGACAGGTCGAGCCGGGCGGTGTCCATACCGGTGCGCATGGCGACGCCGTCCACGCTGACGGGCAGGTCCACCACGGCGTAGGTGGCATCGCCGATGATGGTGTAGACGGTCAGCTGCCACTGCACGCCGCCGGTGAACTGGGCCGGATCGGCACCGTCGACGCTGATCGTGCCCTCGATGGTCGAGCTCGGGTGGCCGAAGCCGGTGAAGCGCACCTGCCACGGGTTCGGCTGCAGCGGCGGCCGGGTGGTGGTGGTCGGGGCGATCGTGGTGCTCGGCGGTGCGGCGCTGAGCGCGGCGGCGGCGTTGAGGCGGCCGCCGGTGACGCTCGAGCCGCTGAGGGCGGCCTTGGCATCGACGGTGTCGAGCAAGCGCCCGCGAACGGCCTGCTCCTCCCAGTCGGGGTGCTGCTCGAGGAGCAGGGCGGCCACCGCGGCGACGTGGGGCGCGGCCATGCTCGTGCCGTTGCCGAGGACGACCCCGCCCGTACCGTTCAGCATGGGGGTGGCCGAGCCGGGCGCCATCAGGTCCACCAGCGTCGAGCCGTAGTTGGAGAACGAGCTGCGGCTGTCGTCGCCCGCGCTCGACCCGACCGAGAGCAGCGCGCCATCGCAGGCGGCGGGGAACGACGGTTGGATCGCCATGTTCTGGCCGCTGTTGCCGGCTGCGACGGCGACGACCACGTCGTTGGCCTCCGCCCGGGCGAGCACCGCCTGGTAGGCCGCGCCGCATGTGCCGCCGGAGCGGCCGAGGCTGAGGTTGATCACGTCGGCGCCGTTGTCGATGGCGTAGTTGATGGCCTCCACGATGTCGGACTCGTAGCCGGAACCGGAGGGCATGGCGGCCAGGTTCATGATCGTGGCACCCGGGGCGATGCCGGCGATGCCGGTCCCGTTGCCGCGGTGGGCGGCGATGATGCTCGCCACGCTGGTGCCGTGGCCGGAGAAGCCCGAGGACCACAGCATCGGGCTGTCGTAGGCGGTGTTCCACCCGTAGCAGTCGTCGACGTAGCCGTTGAGGTCGTCGTCTGCCCCGTTGCCGCACACCTCGTCGGCGTTGCGCCACTCGGCACCGGCGAGGTCGGCCGCGCCCATGTTGGCTCCGCTGTCGACCACGGCCACCACCACACCGGCGCCGGACGAGCCGCCGGCCACACCCTCGGCGTCGATGTCGGCATCCGCGACGTAGGCCGGGCCGAGGTAGGCCCCGGGGCCCCCGTTCTCGAGGTTCCACTGGTAGGGGTAGTAGTCGTCGGCGCTCAGCACCTGCGCGATGTGGTCCTCGACGGCGTCCGCCCCGGCGCCCTCGAGGGCGGCGGCCAGCTCGGCCACGTCGAAGGTGCCGTTGAAGCGCCAGATGCCACCGCCGAGCCGCTCGACGCTCACCACGTCGTCGCGCTCGGCGATCGCCACCAGCGCCTCCGGCAGGCCGTCAGGTCGATCGGCGGGTCCCGCGCCCTCCGCCGCCAAGCTCGTGCTGGTCGTGCTGGTCGTGCTGGTCGTGCTGGTCGTGGGCGAGGTCGTGGGCGCCGGCGTGGTGGGCGCAGGCTCGTCGAGCCACACCACCGTACCGTTGCGTACGGTGGCGCGACGCCCGTCCTCGTAGACGGCGATCGGGGCGCCGTCGGCGTCTCGGTCGATGCGCACGATGGTGCCCGCCCCGCTCAGCAGCGCCAACGTGCCGATGTCGATCCCGCCCGTCGCCTGGGTGCGGGGTGAGGCCGACGGCCTGGCGTGCGGCGCGGCGGCCCGGTCCTGGGGGAGCACGGCGAGCACGTGGGAGAGGCCGTCGCCGGCGAAGGGCGGCGGCTGCTCGATGCCGACCTGGGGCGGAGGCGCCACCGACACCTGCAGACCGACCGGTACCGTACCGCCGGGCGCGGCGGCCCCCGTCAGCAGACCGGCGAGGCCCAGCACGGCGGCGGCGCCGGCCGCCAAGCGGCGACCCGAACGAGGAACGGCGAGCCACCCGGGTGCCATGGTGGGCCTCCTCGCGGTCGTGGCGCCGGCTCACGGCGCTCGGGATCGGACCATGCCGGTGTACCGGGACCGGAGCCACGGTCGCCTCCCGCCGAGGGATGATCCGATCCGGACCGGGCCCCGCGCGCCCGCGCCGGTCGACCTGCTGCGCGACCCTCGTCGCCGCCGTGACGACGGTGCGATGGTGCGGGCTTTCCGATCACGGGGCGATCCCCCGTCAGGCGACGGCGCCGCCCTGCTGCACCAGCGCCCCGAGGCAACGCCCGACGAGCGCGGCGACCTCCAGCGCGTCGTCGCCGTCGAGCACGTCGATCGCCTCCTGTGCCCACGCGGCGGGCAACGGCACGAACCCGGCGAAGCCGCGCCACCCGCCGCCGACGGGCAACGGGCGCCCCAACAGCAGCCCGGCCATGGCGTCGGGCCGTTCGAGGGACCCGATCACGAGCCGTTCACCCGTCGGCACGTCCCGCAGGTGCAGCGCGTCGCCGGTGGTCCGCTCGACCTCGAACACCGAGCGCAGCGGAGCCTGCCAGCGCACGGCCAGCTCGGCTTCGTCGGCGGGCAGCAGCGTCCGGCGCTCCTGCACGAAGTCGACCATCCTGCCGCCCTCGTGCAGCACGATGTCGGCCGGCAGCTCCGAGTCGAGCACCACGTCGAGGAGCCGATGGCCCAGACCGGACGCCTGCACCAGCCGGTCCGCCACATCGGCCAGTTCGTCGCGGAACCGGTTGTCGGCCACGTAGCGGCGGGCCTTGGCGTACAGCCACGCCGCCCGATCCTCGATCGGCATCGGCTCGGGCCGACCCTGGTGACAATGCTTGTACTTGCGACCCGAGCCGCACGGGCACGGTTCGTTGCGTCGCGCGGTGGGGCGGGGCCGGGCCAGCGCCCACGGCATGATCTCCGCCAGCAGCGCGATGCCCCCGTCGTAACCGAACAGGTCCTCGGGCCGGTCCCGCGGCGGACCCTCCTCGCCCTCGTCCTGCTCGTCGTAGGCGTCCTCCAGGCTGTCGATGTCGACACCGCCCTGGCGCAGCAGCGACGCCGCCCGGCTCGCGTCGCCCCGGTCGGCGACGACGGCTGCGAGGGCGACCGCGGCAGGTGCGAACGCGGTGCCCGGTCCGGTCAGCGCGGCCTCGAAGTGCGCCTCGGCCTCGAGCGGGAGGCCGCCGTGGTCCAGCGCCCTGCCGGCCAACCAGTGGGCACCGGCCGCGTGCCGCTCGTCGACCCGTTCGATGATCGCGTCGGCCAACGTCAGCAGCGCCCGCGGTGCGATCGCCTCATCCCGGGCGTGGGCGAAGGCGACGCGGGCCACCGCGGCATCACCCAGGGCGCCGGCCAGGGCCGCCGCGCCGGCCGTCCCGCCGCCGTCGAGCGTGACCCGCTCCGGATCGGCTTCACCGAAGCGGCGCATCGCCCCGATGAGGGATTCCGCCGCGTCGATCTGCCCATCGACGAGCTCGTAGATGCCGCGCAGGCGGTTGCGCAACACCCAGCGTTGCTGCAGGGTGGCCTCGAGGTCGGAGGGCACCACCACCGAGCCGACCTCCCGCAGGCCCGTGGCCGCCAGCAGGCGCCGCATCGGAGGAAGGACCACACCGCGCGGTACGGTCCCCGGAGCGGCCAGCAACGGCCACCACAGGTCGCCGGTGAGCAGGTGCCGCCAGGGCGGTGCCGGCTCCTCGTCGGCAGGCAGCTCGAGCCGAGCCTCGACGGCATCGCGGTCGAACACGGCGCGCACCGCCGCCGCCAGCGCAGCCTCGCCCGGCCCGTCGAGCGGAGGCACGTCGATCTCCTCGGCGTCCTCGAGCGGCTCCACCCGCAGCACCGTGCCGTCGTAGCGCACCAACACCACGCCGCCGTCGTAGGGCAGGAAGGCGTCGCCCACCACCGCGACCGGGCCCTCGACGGTGTCCAGCACCTCGACGGCGTCGCCCTCCACCGTCTCGGCGGGATGGTCCAGCATCCACCAGGCGATCGGCTCGCAGTCGGGCGACAACGGCAGCAGACCCTCGAGCGCATCGTCGCGGTCGACCACCGTGGAGAGGGTGATGCCGTCGAGCAGGGCGGGCAGGTACCCGAACCGATCGTCGGGCAGCTCGACGAACACGCAGTCCTCGTCGAGCGCGTCCAGCACCTCGGCGAGGCGCTCCTCCTCGTCGTCGTCGGTCAACACGCCCTCCTCGAAGAGCTGCGCGGCGAGTTGCTCGATCGCGAGCGGCCCCTCGGCGAGCAGCGCCGCGCCGCGCCGGCGGATCGCGTCGGGCCGGGTGGCGTTGTCGTGTGGTCGGTCGGCCATGGCGGCAAGCCTCCCACAGCGGCGCCGCGGCCGGCATCGCCCCGACCAGCGACGTCGCCCCGAAGGCCGCTGGTACGTTTTGCCATACCTGAAGGGGGGACGCTCATGGTGAGCTCGCACGGTCCGATCGGTCTGCCGGTGCTGGAGGTGCCCATCGGGGACTACGGCCCCGAGGAGGCGGCGATGGCCCGCTACCGGGCGGAGGGCGAGGCCCGGGCCTTCACGCTGGGCAACCGTGGCCCCATCCGGCTCGACGCCGACGGACGCCTGGCGGCCGACATCGTCGAGGCGTACCGCGAGACCGGCTTCTACGTGTTCGAGGGCGTCATCGGCCAGGAGGAGCTGGCCGACATCGAGGCCGACGTCGTGGACCTGCTCGACCGGGCGCCGGTGACCAAAGGCGCCACCGTGGACCGCCACGGCCGCCCCGCGCTGGGTGTCGGCGGCCGATCCCGCACCCTGACCTGGGTGGCCCCGCTGTCCGACCCGATCGGCGGGACCGATGCGGCCCACGGTCGCCACCCGGTGAAGATGGTGGAGCCGGCGGTCCCCGACGGCGCCCCCGAGTGGGTGCTGCAGCTGATCCTCGGCTCGCTGCAGTTCTCCGAGGCATGCCTGCGGCTGTACGGCCACCCGCAGCTGCTCGCGGTCGCGGCGACCATCAACGGGGACGACTTCACCCCGTTCAACGAGGCGATCTGGATGAAGCACCCAGGCCTCGGCGGCTCGGTGGCGTGGCACCAGGACGGGTGGACGCACTGGGACAGCCCCACGCTGGATTGCGACACCCACGGCTTCAACTTCATGGCCCAGCTGTACGGGTGCACCGCGGCCAACGGGCTGTGGGTGCTGCCCGGCTCGCACCGCATCGGCAAGGCGGACATCCGGGCGATGGTGGCCGACGCCGGCTCGGAGCGCCTCGAGGGCGCGGTGCCGTTGATCTGTGCGCCCGGCGACGTGGCCATGACCAACCGCCAGGCGGTCCACGGCAGCTTCGCCAACACCAGCCCCGATCCCCGGGTGACGATCAACTTCGGGTTCCATCGGCGCGCGTCGGTGCTCGGGGTGACCAGCGGTGGGGTGCACAACCCGGTGTCGGTCTACGACGAGCAGCGCATCTTCGAGCGGTCAAAGGCCATCGCCTGGGCCATCGACGCTCGGGCCCGGCGCTTCCCTGACGAGCCGCGCTTCACCTACCAGCCCTTCGCCGGGTTGGAGGACCAGTACCGCTGGGGCCCCGAGGCCCGGGCCGCGCTGCTCGACTACAACCTGCTCGATCTCGGCATCTGATCCGGGCGTCGGGGCATCGGGGCGTCGGACGGCGCGGGTGTTGTCGGATCGTTGACAGGTCGCCGTGCGACAACAGCTCCCCGGCCCCGGGGCCCGACGCCCGCCGATGAACGGTCAACGGCCAACGGTCAGCGGGATGCGACGTACGCTCGCCAGCCGCCGAAGGCGGTCACCTCGGTGGCGCCGTCGAGCGCGCGCGGCTCGGCGATGAAGCCGGTCACCTCGCGTCCGTCGACGAGGGTGAGCGTGCCCAGCCCGAGCGGGGCAGGGATCTCGGCGAGGAACGGGCCCACCGCCGCCCACGGCAGCCGCCACACCTCGACGGCCAGCGCCGCGCCACCCTGGGCCGGGCCCACGTGTTGCAGCGCGGGCTTGGGAACCGGCCCGCCGGCGATGGCCCACAGCCGGTACTGCGGCGCCGTCGCCGTCTCGCAGACCCGCACCGCGCCCCGATCCACCAGTTGGTGGTTGAGCGGCATCCCGCTCAGGTGGGCACCCACCACCGCCACGTCCAGACCGTCGGGCACCGCCGGCACCGGCGCGGGCCCTCCGCTCAGGCGAGCGGCCACCGCGGCCACCGCGTCGTCGGCCCAGGCCGGGCCGGCCACGGTCACCCCGAAGGGCCAACCGTCGGTTCGGTCCGCGCCCGGGACGGCCACCGCGCACCACCCGAGCAGGTTGACGCCGTTGGTGTAGGTGCCCAGGCGGCTGTTGCGCCCGATCGGATCGGCCGCCACCTCGGCGAGGCTGGCCACGCCGGGCGTGGTTGGCGTCAGGAGCCCGTCGACCCCCGCCCACGCCGAGGCGGCGGCGCGGCGCAGCTCGGCCAGGCGGTAGGCGCCGCGGTAGGCCTCGGTGGCGGGCCGGGTGGCGGCGGGTTCGATGATGGCGCGGACCACCGGGTCGATGTCGGCGTGACCGGCGGCCACGTGCTCGCCCACCGCCACGTACCGCTCGGCCACCCAGGCCGACTCGTAGAGCAGGCGCCCCGTCGCCAGCAGCGGCCCGAGATCCACCTCGACCACCTCGATGCCGTCGAGCGAAGCGGCCCGGGCGATGGTGCGCTCCCAGGCGTCGCGGTCCGCCGGCCCCTCGAGCACCAGGTCCGTACCAGTTGGTATGCCGAGGCGGCGGATGCGGCCCGGCCACACCCCCGGGGGGCGGGTGAAGGCATCGCCGTCGTCTCCCTCGGCCAGGGCGCGCGCTCGCACGCCGGCCGCCACGTCACGGCTGAAGATCGAGATGCAGTCGACGCTGCGCACGGCGGGCACGACGCCCCGGGTCGACAGCCGGCCCGGGGTCGGCTTGATGCCCACGATGCGGCACTGGGCCGCCGGCACGCGACCCGAGCCCGCGGTGTCGGTGCCCAACGCCAGGTCCACCACGCCGCGGGCGACCGCCACGGCCGAGCCCGAGGAGGAGCCTCCCGGGGCGAGCCGGGCGTCGATCGGGTTGCGCGGCGTGCCGTAGGGGGAGCGGGTGCCCACCAGGCCGGTGGCGAACTGGTCGAGGTTGGTCTTGCCGACGCAGCTCGCCCCGGCCGCCAACAGGCGGGCCACCGCGGTGGCGTCCGCGGTGGGCAGGTAGGCGTAGGACGGGCACGCTGCGGTGGTGGGCAGGCCCGCCACGTCGATGTTGTCCTTCACCGCGAACGTCACGCCGGCCAGTGGCGCGTCGGGCCCGATCGCGGCGAGGGCGCGCAGCGCGGCGTCGCGATCGGCGAGGGCGATGAAGGTGGCCGGGTCCTCCGTCGCCAGGGCGGCGGCGCGGTCGAACGCCTCGGCCACCCGGTCCCGCGGGTCCACCGCGCTCACGGGGCGATCACCGCCACCACCAACCCGGAGGGCACCACCTGGCCAGCGTCCACACGGACCTCGCTCACCACGCCACCCACGTCGGCGCACAACACCGTCTCGGTCTTCATGGCCTCGATCCACACCACCGGATCGCCCGGTTCCACGTCCGTACCTTTGGGTATGGTACGGCTCACGATGCCGGCCAGCGGCGATCGCACCGCCACCTGTCCGTCGGGGACGCTCGCCTCGCCGGCCAGGGCGATGCCGGCCGGGACCACGGTGGCGGCGACATCGAGGCCGGCCGAGATCCAGCGGGACCGCTCGGCGGCGAACGCCGCGTCGCGGCCGCCGCGGAACGAGTCGATCGACGCCGCCTCGTCGGCCAGGAACCGGCGGTGCGCGGCCAGCGCGAAGGTCGTCGGCTCCACCGCGATCGACGCCCGGCCGGCCGGCAGGTCGGCCCGCAGCTCGAGCAGTTCCTCCACCGACACGGGGTGGAAGCGGATCTGGTCGAAGGGACGCAGCAACCAGGGCTCGGCGAAGTCCTCGGTGCGGCGCCAGCGGTTCCACATCTGCACGGTGCGCCCGATGAGCTGGTAGCCGCCGGGGCCCTCCATGCCGTAGACGCACAGGTACGCCCCGCCGATGCCGACCGCGTTCTCCGCCGTCCACGTCCGCGCCGGGTTGTACTTGGTGGTGACCAGCCGGTGGCGGGGGTCGATCGGGGTGGCGACGGGGGCGCCGAGGTACACGTCACCCAACGCGAGCACCAGGTACGAGGCGTCGAACACGATGCGCCGCACGTCCTCGACGGTGTCGAGCCCGTTGATGCGCCGGATGAACTCCAGGTTCCACGGGCACCATGGGGCGTCGGGCCGCACCACCCGGGCGTAGTGCTCGGCCGCCTGCCGGGCGGTCGGGTCGTCCCAGGACAGCGGCAGGTGCACGATGCGCCCCGCCACCGCCAGGTCGTCGTCGGCGGGCAGTGCCGCCTCGGCCTCGATGAGGGCGTCGACGAGCGCCCGCTCACCGATGCGGTCGGGGTCGTAGCCGACCTGCACCGAGCGCACGCCGGGGGTCAGCTCGCCCACGCCGTCGATGGGATGGGCGGCGAGGTGGTCGATGAGGGCGCCGATGCGCAGCCGCAGGCCGAGGTCGAGCTCGGCGGGACCGAACTCGACCAGCACGTTGCGGTCCCCGTCGCGGCGGATGACCAGCTTCGGGCGATCGGGTTGCTCGTCGTCGACGGCGAGCACGGGGCTGGGGACCCGGCCCGACGCCCCGCCGGGCCGCGCCACACCCGCGGGACCGGTCTGGTCGACCAGGGCGAAGCGCACCGTGTCCCCGGCGCGCACCTGGCCCAGCTTCCAGTGTTCCGCAGTGGCCACCGTGAACGGGCACACGAAGCCGCCGCAGCTCGGCCCGTCGGGGCCCAGGATGATCGGCATGTCGCCGGTCAGGTCCACCGTGCCCACCGCGTAGGCGTTGTCGTGCAGGTTGGAGGGGTGCAGGCCGGCCTCGCCGCCGTCGGATCGGGCCCAGTCCGGCGCGGGGCCGATGAGGCGCACGCCGGTGCGGTCCGAGTGGAAGTGCACCTCCCAGTCGGCCTCCAGCATGGCCGTGACGCCGTCCTCGGTGAGGAAGTCGGGTGCGCCATGGGGGCCGGAGAGCACGCCGATGCTCCACCGCCGGGTCAACGGCGGGTGCTCCTCGGGCGGGATGGGGGCCGCCTCGGCGGCGGGCTCGGCGCCGATGTGCAGCACGTCGCCCGCCCGCAGCAGCCGCCCGCCGTGGCCGCCGAAGCCGCCCAGGGCGAACGTGGAGCGGCTGCCCAGGTGCTCCGGCACGTCGAACCCGCCCCGTACCGCAAGGTACGTACGGCAGCCGGGCCCGGTGATGTCGCCCAGCCGCAGCACCGTACCGGCCGGCATCGTGACCGGCCGGTACCACGGCACCGGTGCGCCGTCCATCGACGCAGCCATGACCGCGCCGGCCAGGGCGATGGTGGTCTCGGCCCGGAAGCGCAGGGTGGCGCCGCGCTGGGTGAGCTCCAGGGTGGGTGCCGTGTCGGGGTTGCCCACCGCCCGGTTGGCCAGCCGGTGCGACCAGCAGTCCATCGGGCCCGACGGCGGGATGCCCACCGCCCAGTAGCCCAGCCGGCCCGGCAGGTCCTGGATGGAGGAGGCGAGGCCCGGGTCGAGCACGACGACGGCGTCGCTCTCGGGCTCGATCCGACCGAGCAGCGACGTGGTCACCGCACCGGCCCGGACCTCCGGATGGCGCAGTACGGCGCCCAGCCACGATGCGTTGGTCTCCACCCCGTCGATGCGGGTCCCGGCCAGCGCGGTCTGCAGCGTGTCGAAGGCCTCGGTGCGGTCCTCGCCCACCGCCATGACCTTGGCCAGCAGGGGGTCGTAGAACGGGCTGATCTCGGTTCCGTCGGCCACCCAGCCGTCCACCCTCACCCCGGGGCCCGTACCGAACCGTACGGCGGTGAGCAGGCCGGTGCAGGGACGGAAACCCTCGTGGGGGTCCTCGGCGTAGACCCGGACCTCGACCGCGTGGCCGTGGCCGGCGATCCGGTCCGCCAGGTGATCCAGCGTGCCGCCGGCCGCCAGGTGCACCATCTCCTCGACGAGGTCCACGCCGGTGATCAACTCGGTGACACCGTGCTCGACCTGCAGGCGGGTGTTGACCTCGAGGAAGGCGGAGTCGCCGGTGGCGGCATCGACCAGGAACTCCACGGTGCCCGCGGAGCGGTAGTCGACCGAGGCCAGCAGCCGGCGGGCCTCCTCGGCGAGGCGTTCCTCGAGGC
>JADLEF010000012.1 GCA_020846295.1 Acidimicrobiales bacterium
CCCCCGGTGGGGGGGCCCCACGCTCGCGTTTTCCCGAGGGTCGGCGTGCGTCGAGGCGGACCGCGGGTACCGGCGACGGGACGGCGACGGGACGGCGACGGAGCGCTGCTTCTCTGGCGAACGACCCGAGGCCGGTGGACCTCGGACCCTTGGGGATGGCCGGTCGCGACCGTCACAGTGTCGACCAAGACATCGACGTGCGCGGAGGCGACGTGTTCCGACAGGTACTGGTTCCGATCGATGGTGCTCCTGGCGCAGAACGGGTCGTCCCGGTGGCGGCGGCGCTGGCCGGACGCCTCGATGCGGGGCTGCTGCTGTGGGGTGTGGCCCATCCCGGCACCGACCGTGCCGCGCAGGAGAGCCGCCTCTACGAGCTGCTGCGCCGCTACGCCGGTGGTCACGGCGCCTACATGTCCGCCGGTCACGCCGATCCGGTGCAGGCGATCGTCGAGCACGCCGACAACCATGCCGGCACGCTGGTGTGCGCCATCAGCCATGGGCAGGGCTCCATCGGTGAGCGGGCGATCGGTTCGCTGACCGGCGATCTGTTGCAGCGCAGCCGTTCCCCGATGCTGGTGATCGGCCCGCGCTTCGACGACTCGCACTGGTCGCCCTACGAGTGGCGCCATGTGCTGGCCTGCGTCGACGGTTCCGATCGGGGTGAGCGGGCGGTGCCCATCGCGGCGGACTTCGCCCGGTCGGCGGGCCTGGAGCTCACCGTGATGCAGGCGGTCTGCACCGAGGACGACCTGTTCGACCGCGATCGGGCCGAGCGGTACGTGCACGCCTTGGCGGGGCTGCACCGCCCGCCCGCCCACGGACGGGTGCTGTCCGGTACGCAACGACCGGCCGAGGCGATCTGCGCCGAGGCGGCCCGCACACCGGGAGCCGTGCTGGCGGTGGCCTCGCGCGGTCGCGGGGGCCCCGGCCATGCCACCGAATCGAACGAGCCCCCCGGCAGCGTCACCAACGACGTGCTGCGCTTCAGCCGGGGTGCGGTGCTCGTGGTGCCGCTGGCGGCGAGCCTCGCGCTCCCGGGGCGCTGGTGAGCTGAGCCGGCCGGCGAGCTGAGCCGTCTGGGCGATGCGCCCCGGGGCGGGGCTGCACCGCAGGCGCGCATCGGTCCGTCGCCGCGCCCTCGCTCCGACGGCGCGGACCGGCCGAAAACGGCCGCCGCGCCGCACCGGACCGGACCCCTCGAGAGGTACCGGGCGGTACGGCGCGATCGGCGTCAGCGGCTCACCAGCGGCTGGCGCAGAACCCGTCGTAGTCCGCCTCGGTCTCCGGATCGATGCGGGCGATCACGTCCTGCAACGCCAGTTGCGGCTGGGTGGCGCGCAGGTCGTCCACCGCTTTGAGCAGCGACTCGGCCTGTGCCGGGCCGTACTCGTTGATCCATGCCCATCGGGTCTGCTCGAGTCGACGCTCATCGGTGATCATGAGTTGACTGTGGCGTCAGTTGCACCGCGCCCGACAGGGTCGAAGGACCGTCCCGGAACGGCCATCGAGCCCTGCCCTACGATCGGATGCCGTCATGGACCAACCCGCCGACGGTTTCGTCGCCCCGCCCGAATGGGTCGTGCACGCCCGCACGTGGATGAGCTGGATCCCCCGGGCCGGCTACCTCCGCGACAACGCCGAGCGCACGGTGGCGGCCTGGGCCTCGGTGGCGCGGGCGATCGCCCGCTTCGAGCCGGTCAGCCTGCTGTGCCCGCCGTCGCTGCTCGACGAAGCGGGCCGCGCCTGCGGGGACGGCATCGCCCTGGTGCCCTGCGAGCTCGACGACGCCTGGTTCCGTGACAACGGCCCGACGTTCGTGCTCGACGGGGTGGGGCGCCTCGGTGCGTGCGCCTGGACGTTCAACGGATGGGGCGGCCGCCTCGCCCGGGTGGATCGCGACCGCGACGCCTGCCGCCTCGCCGCCGAGCGGGCGGGCGCGGTGCTGCTGCCCAGCCCGTTGGTGAACGAGGGTGGCGCCATCGCACTCGACGGGCAGGGCACCGTCATCGTGACCGAGACGGTCCAGGCGAACCCGAACCGCAACCCGGGCTGGGACCGCGCCGCCATCGAGGACGAGTTGCGCCGCCGGCTCGGGGTGCGCCGCGTGGTGTGGCTGGCCCGCGGGTTGCACGGCGACGACGGCCCCTTCGGCACCGACGGTCACGTGGACACGATGGCGGCCTTCGTCGCCCCCGGTGTGCTCGTCGTGCACGAGCAACCCGATCCCCACCATCCCGATCACGCGGTGATGGCGGAGAACGTCGGCCGCCTGCGCGCCGCCCGAGACGCCCGGGACCGACCCTTCGAGCTGGTCGCCCTGCGCGCGCCCAGAGCGGACCGCGAAGGCCACGCGCCGCACGAGAGCTACGTGAACTTCGCCTGGGCCAACGGGGCGGTGGTGCTGTGCGGCTTCGACGACCCCGCCGCGGACGAGGCCGTGCGATCACGCTTCGCCCGGCTCACGCCTCGGCGGTGCATCGTGCAGGTCGACGCCTCGGCGATCTTCGCCCACGGCGGCGGGATCCACTGCACAATCCAACCGGAGCCGGCGCGCGGCGTGCGCTGGCACCGCTGACCGGCGTCCGCGCCCGCCCGCGCTCGCCGCAAACGGAGGAACCGCCCATGTCCCGTCTTCTGACCGTCGCCGCGGTCCAATGCGCGATGCTCGACGATGTCGACACCAACGTGGCCGAGGTCGAACGGCTGGTGCGCGAAGCCGCCGGCCGCGGCGCCGGCCTCGTGGTCACACCGGAGCTGTTCGAGCGGCCGTACTGGTGCAAGGACCAGGATCCGGCGTACTTCGGCCTCGCCCGCCCGCTGCGCGGCCATCCCACCGTGGCCCGCTTCGCCGCGCTGGCCGCCGAGCTCGCCGTGGTGGTGCCGGTCAGCGTGTACGAGCGCGACGGGCAGGCCACGTTCAACACGCTGGTCATGATCGATGCCGACGGCACCGTGCTGGGTCGCTACCGCAAGAGCCACATCCCCGATGGGCCCGGCTACCAGGAGAAGTACTACTTCAACCCGGGCGACAGCGGCTTCGTGGTCTGGCGCACCGCGGCGGGGGTGATCGGCGGCGCGGTGTGCTGGGACCAGTGGTTCCCGGAGGTGGCGCGCTGCCTGGTGCTCGACGGCGCGGAGCTGCTGCTGTACCCCACCGCGATCGGGTCCGAGCCGCCGGATCCCACAGTGGACACGTCGGGCCACTGGCAGCGGGTGATGTGCGGCCACGCCGGCGCGAACCTGGTGCCGCTGGTCGCCGCCAACCGCCACGGCCGCGAGGTCGGCGCGAGCTGCGAGGTCACCTTCTACGGCTCGTCGTTCATCGCCGATCAGACCGGCGCCATCGTCGCCGGCGCGGCGCGCGACCGCACCGAGGTCATCACCGCCACCTTCGACCTCGACGCCGTGGCCCGGCAGCGGACCGCCTGGGGCGTGTTCCGCGATCGCCGGCCGGAGCTGTACGGACGGCTGTCACGCCCCTGAACCCGTCGGCGGGGCGATCCGCGGCCGCGGCTGCGGATCTGTTCGCACTTGGTGCCAGAATGTCCGACGGTCTTCGAGCACTCCGGGAGCACCATGAGCGATATGGACCAACTGGCGATGCAGAGCGGCTGGCTCGCCCCAGACGATCTGGATCTGGCCCGTGAACGGGTCCCGATGGGGTACGTGGACGCGGTGCCGGTGCGCCTCGACGAGGCCGGGCGGGTCGTCGCCGTGGGCCTGTTGCTGCGCGCCATGCCGGACGACACCATCAGCCGGGCGGTGGTGACCGGTCGCGTGCTCTACGGCGAGACGGTGCGCAGCGCCCTGCTGCGCCACCTGGCCAAGGACCTCGGCCCGATGGCCCAGCCGCAGCTGCCGCCCAACCCCAGCCCGTTCACCGTGGTCGAGTACTTCCCGGACCCGTCGGTCACCGGGTTCGTGGATCCCCGCCAGCACGCGGTCAGCCTGGCCTACATCGTGCCGGTGCAGGGCGAGTGCTTTCCCGCCCCGGAGACGCTCGAGTTCACCTGGCTGACCCCGGCCGAGGCGGCGTCGCCCGAGGTCTCCCGGGAGATGACCGGCGGCCACGACCGGTTGGTGCGCATGGCGCTGGCCAACGTCGGCTGCCTGCCCTGAGCGTGCCCTACCGCCCGATCGTCGGCACGCTGGCCTACCTGTGGGATCGAGCTGCGGACACCGTGCTGCTGGTGCACCGCAACGCCCGACCGGACGACGAGCACCTGGGCAAGTACAACGGCCTGGGCGGCAAGCTCGAGGCGGACGAGGACGTGGTGTCCGGCGTGCGGCGCGAGCTGCGCGAGGAGGCCGACGTCGAGCTCGACGAGCTGAGCCTGCGCGGCACCATCAGCTGGCCCGGGTTCGGCGCGAACGGCGAGGACTGGCTCGGTTTCGTGTTCGTCGCCACCGCCTGGCACGGCGACATCCCGGCCGCCAACGCGGAGGGCACGCTGTCGTGGGTGCCGCGGCGGCGGCTGCTCGACGCCTGCGCGGATGACCCGTCCGTGCGCGGCGCGGCCGCGCTGCCCATGTGGGAGGGCGACAAGTACTTCCTGCCGCTGGTGTTCGACGACGATCCCCGCCCGTTCTGGGCCGTGATGCCGTGGGTCGACGGCCGGCCGGTGGACTGGCGCGTCTGCCGGCTCTGAGCGCGCCGTGAGCCGGAGGCGGCAGCGGGACGGCCCTGCCAGGCGCTCAGCCGGCCCGCCAGCGGGCGCCGTCCTGGCCGAGCACCGGTGGCGGTCCGTCCCAACCGGTCGGTATGGCGTCGATCGAGCCGGCCATGGCGACGTGGCGCAACCGGCCGTGGGGGCTCGGGGTCTCGACGATGAGATCGGCCACGTCGTCGAGGCCCGGGTCGGGCACGGCCAACCCGTCGCCGTCGACGCGACCCAGCGCCGACAGCCAGGCCGCGGTGGCGCTGAGGGACAGCCCGGCCCGCCACGAGCCGCCGTCGCGCCGCTGCCGGAGCACCCCCGCGGTGGCGGCGAGCGCGGCCAGCCACCCGGTGGCGTGGTCCAACGCCTGACAGGGCAGCGGCACCGGGCGGGCAACACCGGACGCCGCTGCGCCGGCGGCGGCGATGCCGGCCGCGAGCTGCACGAGGCTGTCGTACCCGCGGCGCATCGCCCAGGGCCCGGTGCGGCCGTAGGCGCGCAGCTCGACCACGACCACGCCCGGCGAGCGGGCGGCGAGCTGCTCCGGCCCGTAGCCGAGGGCGTTGAGCGCACCGGGCCGGAACGCGTCGAGCACCACGTCGGCGTCGGCGAGCAGCTCGTCGAACGCGTCGCGATCCCGCGGGTGGCGCAGGTCCAGGAAGGTGGAGCGCTTGCCGAACCCGGTGTCGATGACCAGCGGTGCGATCTGCGGCAGGTGCGCGGCGGTGACCGCGAGCACGTCGGCGCCGTGGGCGGCGAGCACGCGCCCGCACACCGGGCCGGCGATGACCCGTGACAGGTCGAGCACGCGCACGCCGGTGAGCGGCTTCGGCCCCGCGCCGCGCCGGGCGTCGACGGTCGCGCGCCGCGGCGACGGCCACGGTCGCGCGTCGGCGGCCCCGATGCGCTCGAGGTCGAGCACCGGTCGCGCCCGGTCCGCCGCGCCCTGGGGATGGGCGATCCACGCCGCCTCGTCACGCAGGGCGGCGGCGGCGCCGCCGGCGTCGATCACCGCCGATTCCACCTCCAGTGCGGGGCGAGCGGCGATGGCCTCGGCCAACGCCTCGCGCCGCGCCGGCACGTCGAGGGCGCGGCAGGCGGCCTCGGCGTGGTGGGCGAAGTTGGCGTGGATCTTCACCCAGCCGCCGTCGCCCGAGGGGTAGTCGCCCGACAACGGCGCCCACAGCTCGGCCGGTTGCATCGTCCCGACGCGGAGATACCGCTCGGAACGGAACGCCACCTGCGCGGCCCGACCGTCGACGGCCACGGCCGGACGCGACCCGGTGCGGGCCTGCGCCACCAGCGCCGCCGCGGCGGTGGCGGCGGCCACCGCGGCAGCGGCGGCGACGTCGATGCGGAACACCGAGGGCAGCACCAACGCCGGCCGGCTCACCGAAACCGATACCGGCGCCAACCCGGCGCAGGCGAGCAAGCGGTCCGCGGCCGCAGCGATGGCGGCCCGGTCGGCGGCGTCGCGGTCGGAGCCGGCCACGGCGCCGTTCAGCGACCGAGGGCCCGACGGATCCGCACGGCCGTGTCGTCACCGACCAGGCGGCGCAACGGCTCCGCCATCGAGTCGACCACGGCCTCGTCGCCGGTGAAGCACGCATCGGCCTCGGTGCACCACCACGCCATGGTGTCGCCGCCGGGGCCCCAGTCGTCGCGGCGCCAGGCGCGCAGCTCGAAACGGGCCTCGCCGTCGGGGCCGGCGGGCAGGGTCTCGGCCCGCAGCGGCAGCCGGCTGCACACCCCCGGCTTGTACTCGGCCGGTTCGGCGCCGTCGTCCTCCGCCGCGAGGTGCAGCGCGCAGCCCATCCCGCCGGGGAACCCGGGCCGGTTGAGGAAGATGCACGCCCCGTCCACCACGCGGGTGTTGGTGCGCGACTCGTCGGCGAAGATCCCCTGCGACATGGCGACCAGGAAGTGCTCGAACTGCTCCGGCAGCAGGCACGAGGCGAGGGCGGCCACCGTCATCGCCTCCTGCTCGTCGGCCAGACGGGCGCCGACCGAACAGCACCCGCGGTGCAGTTCGGGCGCCGGTTCGTCCTCGATGCCCTGGCAGCCCATGCCCCAGATGCACCGCCAGTTCGACTCGAGGAAGCCGCGGTCCACCCGCCAGCGGGTGCGACCGTCCGCATCGAGCACCTCGACGAAACGGCTCTCGGGCACGGACGCACCCCGGCCGGGAACCGTTCCGCCGTCGCTCACTTCGACATGGCTCCCAGGGTCCGGTCCACCGAGGGGGTGAAGTCCTCGCCCCACTGGTAGGGCAGATCGACCAGCACACCGGCCGGTACGTCGGCCTCGGCGAGGCGCAACGCGTCCAACAGGACCGCCCGCTGCATGGCCACGTCTCCGGGGCGACCGAAGGGGTTGCCCATCGGGAAGTTCACGAACACCGAGCGGGGCGGTCGCACCTGCTCGGTGAGATCACGCCCGGTGGACACCAGCACCGTGGGGATGCCGGCGGCTTCGATGACCCGTGCGACCAGACCGACCGTCTGGTGATCGAGCGGTCAAGCGGGTACCAGCAGGGCGAGGTCCACCTCGTCGGCGGCGAGCTCGGCGGCGAAGGCCGGCCCCGCTTCCTCCAGCACGTGGCTGCGCTTGTAGATGCGACCCATGAAGCCGCTCCACTGGCGCGCCGCCAGCGAGCCGATGACGCCCTCGGCGGCGAGCTCTCGCAGGCGGTCCAGCGGGAACACGCAGTTGATGTCCTGCTTGGCCGACGTGGTGTCGTAGTAGCTGTCGTGCACCTGGAAGTCGTCGGTGGGGGCCTCGGCGTCGACCGCATCGAGGCGAAAGTCGTTGCGGGCGTCGGGGTCCCACGCCGGCATGGCGCAGCGGGACACCCCGCCGGAGGTCAGCGTGGCGACGCGGCACTGCGACAGCGGCTTGCGCAGCGCGGTGATCGGCGCGTCCTCGTTGATCGTCCAGGCGTAGGGCGGGAAGCCCTGCTGGCGGTAGCGGTTGTTGAGACGTTCCACGTAGCGCACGGGTTCCACGCCCGCCACCGTAGTCAGTTCAGCTCGGCGGTCCACACCGCGCGCGCCCCGCCGCCCGGCCGGGGGTCGAGACAGAACGTGCCGCCGCGCCGTTTGGCCCGCTCGGCGAGGTTGGCCAGCCCGCGTCCGGCGCGGGGCTGATCGGCCGGGGGCAGGCCCACGCCGTTGTCCTCCACGCAGCAGCGCACGCGGGCACCGTCCACCGAGACCTCGATGTGCAGGTCCGTCGCCTGGGCGTGGCGCACGGCGTTGGACACCAGCTCCCGCACCACGCTGAGCACCTCGGTGCCGAGCTCGCCGTCGAGCTGGGAATCGACCGGCCCGTCGAAGTGCACCCGCGGGACGAACCCGACCAGCCGTTCCGCCTCGGCGGCGAGGTCGAACAGCCCGGCGCGCACCCCCTGGCGGGCGGACCCGTGGCTCAGCTGGAAGATCGAGCTGCGGATGTCCCGGATCGCCTCGTCGATGGCGTCGACCGCATCGTCGAGGCGGGGTCGCAGGGCGTCGCTCGAGCGCATGGCGACGGCCTGGATGCTCATGCCCGTGGCGAACAGCCGCTGGATCACGATGTCGTGCAGGTCCCGCGCGATGCGCTCGCGTTCCTCCGCCAGCGCGATGCGCTGCTGGGCGGCGTGCAACTGGGCCAGGTGGCGGATGCGCTCCCGGGCATCGCGCACCGTCGCCATGGTCACGGTCCGTCCCTCGAACGCCAGCGGCGCGAGGGCGATCTCGACCGCGATCTCGGTGCCGTCGGCGCAGCGGGCGGCGAGCTGCATCGCGGGCGCCATGGCTCGCACCCGCGGCTCGGCCTGGTACTGGCGGCGGTCGCGCTCGTGCACGCCGCGCCGGTCCTCGGGGATGAGCAGCTCGAGGGGCTCGCCGATGAGGCTGCCCTCGGTGTAGCCGAGCAGCTCCTCGAGGCGGCGGTTGGCCAGCACGATGGTGCCGTCCGCGTCGCAGAGCACGACGCCGTCGGGCGAGTTGTCGAGCAGCTGCCGCTGGGTGGCCAGCTCCTGGCTGATCCGATCGGCCAGGGTCGCCCTCAGGTCGTCCGGCAACACGACGATGTCCGCGGGCGACTCGGTCGACATCGGTCCATTCTGACCGACCGGAGCGCGCATCGTGGAACGCGTCGCGGCCGGATCAGCCGTCGCCCTCGCGGCGCAACTCGAGCAGTCCCATCTTCGCCGCGATGACGACCGCTTCCAGCCGGGAGGAGGCACCGAGGTGGCTCAGCAAGCGACGGACGTGGTTGCGCACGGTGTTGGTCGACAGGTACAGCGTGCGGGCGATCTCGGTGGTCGAGGCCCCCTCGGCGAGCAGCAGGAGGATCTCGCGCTCGCGCCGGGTCAACGACACCTGCTCGACGTCGCGCAGGTCGACCACGCTGCGGGTGTGGGGGCGGGTGCGCAGCCACACCACGGCGCGATCGGCGAAGGCCATGGCGCGCAGGTCGCAGCGCTGCTCGACATCGGCCGAACCGAAGATGCCGCGCGGCGGTCGGAACGGGCGCTGGCTCTCGAGGAGCTGGCCGAGCATGGCGATGACGGCGGGGCGGGCGGCGGGCGGCAGGACCTCGGCGAGGCGGCGGCCGGTGGCGGGCAGGTGCGCGGCGTACGCCTCGTCGGAGATCGACAGCTCGCATTCGAAGTCGACCACCGAACCGTCGGCGCCGCGCTCGGCCCGCAGCACGACGCAGCCGACGGTGGCGCCGTCCACGGTGGCGCCGGCGAGGGCGGCGGCCGTGCCGCCGGTGGCGCCGAACCGCGGGGCGGCCTCGCCGGCGGCTGCGGCGACCTCGCTCCACAGCACCGTCACTCCCCCGTTGTCGGCGATGAGCTCGACGGCGAAGGTGGTGGTGCCGCGGTGCACGAACAGGTCCTGGCGGCGGCCCGTCAGGTAGGCGCTGCGCACGGCGTCCTCGAGGGCGGCCGGCAGCGGGGTGGCGTCGGAGAGCAGGCAGCGAGGGCCCTCGCCGGAGAGCAGTGGCAGGTGGCCGGCCATGCGGGTGCCGTAGAACGTGTCGACCGCGAACACCAGCCGTCCATCGGCGCCGGTGCGGATGGGCAGCAGTCGGGCCATGCCGTGCCGCGTGGGCAGCCGCCGGCCGCCGAGATCCTCCACCACGAGCGCCGTCGCGCCGGTCGCACCGTCCATGGGCAGGCCCCTCGAGGTCGTCGCTGTCGTCGCCGAAATGCTCGCGGTCACAACTTCACCCTCCGTCTCGACCACCACGATGAGTAACAGGTCGACTACGGGCAGCCTAGGCGTAGGCCCCCATACGGAGCCACCGACACCTCATCCAGATGCATGAAGGACGCTTTTGCGTCACCGCCCGGATCGACCGCCCCGCCTCAGTCCGCGGCGGGCGGCACGGGCAGCTCGAAGCCGACGCGAGCGCCGCCTCCGGGACCGTCGCCCACCCAGACGCGTCCGCCGTGGCGGTCGACGACCTGCTCCACGATGGCCAGGCCGAGGCCAGACCCGGCGGCGGTGCGGGCGGCGGTCGCCCGGTAGAACCGCTCGAAGATGTGGGGGCGATCCTCAGGGGCCACCCCGGGCCCGCGATCGCACACCTCGATCGAGCCGCCGTCGACGAGCACGGTGACGGCGGACGCCTCCGGGGAGTACTTGATGGCGTTGTCGACCAGGTTGGCCACGGCCCGCTCGAGCAGCGGGCGCACACCGGACACCTCGACGGGATCCCCGGCGACGACCTGCACCGGGCGCCCGCTGCGGCGGCGGGCCCGGGCGGCCACCGCCTCGGCCACCTCGTCCAGGCGGACCGGCTCGAAGGCCTCGTCCGGCCCGGAGCGGTCGGTGGCGAGCTCGACGAGCTCCCCCACGAGCTCGGTCAACTCGTTGAGCTCGGCCCGGACGTCGCCGAGGAGGGCGGCGCGCTCGTCGTCGGGCAGCCGCTGCGCCCGCTCCAGCAGCTCGATGTTGGTCCGCAGGCTGGTGAGCGGGGTCCGCAGCTCGTGGCCGGCGTCGGCGACGAGCCGCTTCTGCTGCTCCCGGCTGGTGGCCAGGCCGTCCATCATCGTGGTGAAGCTGACGGCGAGGCTGCCGACCTCGCCGGGTCCGCCGGCCGGGACCACTGCGGTGAGATCGCCGGTGGTGGCCACCTGCTGGGCGGCGAGGCGGAGCCGTTCCAACGGACGGACGAGCTGCTTGGCGAACCACCACCCGGCGGCGGCGGCGACGAGCACGGCGGCGGCCACGAGACCGCCCAGGCGGAGCCGGAGGCCGGCGAGGAGGGTGTCGGCCTCGGTGAAGCCGCGGGCGACCTGCACGATGCCGCCGTGATGCCAGCTGACGCTCAACACTCGGTAGTCCCCGTCCTCGATGGTGACGGTGCGCAGCCGCGGTCCTCCACCGTCGCGGGCCTGGGCGAGGTCGGCATCGGCGACGGGCAGCGTGAGACCGTCCTCATAGCAGGCGACCACGGTGCCGTCGGAGCGCACCAGCTGGGCGCCGTCGGAGGGCTGGACGGCTGCGGTGGGGCAACGCTGAGCGTCGGGGCCGCGGAGCGCTGCGTCGGCGGCGCGCCGCTCGGGAGGACCGCCGGGGACGCCGTCGCCATCGGCGTCACGGTCGGCGTCGCTGTCGGCGTCGGC
>JADLEF010000013.1 GCA_020846295.1 Acidimicrobiales bacterium
CCATCCGGGCGCAACGACGAGGACGGTCGGCGGTGCTCAACCGCGCTTGAGGCGCAATGCGACGTCATAGACCGTACGGCGCGGTACGTCCCGGCGGGCGGCGATCTCGGCGGCCACGTCCTTCACGGAGGCGCCGGTCGCCAGGCCGGCCGCCACCTCGCGCTCGAGCTCGTCGTCGCTGGGCGCCGGCGGCGGCTCGGCCCCCGCCACCACCACCACGAACTCCCCTTTGGGCGACTCCGTCGCCGCCCACGCCGCCGCGCCGGCCAGCGTGCCCCGCCACCACTGCTCGTGCAGCTTGGTCAGCTCACGGGCCACCACCACCCGACGCTCGGGCCCGAACGCCGCCGCCAGATCGGTCAGGGCGGGAGCGAGTCGGTGGGGCGACTCGTAGAACACCATGGTCCGCCGCTCGTCGCGCAGCTCGGCCAGCTGCGCCAGCCGGGCGGCCTGCCGGCGCGGCAGGAACCCCTCGAAGCAGAACCGGGCGGTGGCCAGCCCACTGCCCACCAGCGCGGTGAGCACCGCGGATGGCCCGGGCCCCACCTCGACGCGGTGCCCGGCGGCCCCGGCTGCGGCCACCAGCCGCTCCCCAGGGTCGGAGATGCCGGGCAGACCGGCGTCGCTGACCACGGCGACCGTCTCGCCCCGGGCCAGCCGCTCGAGCACCACCGCGCCGTTGGAGAGCTCGGTGTGGTCGTCCAGGCGCAGCAGCGGGCGTTTGTCCAGCCCCAGCAGCGACAGCAGCCGGCCGGTGCGCCGGGTGTCCTCGCAGGCGATCAGCGCGGCGGTGGCGAGCGCCTCCCGGGCCCGGCCCGACAGGTCGGACAGGTTCCCGATCGGGGTGCCGACGAGCACCAGCAGCCCACCGCTCGGGGCCGCGCTCACGTGAGGACGGGTCGTTCCATCCGCTCCGGGCGCTCCACCGGATCGATGCGCTCGATGTACCGGTCGACCGGGGTGACCTGGCGCGACCGTCGGCGAACCCGCTCCCCCCGACCGATGCGACGGGCGGCGGCCGCCAGGCGGGCGGGACGGCCGGAGAGCCCGTCGCCTCGATCGCCCTCGCCGCGCCCGTGATCGCCACCGCCGGGACCCCCGTGGCCGGCTTCGCCGTGCACGGCGAGCTCGTCGCCCACCGCCAGACCCCAGCGCTCGAACGCGCCGCGCTCCGCCTCGATGATCACGCACGCCCTGCGTACCGGGGCGGCGACCCGCCACGGCTTCATGCCGCGCACCGCCAGCACGCGGAGCTCGCCGTCGCAGAAGGCGACATCGATGGGGAAGCGCATGCCGACCGTGTGCACCGAACGCGCCGGACGGATCAGCAGCGCACCGTCGAGCGAGCGCCGACCGAGCAGCCCGAACAGACGGGTGCGGAACGTGTCGGCGATCTCGACGGACGCGAGCACCTTCGCATCCCGTACCAGCCAGGCCATCGACACAGCAGCGTACCGTAGAGCGATGGACGCACTGGAAGCGCTCGACCGAGTCGTCTACCTCCTGGACCGGGCCCTCGCCCCCGGCGCCAAGGTGAAGGCCTTCAGCAGGGCGGCGGAGGTGATCGCCGCCCTGCCGCCCGGCGAGCTGGAACGGCGGGCGGCAGCCGGCACCCTGACCGAGCTCGCCGGCATCGGTCCCTCGACCGGCGGCGTGATCGCCGACGCGTTGGCCGGCCGCCCGTCGCCCTACCTCGAGCGACTGGAGCAGGAGACGGCCATCCCGCTGGGGCCCGGCGAGGCGTTGCGGGCGCGACTCCAGGGGGATTGCCACAGCCACTCCACCTGGTCCGACGGCGGCGCGTCGATGGAGGCGATGGGCCGGGCCGCCCGCGCCCTCGGCCACCGCTACCTCGTCGTCACCGACCATTCGCCCCGCATGGCCGTCGCCCGGGGCCTGACCAGCGAGCGGCTGGCCGAGCAGCGCGACGAGCTCGACCGGGTGAACGAGGCCTTCACCGCCGAGGCGGCGGCCGGCACGGCGGCGCCGTTCCGGCTGCTGCAGGGGCTCGAGGTCGACATCAACGAGGACGGCAGCCTCGACATGGACGACGCCACCCTGGCCCGGCTCGATCTGGTCATCGCCAGCCCGCACGTGAAGCTGAAGATGGAGCGCAAGGCGATGACCCGCCGCCTGGTGCTCGCCGCGGTGAACCCCCACGTCGACGTGCTCGGGCACTGCACCGGCCGGAAGGTGGCGCCCTACGGCAACCGTGCCGGGGCGGACTTCGATGCCGACCTCGTCTTCGCCGCCTGCGCCCAGCACCGCACCGCGGTCGAGATCAACGCCCGACCGGAGCGCCAGGACCCGCCCGAGGAACTGCTGGCGCTGGCGCTGGAGTGGGACTGCCTGCTCAGCATCGACACCGACGCCCACGCACCGGGCCAGCTGGAGTGGATGAACTACGGCTGCGACAAGGCGGCGCTCGCCGGCGCCGAGGCGGAGCAGATCATCAACACCTGGGATGCCGAGCGGTTGGTCGCCTGGGGCGCCGCGCAGTAGCGTGGTCGACCTATGTCGAAGCGCACCAAGAAGCTGAAGGCCAACGCCCGCCGCAAGAAGGCCAACCACGGCGTCAAGCCGAACGCCGGTCGCTGAACCCGCTGCGGCGGCTCGGATCGCAGGTCAGCGGTTTCGTCCCGCCCGATCCAGGGAAGGTGCTCCAGCATGCTGTGGACCATCTTCGTCATCCTCGGGATCATCGCCTTCGCTCTGATCATCCTCGGTCGTCGCCGCGTCTGACGCGTCGTTGATCCCGCCGCCGGCGGTCACGCACCACCGGCCATCAACAGGCCGATGCGGTCACGGTCGGCTTCCTCGATGGGCAGCATCGCGACGATGCGCCCTTCGCTCATGACGGCCACCCGGTCCGAGAGACCGAGGATCTCATCGAGTTCGGCCGACACCACCAACACCGCCGCACCGCGATCGCGTTCGGCGACCAGCTGGCGGTGGATGAACTCGATGGAACCCACGTCGACCCCGCGGGTCGGCTGGGCCGCCACCACGAGCTTGGCGTCGTAGCTGAGCTCCCTGGCGACGATGACCTTCTGCTTGTTGCCCCCGGACAGCGCGTTGGTCTCGGTGTGGATGCTCGGGGTGCGCACGTCGAAGCGCTGCACCAGCTGCTCAGCCTGCTTGTCGATGGCGGTGAAGTCCCGCAGGCCGTGACGGGCGAAGGGTTCCTCGTCGAAGCGGTTCAGCACCAGGTCGTCGGCGATGGTGTAGGAGCCGACGAGCCCGTGCTTCTCCCGGTCCTCGGGGATGTGGGCGACGCCCAGCCCGTTGACCGCCTTGGCGTTCATCGACGTGGTGTCCCGCCCGTCCACCTCGACGGTACCGCTGCGTATGGGCCGCATCCCGCAGATCGCCTCGACCAGCTCGCGCTGTCCGTTGCCCTGGACGCCCGCCACCCCGACGATCTCCCCGGCCCTCACCTCGAGATCGAGGCCGCGCACGGCGCGCTGGTGTCGGTCGTCATCGACCTGCAGCGCGCGCACGCGCAGCATCACCGCGCCTGGTTGGGCGGGGGTCTTGTCGACCCGCAGCACGACGGTGCGCCCGACCATCATCGACGCCAGCCCGGCCTCGTCGGTGCGGGACGGCACCGCGGAGCCGACCACCCGGCCGCCGCGCAGCACCTCCACGCGATCCGCCACCGCCATCACCTCGCGCAGCTTGTGGGTGATGAAGATGATCCCCACCCCGCGCGCCGCCAGCTCCCGCATGATCTGCAGCAGCTCATCGGTCTCCTGCGGGGTGAGCACCGCGGTCGGCTCGTCGAGGATGAGGATCTCCGCGCCGCGGAACAGCGCCTTGATGATCTCGACCCGCTGCTGCGTACCGACCGGTAGGTCCTCGACCGTGGCCGCGGGGTCCACCGCCAGCCCGTAGCGTTCCGACAGCTTGCGGACCTCGGCCGCAGCGCGGCGCTGGTCGATGAAGCGGCCCCGGCACGGCTCGGCGCCGAGCACCACGTTCTCCGCCACCGTCATCACCGGCACGAGCTGGAAGTGCTGGTGCACCATGCCGATCCCGCGGCTGATGGCGTCCTTCGGCGACCTCAACGTGACCGGCTCGCCCTTGATGCGGATCTCGCCCTCGTCGGGGCGGTACAGCCCGAAGAGCATCTTCACCAGGGTGGACTTCCCGGCGCCGTTCTCGCCGAGCAGGGCGAGGATCTCGCCCCGGTGCAGCTGCAGGGACACGTCTGCGTTGGCGACCACACCGGGGAAGCGCTTGGTGATCCCCCTGGCCTCCAGCAGCAGCTCCGCCGTCCCGCCTGCGGCTGCGTCGTGGTCGATGCGATCGCTCACCACCGCGTCACTCCTTGGTGTAGGGCTGGCCGGAGGCGGCCGGGGCGCGCACCCGGCCGGCGAAGGTGGCGAGCACCACGATGGTCAGCACGTCGGGCAGCATGCCGATGAACTGGGGCGGCACGTCGATCACCCGTTCGAAGTTCAGCTGGTTGACCAGGCCGTTCAGCAGGCCGAAGAACAACGCCGCGGCCCACGCCAGGCTCGGCCGCCAGCGGCCCATGATCATGATGGCCAGGGCCAGGAAGCCCCGCCCCGAGGTCATGCCCCGCTCGAAGGTGCCGGTGGCCTCGACCGACAGCAGCGCCCCGGCCAGCCCGGCCAGCGCACCGCCCGCCGCCACGTTGCCGTAGCGGTACAGCGACACGTTCACGCCGACGGTGTCCGCCGCGCTGGGGTGTTCGCCGACCGCCCGGGTGCGCAGCCCCCACGGGGTGCGGAACAGCATGACCTGCAGCACGATGACGATGGCGAAGGTGAGGTAGGTGAGCGGCTGGTTCTGGAAGAACACCTTGCCCAGCAGCGGGATGTCCTTCAGCAGCGGGATCTCCCAGGTGGGCATCGAGCCCTTCATGGTCCGGCCCTGCCGGTAGAAGAACGACGTGACGCCGGCGGCGAGGATGTTGATGACCGTGCCGGCGATGATCTGGTTGATGCGCCAGCTCACCGCGCACACCGCCAGGAACGCACCGAGCAGGGCGCCCACCACCACCCCGGCGACCACACCGAACACGATGCCGGCCCAGGTGGCCCCGAAGAAGGCGACGAACGCACCGACCAGCATCTGGCCCTCGATGCCGATGTTCACCACGCCGCTGCGCTCGCAGAGGATGCCGCACATCGCGGCCAGCGCCAGCGGGGTCGAGTAGCGGACCATGAAGCCGAGCACCGCGGTGGCCTTGAAGTCCCAGATCCCGTAGGCGATGTAGGCCGCGACGAGCCCGGTCAGCACCGCCACCAGGGTGTTGCGGGAATCGGGCGAGAGCCGGCGCAGCGCGTTCACGATCCCCATCCCGTGTTGAGGTTGACGCCCTCCACCCCCGAGGCGTTTCGCAGCCGCAGGGCCCATCGGATGATCATCGGCGCCGCCACCAGCAGCAGGGCCACCGCGAGGATCACGTCGACGATCTCGGGCGCGACCTGGGCGATCGACTGGAGCTGGGTGGAGGAGGCCCGCAGCGCCCCGATGAGCAGCGCGGCGGGGATCGCCGCCCGGGGCGAGACCTTGGCCAACAGGGCGATGGTGATGCCGTCGAAGCCCAGGCCGCGGTTGAAGCCGGGTTCGAAGCGGCCGACCACGCCCTGGGTCTCGATGGCGCCACCGAGGCCGGCCAGCGCCCCCGAGAGGGTCATGGCCAGCACCGTGATGCCCTTGACCGACATGCCGGCGTAGTGGGCGGCGTCCCGGTTGGCGCCGACGGTCCCCAGCTCGAAACCCAGCGTCGTGCGGCTGAGCAGGAACCACACCACGAACGCCATGACCACCGCCAGGAAGAAGCCGACCGGCAGGTCCGCCACCTTGGGGATCTCCGCGCTGGCCTGGATGGGCGGGGTCTTGGAGATGGCCTGGTCCGGTTGCATCCACGGGCCGCCGGCCAACCAGTCGGTCAGGTTGACCAGGATCGTGTTCATCATGATGGTGGCGATGACCTCGTGGACGCCGCGGTACGCCTTGAGCACGCCGACCACGAAGGCGGGCACCGCCCCGAAGGCCACGCCGGCGAGCAGCGCCAGCGGGAGGTGCACGACGGTGGGCAGGACGGTCAACCGGTACCCCACGTAGGCGGACATGATCGAGCCCAACAGGAGCTGGCCCTGAGCACCGATGTTGAACAGGCCCGCCTTCATGCCCACGATCACGGCCAGGCCGGTGAGGATGAGCGGCGTCGCCTTCTCCAGCGTGGCGCCGATGGCAGCGCGGTTGGCCATCGAACCCTTGATGACCGCCTCGGCGGCGCGGACGGGCGACTTGCCGTCGGCCAGCACCACGATGGCGCCAATGAGGAACGCCACCAGCACCGCCACCACGGGCAGAAGAGCGGATTGCACACGTTGTCGGTTCATGCGTGGGCCGACCGGTAGATGGTGTCCCGAGCCGTCGGCGGATCGATGGGGACCCGAAACGCGAGGACGGACGGCCCCACCTGGGGTGCCGTCCGTCCTCGTGCTCGGGGGTGGCGCCGGGCGTCGCCGGCGCGGGGATCAGTTGACGCCGGTGGGCAGCTTGCCGGAGTCGACGTCGGCGATGATCTGCTCGATCTCGGTCTTCACATCGGCCGGGAGCTTCGAGTCGAAGTCGTGGAACGGCGCCAGGCCGACCTTGCCGAAGTAGTTGCCGCCCTCGATCGAGCCGTCCTTGACCTGAGCGGCCAACTCGACGACGCCGTCATCGATCAGCTTCATGGCGCTGGTCACCAGGCAGGGGTGCGCCTCGGGCACCGTCTCCCACTGGTCGGTGTCGACGCCGACGCAGTAGGCGCCGTCCTTCTTGGCCACCTCGATGAGGGCGCCGTTGCCGGTCTTGCCCCCGGCGCCGAAGATCACATCGGCGTTGTTGTCGAGCGCCTGCTTGGCCGTCTGGCCACCCCAGGTCGGATCGAGGAACGCGACGTCGAGGCCGCCCGGGTGGTAGGTGGTGATGGCCTTCACCTCGGGGTTGGTGTGCTTGGCGCCGTTCTCCCAGCCCTTGCCGAAGGCGACGACGGGCGGGACCTTGTCCGTACCCAGCACCGCGCCGACCACGTTGGTCTCGGTGAGCAGGCCGGCCAGGGCGCCGGCCATGAACCCGGCCTTGTCCTCGTTGAACACGAGACCGGTCAGGTTCGGCACGACCTCGCCCTGGAAGGCATCGACCCCGATGAAGTGGGTGTCGGGGTTGGCCTTGGCGGCGGCGGTGGTCGCCTCGCCCAGGGCGAAGCCCACGGTGAGCACGACGTCGGCCTTCTTGTCGATGAAGGACTGGATGTTCGTCTCGTAGTCCTTGGAGTCGACGGTCTCGATGTAGTCGGCGAAGCCGTCGAGCTCCTGGGCGGCCTGCATCGCACCTTCCCAGGCGGACTGGTTGAACGACTTGTCGTCCACCTTGCCCACGTCGGTCACCAGGCCGATGCAGAACACCTCTTCGCTGGCGCAGTCACCCTGGAACCCCCGTTCCATCGCCGCCGCGGTGGTCTCGGTGGCGCCACCGGCCGCCGTCGTCTCCGCCGAGCCGGAGCCCGTGTCGGCGTCGTCGCCGCCGCACGCGGCGGCGAACATCGACAGTGCGAGCAACCCGGCGAGCGCGCCAGTCGTCTTCCTCATGCAGTCCTCACTTGGCTTCCGGCCTCGACTTCACTTCCAGCCTTGAACGGGAACGGAGCTTAGTGGCGCCATCTCCCGCGGTATGGTCACCCCCCGCCGCCTTTCCACGGAGTCGAATCGTGCTCGCCATCATCACCGGATCCGGTTTCTACGAGGTTCCCGGCCTCACCGAGGACCGCGATGAGACCGTCGTCACACCATACGGACCGGCACGCGTGACCCTCGGCACGTGGCAGGGCCGCTCGGTGGCGTTCCTGCCGCGACACGGCGCCGGGCACTCGCTGCCGCCGCACCGGATCAACTACCGGGCCAACATCTGGGCGCTGCGCGAGATCGGCGCCAGCGCCGTGCTGGCCACTGCGGTCAGTGGCGGGATCGCCCGAGATCTGGAACCCGGCGATCTCGTGCTGATCGATCAGTTCCTCGAGTTCACCAAGGACCGGGCCGACACGTTCTTCGACGGGGACGACGGGCTCGTCCGCCACACCGACATGACCGAGCCGTACCACCGGGGCCTGCGCAACCTCCTGGCGGAGGCGGCCGCCGACCTCGACCTCGTGGTCCGCCCGACCGGCACCTACGTCTGCATGAACGGCCCACGCTTCGAGACCCCCGCCGAGATCGCCGTGTTGGGCCGCCTCGGCGCCGAACTGGTCGGCATGACCGGCTACCCCGAGGTCGCCCTCGCCGCCGAGGTGGGGCTGCCCTACGCCTCCATCGGCGTGATCTCCAACCCTGCCGCCGGGTTGGGCGAATCGATCACCATCGAGGAGATCATCGGTGTGCTCGAAGCGGTGCGACCCGCCCTGTGGGCGCTGATCGGGGAGGTGGCGCGCCGGTGGACCCCGTCGAGCTGAGGTTGCGCCGGGACCTGATCGACACCTGCCGGTCGTTCGGGCCCGAACGGTTGAGCCAGGGCACGTCGGGCAACGCGTCGGTGCGCTGGCGAGACGGGCTGCTCATCACCCCGTCCGCCATGGCCTACCGCGTCATGACGCCGGCGGACATCGTGTGGATCGGCTTCGACGGCAGCCGCGCCGGGGCCCGGCCGAGCTCCGAATGGCGGTTCCACCAACGCATCCTGCGCGACCGGCCCGACACCCAGGCCGTCGTCCACGTGCACTCGCCGTCAGCCACCGCGCTGGCCTGCCTGCGCATCCCCATCCCGGCCTTCCACTACATGGTGGCGGTGGCGGGCGGCGATTCGATCCGCTGCGCGCCCTACGAGTTGTTCGGCACCGAACGGCTGGCCGACGCCGTCATCGAGGCCCTGCGGGACCGCACCGCCGCGCTGCTGGCCAACCACGGCCAGGTCGCCCTCGGTGCCGACCTCGACGCCGCGCTGCGCCTCGCCGTCGAGGTCGAGACGCTGGCCGAGCAGTACCTGCTGGCCCGCAGCATCGGCGAGCCGGCGCTGCTCGACGCCGCCCAGATGGCCGAGGTGGCCGACCGGTTCGTGCACTACCGCGCCGGCACGCTGGACTGAACCGGGCACCCTGGGCTGCACCCCGCACGCTGGACTGACGAGGAAGGGCCGCACGCCATGCTCACCATCGACCTGACCGGCCGCCGGGCGTTGGTCACCGGCGCGAGCGGCGGCATCGGGGCCGGCATCGCCACCCGGCTGGCCGAGGCGGGAGCCGAGGTGGTCGCCCACTACCGCAGCGACGCCGTCGGCGCCGCCGCCGTCGGCGCCCACACCGTGCACGCCGAGCTCGACGCCCCCGACTTCGCGCCCGCCCTGCTCGCCGCCGCCGGGCCGCTCGACATCGTGGTGCACAACGCAGCCGACCAGCACCTCGCCTCCCTGCAGGCCAGCGACGACGCCACCTGGCAGCGCATGCTCGACACCAACGTGCGCGCCGTGGCGGCGCTCACCCGCCACGCGGCGCAGGCCTGGATCGACCGAGGCCGGCCGGGCGCGGTCGTCGCCATCTGCTCGATCGAGGGCCTGCAACCGGCACCCGACCACGGCGCCTACGCCGCGTCGAAGGCGGCGCTGGCCATGTGGGTGCGCGCCGCAGCCGGCGAGTACGGCCGCCACGGCATCCGCGTCAACGCGGTCTCGCCGGGGCTGATCGGCCGGCCCGGCCTGGGCGACGCCTGGCCCGAGGGGGTGGCCCGGTGGCACGCCGCCGCGCCGCTGGCCCGCCTGGGCACCCCGACCGACGTGGCCAACGCGGTGGCGTTCCTGGCGTCAGATCTGGCCGCGTGGATCACCGGCGCGAACCTGGTGGTCGACGGCGGCGTGCTGTGCCGTCCCACCTGGTGAGCCGGTGGCCGCGCCGCCCGGGGCAGGCACCGGCGCCGGGCGCTGGTTGCGCAGGTCGATGAGCCCGTCGGCGCGTCCGCCCCTGCCCGCCCGGCGGGACGCCCACCACCGCTCGACCCGGGCGACGAGCACGACGGTGACCCCTGCGTACAGGTACCCCAGCAGCACGTCGAACACGTAGTGCTCGCCGCTGATCACCAGCGAGACGCCCATGATCACCGGGTACGCGAACAGCAACGGCCACCACCACCATGCCAGCTTGCGGGCGAACCACACCGCGGTCAGCGTCGCCCAACCCGCGTGCAGCGACGGCAGCGCCGCCACCGCGTTGCCGAAGCGGGCGCCGTAGTGCACCAGCGCACCGGCGGTGTTCAAGCCGAACGCCTCCATGCCGCGCAGCCCCACCCGCTCGACCGGACCGATGAGGTCGTTGCGCGACGCCAGCCAGGGCGGCGCGGCCGGGACCAGGATGTACGTGGCGAGCCCCAGCGCGGTCAGGGCGAGCAGCGCGTTGCGGTACCGGCGGAACTCCTCGCGGCGCACCGCCCACAACACGCCCATCACCGCGAACGGCACCACGAAGTGCGACAGGTAGGCGAAGGCGACCGGCACCTCCCACCAGCGCACCGGCCCGTCGTAGGGACCGAGGTGCTGCTGGGCCACCACGGTCGGCACATGCCCGAAGGAGATCGCCTGCTCGATCCGCACGATCGAACGCATCTGCACCGGCATCCCGAGCGTGTCCGCCACACCGCGCGACAGGTCGTAGGCGGCGAGCACCACACCGATCGGCAGCCAGTCCCGCACGATGGGCCACGGCCCACCGTTGCGCCGGCCGGTGGTGGCCAACAGCAACCCGCCGGCGATCCACCCGAGGATCTGCAGACGTTCGAGCGGCACGCCGTTGCGCTTCCACCACACCAGCACGAACGCCACGTAGGCGGCGACCAGCACCCATCGTCCGACGCGCAAGGCGCGGCGCACCCCGGGCCGGCGCAGCACGGCGGGGGTGGGGGGCAGATGGCGGGCGATGGTGTCCATGGAACGGTGCGTGAAGCGGCGGCGCAGACGGCACAGCCGGTGCACCAGGATGGGCCAGACCACCCCGCCGCAGCGAGACGGAGCGGTGCAGGTCGAGGTTACGCGGAGCGGCGGCGACATCGTCGTCGCGGTCGGGGCCCGTCGGGGCGGGCCAGGCCGGGGTGGGGCGGGGGTCGCGGTTGGGGTGGTGGGCGTGCCAACATGACCGGCATGAGCAGTCCTGGGGTGGACGGTGACGAGCGGGTGGATTGGGGCCGGCTGCGAGAAGAGGCCCACGCCGTCGCCGCCAGGGCCTACGCGCCCTACTCCCGCTTCCCCGTCGGCGCCGCCGCGGTCACCACCGACGGGCGGCTGGTGGTGGGGTGCAACGTGGAGAACGCGTCCTACGGGCTCAGCCTCTGCGCCGAGTGCGGGCTGGTCTCCAACCTGGTCGCCACCGGCGGCGGCCGCCTGCGGGCGCTGGCCTGCCGACACAGCGACGGCGGGCTGCTCCTGCCCTGTGGCCGGTGCCGGCAGGTGCTGCACGAGTTCGGCGGCCCGACCCTCCTCATCGACGCCCCGGGCGGGCCCCGCCCGCTGGGCGAACTGCTGGTCGACGCGTTCGGCCCGGAGCACCTGGAGCGCCCGTGAGCACCGCCCGACCCACCGACCCCCGAACCGCCGACCCCCGAACCGCCGACCCCCGAACCGCCGACCCCCGAACCACCGACCCCCGAACCACCGACGGTGCGTTCGACGCCGTCGACGTCATCCGCACCAAGCGCGACGGCGGCCAGCTGTCCGACGGGCAGATCCGCTGGTTCATCGACGCGTACACCCGCGGTGCGATCGCCGACGAGCAGGCCTCGGCGATGACCATGGCCATCTTCTGGCGGGGCCTCGAACCGGACGAGCTCGCCACCTGGACCGCAGCCATGATCGCCTCCGGCGAGCGGCTCGACCTGCGGTCGGTGGGCCGGCCCACCGTGGACAAGCACTCGACCGGCGGCGTCGGCGACAAGGTCTCCCTCGTGCTCTGCCCGCTGGTCGCCGCCTGCGGCGCCGCGGTGCCACAGCTGTCGGGCCGGGGCCTGGGCCACACCGGCGGCACGCTGGACAAGATGGAGGCCATCGCCGGCTGGCGGGCGCAGCTGACCAACGAGCAGCTCGTCGCCCAACTGCGCGATGTCGGCGCGGTGATCTGCGCCGCCGGCGCGGGACTGGCCCCGGCCGACCGCAAGCTCTACGCCCTGCGCGACGTCACCGCCACGGTGGAGTCGATCCCGCTCATCGCCAGCTCGATCATGTCCAAGAAGATCGCCGAGGGCACCGGCGCGCTCGTCCTCGACGTGAAGTACGGCTCGGGCGCGTTCCTCCCCGACCCCGAGCGGGGCCGTGAGCTGGCCCGCACCATGGTGGCGTTGGGCGAGGCCCACGGCGTGCGCACCTCGGCGCTGCTCACCGCCATGGAGAGCCCCCTCGGCATCGCCGCCGGCAACGCCCTCGAGGTCCAGGAGGCGCTGGACTGCCTGGCCGGCGGCGGCCCGGACGACCTCCGCACCCTCACCGTGGAACTGGCCCGGGAGATGCTGCGCATGGCCGGGATCGCCGGTGGGCCCGACCCGGCCGACCTGCTGGCGGGCGGCGCCGCGATGGACCGCTGGCGGGCGCTGGTCGCCGCCCAGGGCGGCGACCCCACCGCCCCGCTACCGCTCGCCGTCGAACGGGAGGTGCTCACCGCGCCGGCCGACGGGTTCCTCACCCGCCTCGACGCCCGGGCGGTGGGGGTGGCCGCCTGGCGGCTCGGTGCAGGACGAGCCCGCAAGGAGGACCCGGTGTCCCCGGTGGCCGGCGTACGGTGCCTGGCCCGCCCGGGCGATGCGGTCCGCGCCGGACAGCCGCTGCTGGAGCTGCACCTCGACGACGCGGCGCGCCTGCCCGGCGCGCTCGCCGCGCTCGCCGGCGCCTACGCGATCAGCCCGGCACCTCCGGACCCGGACACGCTCGCACCGCTGGTCCTGGACCGCATCGGCGGCTGACCGGCTGACCGGCCGGCCCCGACGCTCCGACGCCCGGGAGCGCCAGCGCCTCGCTACTGCACGACGATGTCGACGTTGCCACCGGGATGCAGCTGGCAAGCGCCGCTGTAGGTCCCCGGCTTCGAGAACCGGTAGGTCATCGTCTGCTCACCGGCGACGCTGAGCCCGCCCACCGCGAACGTGTCGTCGTCCTCGTTGACGATGATGAGCGTGTCCTGGGTGCGCAGGTCGATGCGCTGCGGCAGCACGTCCACCGTCTCCCCCGCCTCCAGCCGCTCTGCCGTACCCGCCGGTATGACGTAGCGCACCTCGACGCCCGGATCCTGGCGGTGCAGCACCGCGACGACGATGGGCACCGCCAGCGCGGCCAGGATGAGCGCCCCCATACCGGCCAGTACGCGCCGGATGGTGCGACGCTGCGCATCGCCGCCCGCCGTCGAGCCGTCCTCGTCCCAGGCGGTGTCGTCCGGGTCGGGAGGCTCGGCGTTCGGTTCGTTCGCGATCTCGGCTGGCAGGGCGTCCCTCACTCGATGCTCGACGGGTGGCCGACGGCCGGCCCGCTCACGATACCGCCGGCGATCCGGGGGAACCGCTCACCAGCAGGTCGCCGGCCGGGGCCGATCGGGCGGCGTCGCGCAGATCGAGCACCGCACCGGCGTCGGGATGGACCCCGTCGTGCTGGTAGCGCTCGATGTGCACACGGCGCTCACCGGCCCCGAGGGCGCGCACCGCGGCTGCACACGCATCGGCGAACGGCCAGGGCCCGGCGATGTACACCACGGTGGCGGACAGATCATCGAACAGCTCGGCCAGCACCACCGGGATGCGGCCGTGCAGCTCGTCGGGCACCGCGGTCTGCGTGAAGGTCGGGAAGAACCGGAACGACGGGTAGCGCCGCTCCCAATAGGCGAGCGTTCCCTCGCAGAAGACCTCGTCGGGAGCTCTCGCCGAGAACAGCACCGTCATGGGGGCGGCCGCACCCGCCGACACCGCTTCCTCGACGAGGGCGAGCACCGGGGCGAGCCCGGCGCCGGCCGCCAGGTAGAGCGCGGGTCGGTCCGAGCGGGTCGGCTCTGCATCGGCGACGAACTGACCGTAGGGCCCGACCACCGCGAGCTCTTGACCCGGCCAGGCCGACTCGTGCAGCCAGGTGCTCACGCGGCCGCCCGGCACCCGGGTCACCAGCAGGGTCAGCTCCCCGTCGGGTCGCGGGATGTTGGCCACCGAGTAGGCCCGCAGCTCGGGATCACCCGGGGCGCCGGCCAGCACGTACTGACCCGGACGGTACGCCATCGGCTCGCCGAGGGGCCGGACGCGCAGTTCCGTGATCCGGATGGTTCGGGTGATGCGCTCGGTGACCACGTACGTCGCCGGGGGAACGGACCGATCGACTGCCATGGTGGCCAACGTAGGAACCTGCCGCGTCCGGGGGCAGGGTCCAAGGTCCCCGTCCGGGCCGCGACGGTCGGGGCCGATCGCCACCGACCGGAGCGGATCAGGCCGCGGTCTCCACCTCAGCCGAACCGGGACCCCCAGCCGAACCGGGACCCCGAGCCGAACCGCGACCCTCAGCGTCCTCCAGCCCGTCCGGCAGGCCCTCGGCCAGGGTCCGCCAGAACGCGGCCGCGGCGTCGGCGACGGCTGCCGCATAGGCCCCGCCCCGCCCCTGCATCGCCCCGGCCAGCTCACCGGCCAGCGCCGACCACAACTCGACGTGGTCCTCGGCCACGTGGCGCAGCTCGACCGGCTGCAGCTCGTCGGCGAAGGCCAGCTTCAGCAGCCCGACGTCTCGCAGCTCGACACGGTCCCGACCGGGCATGCGCAGCCAGCGCAGCAGCTCCCGGTGCCCGTCCTCGGTGATGGCGTAGGACAGCCGTCGGCGACCGGTCCCCTCCTGGGTCTCCGACAGCAGGCCGGCGCGGGCGAGCCGGGCCGCCTCGTCGTAGATCTGCGAGTGGGGGATCTCCCACAGCGGTCCCACGGTGCGGGCCAGGACGCGCTTGAGCTCGTAGGGCGAGCACGGTCCGGCCTGGGCGATGGCGCCGAGCAGCGCGTACGACGTGGCCGTGAGGCGGGGCGGGGAAACGCTCACACCTGAGACAGTACGAATGACCCCTACCATGACGGCATGGGACCGCTGACCCCCCAGCAGCTGCTTCGAGCACCGAAAGTGCTGCTCCACGACCACCTCGACGGCGGCCTCCGGCCCTCGACGATCATCGAACTGGCCACCGAAATCGGCCATGAGCTGCCCAGCACCGACGTCGAGGAGCTCTCGAACTGGTTCCACACCGGCGCGGCACGGCGCTACCTGCCGCTCTATCTGGAGACCTTCGAGCACACCGTGGCGGTGATGCAGCGCCGCGAATCCCTCATCCGGGTGGCGCGCGAGTGCGCCGAGGACCTCGCCGCTGACGGCGTGGTGTACGCCGAGGTGCGCTTCGCCCCCGAGTTGCACCTCCGCGGGGGCATGAGCCTCGACGAGGTGGTCGACGCGGTGCAGGAGGGCTTCCGGCAGGGCGTGGACGCCACCGGCGGGGCGATCGCCATCGGGACGCTGATCACCGCCATGCGGCACATGGCGCGCAGCTCCGAGATCGCCGAGCTCGCCCTGCGCCACCGCGACGACGGGGTCGTCGGCTTCGACATCGCCGGCGCCGAGGCCGGGTTCCCGCCGTCGCGCCACCTCGACGCCTTCGAGGCGATCCGACGGGGGAACGGCCACATCACCATCCACGCCGGCGAGGCGTTCGGCCTGCCCTCGATCTGGGAGGCGATCCAGTTCTGCGGCGCCGAACGGCTCGGGCACGGCGTGCGCATCGTGGACGACATCACCACCGACGCCGACGGCAACCACCAGCTCGGCCGGCTGGCCAGCTTCGTGCGCGACCGGCGCATCCCGCTGGAGATGTGCCCGTCCTCCAACGTGCACACCGGCGCCGCGCCCTCGCTGGCCGAGCACCCGATCGGGCTGCTGATGCAGCTCCGCTTCCGGGTCACGGTCAACACCGACAACCGGCTGATGTCCGACACCACGATGACCAACGAGCTCGCGGTGCTGGCGGAGACGTTCGGGCTGACCTGGGATGACGTCGAGTGGCTCACCATCAACGCCATGAAGAGCTCCTTCTGGCCGTTCGACGAGCGGCTGAAGATCATCAACCAGCGGATCAAACCGGGCTTCGCCAGACTGCGGGCCGAGGAGGACGTGTTCTCGGTGCGTCCGTCGAACCAGTTGGTGGCGCCGCACGGCGGCTAGAACCTCTGGCCATGCCCGTCGTGTTGGAGGTCGCCCATCCCCTCGTCGCCCAGCGCCTCGGCGCGCTGCGCGACCGCAGCACGACGAACGCGTCCTTCCGCACCGCGCTCGAGCAGCTCTCGGTGCTGCTCGTCTACGAGGCGACCCGGACGCTGCCCACCGAGACGGTGACGGTGCGCACCCCGCTCGCCGACGCGCCGACGTTGCGTCCGGCCCGGCCGCCCATGCTGGTGCCCGTGCTGCGGGCCGGTCTCGGCATGCTGGGCGGGGCGCTGCAGTTGTTGGCGGACTCCCCGGTCGGCTTCGTAGGGCTCAAGCGCGACGAGGAGACGCTGCAGCCGGACTCCTACGTCACCGCCATCCCCGATGATCTCGACGGGATCGACGTGCTGGTGCTCGACCCGATGCTGGCCACCGGCGGCTCGCTGGTCTACACGCTGGACCTGCTGCGCAAGGCGAACGCGGGCCGCATGACGGTGGTCTGCGCGCTGGCCGCACCGGAGGGCCTGGCCCGGTTGGACCGCCACGGCTACCACGACGTCACCGTGGTGACCGCCTCGGTCGACAGCCACCTCAACGAGGTGGGCTACATCGTGCCCGGTCTCGGTGACGCCGGCGACCGCCAGTTCGGCGCGTACTGAGCGGGACCCGTCGGACGGACGGACGGGCGCACCGGCCGGTCAGACCAGGGCCTCGATGGCGGCGCGCACCGAGGCCAGCTCGGCCGCCGCGGCGGCCTCGACCGCCGGGAACGGCTGCGCCGCCGGCGCGGGGTGCACCAGCTCCAGGTAGACCTTCAGCTTCGGCTCGGTGCCCGAGGGCCGGAACACGATGCGGGCGTCGCCCTCGAGCTCCCACTCGAGCGCGTCGGTGCGCTCGACGCCGGGGCGGGTGGCGTGGTCCACCGCAGCGAGCCGGCGACGGCCGGCCAGCGTCGCCGGCGGCGCCGACCGCACCCGGTCCATCACGGCAGCGGCCTGGCCGGCCCCGACCTGTCCGGCGAAGCGGATCGACCAGCCGACGGTGGCGTGCAGCCCGTGCCGTCGGGCCAGCTCCTCGAGGCGGTCGGGGACCGACGACCCGGCCGCGCGCAGCTCGGCCACGAGCTCGGCGAACACGAGCGCAGCGGCGATGCCGTCCTTGTCCCGCACCGCCGGGCCGACCGAATAGCCGAGGGCCTCCTCGTAGCCGAACACGAAGGTGCGCTCGGGGTGATCGAGCGCCGGACGCACGATCCACTTGAACCCGGTCAGCGTCTCGGCGTAGTGCACCCCGTGCTCGGCGGCGATGCGGCGTAGCAGGCGGGACGAGACGATGGTGGTGACCACCAGCCGCTGCGCCCCTCCTGCTCGCCGACGGAGGAGGTGGTCGGCGAGGAGGGCGCCGATCTCGTTGCCGGTCAGCGCCCGCCAGCCGGCACCGTCGCCGGAGGCCCGCACCGGGATGGCCACCCCCAGCCGATCGGCGTCGGGGTCGTTGGCCAGCAGCACATCGGCGTCGACCTCGCGGGCCAGCGCCAGGCCGAGGTCCAGCGCACCCGGCTCCTCCGGGTTCGGGAAGGCGACGGTCGGGAAGTCCGGGTCCGGATCGGCCTGGGCGGCGACGACGTGCAGCGGCGGGAAGCCGGCGGCGGCGAAGGCCCGGCCGGCGAGCTCGGCGCCGACCCCGTGCAGCGGCGTGTAGGCGGCGCGCAGCGTGCGGGTCGCCGGCGAGGCGACGGTGGTGAGCTGGCCGGTGAGCACCTCCAGGTAGGCGTCCAGGACCGCCGGGTCGAGCAGCCCGATCGCCGGGTGGTCCGCCGGGGCGACGGGCACCGGCTCCTCGGCACCGGCGGCGTCGGCGATCCGGGCGGCGATCTCGGCGTCGATCGGCGGGACGATCTGCGCGCCGTCGGCGAGGTACACCTTGTAGCCGTTGTCGGCAGGCGGGTTGTGGCTGGCGGTGACCATCACGCCGGCGTCGGCGCGGAGGTGGCGAACGGCGAAGGCCAGCAGCGGGGTCGGCCCGTGCCCGGCGAACAGCACGGCGCGCCCGCCGGCCGCGGCGACGACCCCGGCGGTGTCGCGGGCGAACACGTCGGAGTTGTGCCGGGCGTCGTAGCCGACGACCACCAGCGGGGAGGCGCTGCCGTGGGCGGCCAGCGTGCGAACCAGCCCAGCAGCGGCCTGGCGGACCACCAGCCGGTTCATGCGGAGGGGTCCGGCCCCCAGCTCGGCGCGCAGGCCCGCCGTACCGAAGTGCAGCCGCCCGGCGAAGCGGCGGCCCAGCTCGGCCCAGTCCCCAGCCTCGACGAGGGCGGCGAGCTCGGCCCGGGTGACCGGATCGGGGTCGTGCACCATCCAGCGCCGGACTGCTGCGGCCAGCGCCGGGTCACCGGCCGGGCCGGTCAGGCCGGCCGGATCGAACTCCCCGACGGGCTGCGGCGAGGGCATCACCGTGCATGCTAGCGACGCCGCCGCGGGAGCCGATCAGGGATGCGTCCGGGTCAGATCGGAGCCGATATGTTCGATCCATGGCTATCGCTACCCGCGCCGGGCGCGCAGCGAACACCACGCTGAGCAGGCACGCAGGGAACGCCGGCGACGAATGGGGCCCGAAGACGCCCTCGCCGTGCCGAAAGCCGGGTTCGCGTGCGCAGCTTTGCCATAACGGCGTGCTAGCTACAGGGCATGACCATCCTCGCGGACGTAACCGCGACGACGGTCGGCGGGACACGTCGGGCGGCACAACTTGAGCTACGCACGTCAGGCGGCAGGACAGGCGCGGCAACCGTTGGGTTGCCGCCGGGGCTCGCCGATGCAGTCGTCGCCTGGATCACCGGCCATCTCGGCACCCTGCGGGGCCGACCGGTGGACGAACTGATCGAAGGGCTCGGAGAGCTCGAGGCCGGTTGGAACGATCTGGCCACCCACAGCTCGGTCGAGGACCGCAGCGCGGCGCACGTGGGGGCGGCCCTCGTGACCAACGCGGTGTGGGACCTGTGGGCCCAGGCGAACGACTGCCCGCTGTGGAAGCTGATCGTCAACCTCTCCCCGGAGCACCTCGTGCGCTCGCTCGACCTGCGCTGGGTCGGGGACCTGCTCGCTCCCGCCGACGCCCGCGTCCTGCTCGAGACCCGGGTCCGCGGGCGTTCCGCCCGGGAGGCGGACCTGCGTCGGGAGGGCTATCCGGTCGTGCCCTATGTGCCGCTGTCGATGCCCGAGGCGATGAGCCGGATCGACGCGCTGGCGGGCGCGGGCTGGCCGGCGTTGCGCATCGGCCTGCCGGACGGCCTCGAGCCGGAGCGGGCGCGCGCCCTGCTCGACGGTCTCCGCCGCTCGACCGCGGGACGGGTCCGGCTGGCGGTGAGCCCCGAACAGCCGTGGGCCCCGGCGGCGATGCTGCACCACGCCGAGCTGCTGGCCGAGCTCGGCATCGACAGCATCGTCGAGCCGACCGACCCGCTCGATGTCGTCGCCCTCGGAGGGCTGCGGAAGCGACTGGCCGGGCCCGGGAGCACCCACATCGACCTCGCCGCCGGGGACGTGCTCACCCGCGGTGTCTCGGTCAAGCAGCTGCTGGCCACCGGCGCGGTGGACCTGTGCCGCGTCAACGCCGCCCGGCTCGGGGTGAGCGCGTCGCTGACGTTGCTGCTGCTGGCGGCGCGGCTGCGGATCCCGATGAGCTTCGCCGCCTGTGCCAGCGGCGCGACGTTGGGCACCTCCGGGCTCACCGTGGCGTTGCACCTCGCGGCGGTGGACAACATCGCCATCGGCGCCAGCCTCGACCGCCGCTGCATCGACCTCGGGTCGAGCCCGGACCTGCTCGCCGCGGTGCTCGGCGGCACGCCCGGCCGGTGCCGGCTACCGGTCCAGCCGGCCGGCCCAGCCCGCACGGACGGGCCGTCGGAGGACCGCCCACTCAGCCGCGTCGGCAACTGATGGTGACCGGTCGGCGCCGCTGAGCGCCGGCCGGTCCATCCACACCGTGAGACGGCCGTGCACCGGTACCATCCCGGGCGATGCTCGATCACGTCTTCACCGACGCCATCGCCGCGCTGCGTGAAGCGCTCGAAGCGGCGCTGCTCGAACCGCTCTCGGTGGAGGAGCGGTTCCACGCCGATGTCCTGCTCGGCGACCTGTCGTGGCAGACCTCCTACTCCCTGCCAGGGGAGGGCAACCCGCCTCGGGTGCAGGCCGACATCCTGCTCGAATGGTCGACGTGGTCGCAGTCCAGCTACCGGAGCTGGCGGCTGGGCGAACCCCCCGGGGACCTGCCCCGCATCGCGGCGGAGATCGTCCTGCGCATCCAGCGGCTGCGCCACCAGCCGGCGCCGGCCCGCATCCAGGCGATCCTGCCCGAGGAGAGCTCGCCGATGGGTAAGGTGCGCCTCGCCCGTTCCGGGCCGCGGATCGAGATCGCCTACGACGGCGACCTCGCCGAACCCGAGCACGCCATCGAGTTCAGCTACGAGGGCACCTACGAGTTCGACGAGGAGACCCTGGCCGACCCGGCGATGCTCGACGAGCACTTCGCCTCCATCGGCGGCTGGGTGACCTCGACCCTCGTCCGGTTGGGCGACCTCGACCTCGAGTACCTCCCGCCCGACGAGGAGGACGACCAGACCTCGTGAAGAACAGCAGACCCGAGTGAACGAACAGCAGACCTGCGTGAAGGACCTGTCATGAGCGACGAGCATCCCGTGCGTTTCGAGGTGGCCGACCGGGTGGCCACCATCACCCTCGATCGGCCCGAGGCCCGCAACTCGCTGTCCTCCACCATGCGACGGGAGTTGCCCGCGGCGATGGCGCGGGCGGACGCCGACGAGGCCGTCGACGTCATCATCCTCACCGGCTCCGATCCCGCCTTCTGCGCCGGCCTCGACCTCAAGGAGCTCGGCGCGCGCGGCTCGAAGCTGGCCGACAGCGTCGGCACACCGGAGGCCGGCCGGGTCGGCGGGCCGTGGACACCGACGGCCAAGCCGGTCATCGGGGCGGTCAACGGCGCGGCGATCACCGGCGGCTTCGAGGTCGCGCTGAACTGCGACTTCCTCATCGCGTCGGAGCGCGCTCGCTTCGCCGACACCCACTCGAGGGTCGGGGTCATGCCGGGGTGGGGGCTGACCGTGCTACTGGCCGAGGCGGTCGGCATGCGCCGGGCGCGCCAGCTGTCCTACTCGGGCAACTTCCTCACCGCCCACGACGCGCTGGCCTGGGGCCTGGTCAACCACGTGGTGGACCACGACGAGCTGCTGCCGTTCTGCCGGCGCCTGGCCGCCGACATCGTCGGCAACGACCAGGCGGGCGTGCGCCGCATGAAGGCCACCTACGACGCGGTGACCGCCGTGCCGCTCGGCGAGGGCTGGCAGGTGGAGCACCGGATGGGCCAGGAGTGGGCCGCCTCGCGGATGGACCTGGGGCAGGTGGAGCAGCGCCGCCAGGCCATCATGGAGCGGGGGCGCAAGCAGCTGTGAGCGGCGAGCACCGTCCCGCCCTGCTGGGCCGCAACGTCGAGGTCAGCGAGTACGGGCAGCTGGACACCTTCCCGGCGGACCCGGCGCAGACCTGGGTGGAGCTGAGCGGCGACGAGCTGACCGCGCTGTGCCCGGCGGTGAGCGGCCTGCAGCCCGACCTGTACCGATGGTCGATCCGCTACGAGCCCAACGAGCGGTGCCTCGAGTCGAAGTCGCTGAAGCTGTACCTGCTCACCTTTCGCGACGAGCGGATCTTCGCCGAGCACCTCGCCGGCCGCATCGCCCGCGACCTCGCCGCCACCCTGGACACCGAGGTGACGGTGCGCCTGCACCAGAACCGTCGCGGCGGCATCGAGACGGCGGTCGAGGCGGTGGCCGGCACCCGCCGGGACGGCGCCGTCGCCACCACGGCGCGGCCCGAGCTCAACCCCGGCGGCTGACCGGCCGCGCCGGGGAGCCGACCCGGGTCACACCCGGGCGGGCACCGCGATGGTGGCCACCAGCTCGGCGAGGTTGCACTCGGGCCGGGGGCCGGTGTGGCCGATGCACTCGCCGGCCGCCACCGAGCCGTACCAACCCGAGGTGAACAGGTCCTTGCCTGCGGTGTAACCGTGCAGGAACCCGGCGGCGTAGAGGTCACCGGCGCCGGTGGTGTCCACCACCTCGCCCGTCGACCACGACGGCACGGTGACCACCTCGTCCGCGGTGAGCACGACCGAGCCCCTGGCGCTGCGGGTGACGCAGGCGATCTCGGCGTGGCCCCGCACCTTGAGCAGGGCCTCCTCGACATCTTCGGTCTCGTAGAGCGAGCAGATCTCGGCCTCGTTGGCGAACACGATGTCGACGTAGTGCTCGACGAGCTGCAGGAACTCGGAGCGGTGGCGGTCAACGCAGAACGTGTCGGACAGGGTGAGCGCCACCTTGGCCCCGTTCGCCTTGCCGATCTCCATCGCCTTGCGGATGGCGGCCTTGGCCGAATCGACGTCCCACAGGTAGCCCTCGCAGTAGATGACCCGGCCGGCGGCGACGAGCTCCTCGCGCACGTCCTCCGGTTCGAGCAGGCTGGAGATGCCGAGGAACGTGTTCATGGTGCGTTCAGCGTCGGGCGTCACGAGGATGAGACAGCGGGCGGTGGGCAGGCCGTCCTCGGCGAGCTCCTGTTCGTAGTGCACCCCGATGGCCCTGATGTCGTGGCGGAAGACTTCGCCCAGCTGGTCGCGCCGGACCTTGCCGACGTAGGCCACCGAACCACCGAAGCTGGCCACCCCGGCCATGGTGTTGGCGGCGGACCCGCCCGACGCCTCGATGGCCGGGGGCATGACCGAGTACAGCGTCGACGCCCGGTCGGCGTCGATCAACGTCATGATGCCCTTGTTCAGGTCGTTGGCGTCGATGAAGGCGTCCTCGACATGGGCGATCACATCCACGATCGCGTTGCCGATACCCACCACGTCGAACTGCTTGCCGGCCACCGTCACTCCCCTCGCTCGCGTCGTTTCGTCTGACACGGCCTCGTCCGGCGGGCCTGCGAGCGCACGGGGGACAACCCTATCGGGGCGAGCGGTCGAGCCATCGCGGCCGGCTGCGGCGGCGGTGGGTGGGCGGATCGCCTACTCAAGTCACCGCGGCGCGGCGTCGATCACCAACGACGTGGCGCCGATCTCCTCCGCTTCGCCGACCGGTGCGCAGACCTTCGCGGGTCGTTCCGTCCCCCTTGCAAAGGCGGTACTCCGATGAACCCGGTGTTGCTCCTCGTCGTGCTGCTCGTCGGCGTCGGCCTCGGCGTCCTGGTCGGCTCGTCGGTGACCACCCGACGCCTCGCCGCGCCAGGGCCGGGATCCGGCCGGCCGTCCTCACCGCCGACCCCGGACCCGCCGCGCCACGCCGACGCGCCGCGCCACGCACCCGCGCCGATCTCGGCCGCACCGGCCGGCCCGCCCGCTCCGTTGCTGCCGCCACCGTCCGCCGCGCCTCGCCCGACGGCGGCGCCGGTCGGACCGACCCCCGTCACCGCGCCCGCCGCCGCGCCCGCCGTCGGTCCGCCCGCCGGCGCCACGATGGCCCCACCGCATCCCGCCGTGGCTCCCCCCGCCGCCGCGCCCGCCACGGCTGTGGCACCGGCCCCCGAACCCGCCGCCGGCAGCTCCCGCACCCTCGCCGCGCCGCCGCCCGCCGGGCTGGCCGACGAGGTGGCCAAGGTGCCCCGCCGCCGTCGCGAGGACTTCCTGCCCGAGGCCGAACGGGCCGCCAACGCGGCGCTGCCCCAGGCCGAGCTGCCGCCGAGCTGGACCGACCCCATCACCGGCCTGCCGCTGGCGGACGCCATGCGGGCCGACATCGAGCTGCGGGCCACGGACTTCCGCACCTTCAGCGTGGTGGTGTGCCATCCGATGATGGCCATGACCACACCGGGCGGTGTGGTCAACGTCTCGCCCAACGCCGGCTACGGCGAGGAGGAGCTGCGGATCTTCGCCTCCGTCCTGCGCGACACCCTGCGGCAGAAGGACATCGTCGGCCGCTACGACGAGCGCCTGTTCCTGCTCTTCCTGCCCCGCTGCAAGGTGGAGGAGGTCCGCATCGTGATGGACCGGATCCGCGCCAAGCTGCTCGGCGCCCAGACCAACCAACCGCAGTGGGTCGACATCACCTTCGGCGCGGCGGCGGGCGAGATCGGCGAATCCGTCGACGGCCCGCTCAAGGTCGCCTACGCCGACCTCCTGCAGCGCAACGCCGGGCCCGCCTGGTTCGAGAGCTGAGCCGGGGTCACCGGCAAGGGCCGGGTGGTCCCGGCCCGTGATTAGGCTGGCTCGCCGTGACCGCGAACCCGCACCGGCTGCCCCGCACCGTCCTCCCCCGGCACTACCAGCTCGTCCTCGAGCCCGATCTGGAGGCGGCGACCTTCGCCGGCCGGCAGGCCGTGCGCATCGAGGTCACCGAGGCGGTCGAGCGCATCCTGTGCAACGCCATCGAATTGGCCATCGACGAGGCGTGGCTCACCGCAGCAGACGGCAGCGGGCCGCGCACCGAGCTCGCCGTCGAGCTGGACGAGTCCCTCGAGCGGGCCGCCTTCACCGCCTCGGCCCCCATCGCTGCCGGCACCTACCTGCTGCACAGCGCGTTCCGGGGTGAGCTGAACGACAAACTGCGCGGCTTCTACCGCTCGACGTTCACCGACCACGAGGGCAACGAGCGCACCATCGCCACCACCCAGTTCGAGTCGACCAACGCCCGGCGCGCCTTCCCCTGCTGGGACGAGCCCGACTTCAAGGCCTCCTTCGGGGTGACCCTCACCGTTGCGCCGGACCTGTTCGCGGTGTCCTGCGCAGGTGAGGTCGGCCGGGCCACCCGCCCCGACGGCCGGGTCGACGTGACCTTCGCCGACACCATGGTGATGTCCACCTACCTCGTCGCCTTCATCGTCGGCCCCCTCGAGGCGACCGAACCGGTGGACATCAACGGCACCCCGCTGCGGGTGGTGCACCCCCTCGGCCAGGGCCACCTGACCGCCTTCGCCCTCGACTGCGGCGCCTTCTGCGTGCGCTACTTCGAGGAGTACTTCGGGATCGCCTACCCGGGTGACAAGCTCGACCTCGTCGCCGTCCCGGACTTCGCCTTCGGCGCCATGGAGAACCTGGGTTGCGTCACCTTCCGCGAGGTGCTGCTGCTGATCGACCCCGACGCGGCCACCCAGCCGGAGCTGCAGCGCGCCGCCGACGTGATCGCCCACGAGATCGCCCACATGTGGTTCGGGGACCTCGTGACAATGGCGTGGTGGGAAGGCCTGTGGTTGAAGGAGGCCTTCGCCACGTTCATGGAGATGAAGGCGACCGACGCCTACCGCCCGGACTGGCAGCGCTGGGTGGATTTCGGCCTGTCCAAGACCGCCGCCTACGACACCGACGCCCTGGCCAGCACCCGGGCCATCGAGTACGAGGTGGTGTCGCCCGCCGACGCCGAGGGCATGTACGACATCCTCACCTACGAGAAGGGCGCCGCGGTCGTCCGCATGCTCGAGCAGTACCTCGGGGAGGAGCAGTTCCGACGCGGCGTCCGCCTCTACCTCCAGCGCCACAGCTACGGCAACACCCGCACGACGGACCTGTGGGACGCCCTCGAGGAGGCCAGCAGCCAACCGGTGCGCGCGGTGATGGACAGCTGGATCTTCCAGGGCGGCTTCCCGCTCGTCAGCGGCGAACTCGATCGGGCGAGCGGCACGCTGGCGCTGAGCCAGCAGCACTTCCGCTACGACGGCGACGGCACCCATCGCTTCGGTGTCCCGGTCATCGTCGACGCGGTGCGGGGCGGTTCCCGCACCACCCACCGCCTGCTGCTCGACGGCGAGCGGGCGCAGCTCGAGCTGGCCGGAGCCGACGCGGTGGTGCTCAACGCCGGCGGGCACGGCTTCTACCGCAGCCGCTACCGCGCGGAGGGCCGCGCCGCGCTCACCGCCGCCGCCCAGGAGCTGCTGACCCCCATCGAGCGCTACAACCTCATCGACGACGCCTACGCGGCGATGCTGGCCGGCCAGGTCGCCGCCGCCGACGTGCTGGCGCTGTGCCGGGAGCTCGCCCACGACGATGACCTGTCGGTGTGGCAGCGCATCAGCGGCGCGCTGGCCGGGCTGGCCCGCCTGCTCGACGGGGAGGACCTCGCCCGGCTCGAGTCGGCGGTGCGCTCGCTGAGCCTCCCGGCGCTGGACATCGTCGGCTGGGAACCCGCCGCAGGGGAGGGAGACCGCCAGCGGGAGCTGCGGGCGACGCTGTTCTCGTTGGCCGGGACCACGGGCAACGATCCGGGCGTGCAGTCCCGCGCCGCCGCGCTGCACGGCGACCCGGGCGCCGATCCGTCGCTGGCGGCCGCGGCGGTGACGGTGCTGGCCCACGTCGGCGGGGCGGCGCGCTGGGAGGAGTTCAAGGCCCGCATCGGCGGGGCCACCACTCCGCAGGAGGTGCGCCGCTACACCTTCGCGCTGGCCGACTTCGACGACTGGGCGTTGACCGAGGCGACGCTGCGGCTGTGCCTCGACGGTGAGATCAAGAGCCAGGACGGTCCGTTCGTGGTGGCGCGCACCATCGCCAACCGACGCGGCGCGGACCGGGCCTGGGGCTTCGTGGAACAGCACTGGGACGAGCTCAACGAGCGGTTCCCGACCAACACCATCTCGCGGATGCTGGGCACCATCACCACGGTGACCGACGCCGCGCTGGCCGCGCGCATCGAGACCTTCCTCGACACCCACCCGGTGCCGCAGGGATCGAAGACGGTGGCGCAGAACCGGGAGAAGATGAGCGTGATGGTGGCCCTCGCCCGCCGCGAGGCCGCCGCGCTGGCCGAGGCGCTGCGCTGACGCCGGTCGCGCTCCGCCAACGCCTCCGACAGCTGCACCGCGTCCGCATCGCGGCGGTGGAGGACCGCGCCGCGCAGGTGTCCTTCCACGCCCCGGCCGGCCCGGTGTGGCTTCGGGTGCAGACCCGAGCAGACCGCGCGGTATGGCCAAGGCGGGAGGTGGAGCACCCGGGCGGGCCCGGCCTGCTGGACGTGACCGACCTCCCGCCGGCCACCGAGGTCGTCATCGAGCTGGGTCAGGGTGCCACGGTGCAGCGGTGCACGACCCGCACGCTGCCCTCGCCGCCGGGGCCGGAGCTGGCCCGGGTGGCGACCATCAGCGACCTGCACATCGGCAGCGTCACCCACGGGCTGGCCAGCACCATGTTCGACCGCGCCCCGTACCGCGATCCGGCGCCGGTGCGCTGCGCCCGAGGCGCCATCTCCGAGGCCCGGGCGTGGGGCGCCGGTGTGCTCGTCGGCAAGGGCGACCTCACCCAGCACGGCTGGGCCGAAGAATGGCGGACGCTGGGCGACCTGCTCGAGCGGCACGCCGCCGGCGCCGTGCTGCTGGGCGTGCCGGGCAACCACGACAAGCCTCAGGTGCGCGACATCGCCCCCCACCTCGGGTTGCGCCACGCCGGGTTCAGCCCCGAACCGCTGGAGTGGGTGGACCTGCCGGCCCTGCGGGTGATCGCCGCCGATTCGGCGTGCGACAGCCGGGGCCCGGGCTCGTTGCACGCCCACGGCGATGCGGTGGTCGACCTCGCCGCCGACGCCCGGCGGGCCGGACGGGCGGTGCTGCTGTGCCTGCACCACCCGTTGGAGCGGGCGCCGCTGCCCCTGCAGTACCCCAAGGGCGTGTCGTGGGCCGAGGGGCGCCGCTTCGCCCGGCGGTTGGCGGCGGCCAACCCCGACGTGCTGATCACCGCCGGGCACACCCCCCGCAACCGTCGCCGGCGCGTCGCCGGACTGATCCACACCGAGGTCGGCTCGACCAAGGACTGGCCGGGGGTCTGGGGCGGCTACGCGGTCCACGAGGGTGGCATCCGCCAGGTGGTTCGTCGCATCGCCGCCCCCGACGCGATCGGATGGATCGAGTACACGCGCTGGGCGGCAGGCGGGTTGTGGTGGCCCTACAGCCCGGGCCGTGCGCAGGACCGCTGCTTCACCCACTCCTGGTCGGCGACCCGCCCCGGCTGAGCCGGCGCGGCCCCGTCACCGCCGCTGCTGCGCGGCGTCCCACGCCTCGAGCGCGGGCAGCACGGCCTGCCACGAATCGGGGCACACGACGCGCGTCCCCGCCCATGGCCGCAACCTACCGATCGGTACGCGGTCGACGGCGACGACCTCCCCGTCGGACGGTCGCACCGCCGCGTCGGTGACGGCGAGGTAGGCCCGGCCCAGCAGCGACACCGCGTCGTCGTCGTAGGCGAACTGGTCGCCGAGGGGGGCCAGCACCACCTCGTGCAGGCCGGCCTCCTCGGCGAGCTCCCGGGCGGCGGCGGCCTCCCATGCCTCGCCGGCGGCGACGACCCCGCCGAAGGCGAGGTCCCACGCCGAGGGCCACACGTCCTTCCATGCGGCGCGCTGGTGCACCACCACCCGTCCGGCGCGGTCCACGACCGCGATGAACACGGCGCGGTGGCGCAACCGCCCGGCCCGCATCTCGGCTCGTGTCACCGCCTGCAGGACGTGGCCGTCCGGGTCGATCCACTCGACGAGCTCGTCGGCGGCGTTGGCTCCCTCACCTCCGGCGGCGTTGCCTCCCTCGGTCACGTCCAGTCGGCGGCGACGGTCAGGGCCTCGTCCCAGCTGCAGCGGCGGGCGATGAGGCCGCGGCTCTGCACGATCTGGCGGGGGCGGTTCATCCCGAAGGCGCCGATGAGCCGGCCGGCCCGGCCGTAGAGCACCACGACCCGCCGCTCCTCGAACGTCCCGCCGACCACCACCGTGCAGTCGGCGCCCGCCGCCCGGCCGGCCATCTGCAGCTTGCGGTCGTACTGATCGGACCAGAACCACGGGACCGGTTCGAACACCGCGGCCGGATCCCACGCCTCGCCGGCCAGCAGGCGCCTGGCCACGAAGGACCCCATGTCGATGGCGTTGTCCCAGTGCTCGACGCGCATCACCTCACCGTCATAGAGCCGGTTGGGCCAGCGGGCGACGTCCCCGGCGGCCACGATGCCGGGAGCGGCCAGCCCGGTGGCGTCGCACAGCACACCGTCGCCGAGGGTCAGACCGGAGCCCTCCAACCAGCCGGTGCACGGCGTCACGCCGACCCCGACGACGACGACGGAGGCCGACAGCGTCGAACCGTCGGTGAGCTCCAGCACGCCGGCCTCGGCGTCGTGGCGGGCCACCGCCGTACCGAGGCGTACGTCCACGCCGTGGTCTCGGTGCAGCGCGGCGCACACCTCGCCCACCTCGGCGCCCACCGATCGCGTCAGCGGCACCGGTGCCGCCTCGACGATGGCCACCTCCCGCCCCGCCTGCCGGCAGGTGGCCGCCACCTCCGCACCGATGAAACCGGCGCCGATCACCGCGACCGGCCCGGGGCGGCGGTCGAGATCGGCCCGCAGGGCACGGGCGTCGGCCAGCGTCCGCAGCAGGTGCACCCCGGGTCCGGCGGGAACGCTGTCGAGCGTCCGCGCCTGCGCCCCGGTGGCGATGATCAACCCGTCGAAGGGCACCTCGCCCCCGTCGGCGAGGCGCACCGTGCGGCCGGCCACGTCCAGCCCGGTGGCGTCGCTGCCGAGCCGCCACTCGATGGCCAGCTCATCGCTCGTCGCCACCCCGTGCAGCGCGACCTTCGCCTCGTCACCGGTGGCGAGGTAGGCCTTGGACAGCGGCGGCCGATCGTAGGGACGTTCCGGCTCGCCGCCGATCATGGTGAGGGTGCCGTCGAACCCCTCGCGCCGCAGCGTCGTGGCGGCGTTCCAGCCGGCCAGCGACGCACCGACGACGACGATGCGCCGCATCGGTCCGCCTCAGCGCTCGGCGATGGAGATCGCCTGCTTCGGGCAGCGGGCGACGGCCTGCTCGACCTTGTCGCGCATCGAGTCCGACGGGGTCTCGTCGAGCACGTAGAGCAGGTCGTCGTCGCGGACCTCGAACACCTCGGGAAGGATCGCCATGCACACCGCGTTCGATTCACACAGGTCCATGTCGACCACTACTCGCCACGCCATCGGTGCCTCCCCAGGCCGGTTTGGTTGCGGGCGCGCATGCTAGCCGCAGGGGTTCGCGCACAACCTGCCGACCGAATTGTCCGCGCATTTGACGAGGGCGACCGGCGGCTGACCTACGATGACGCGGTGACGACACATCCGGTGAACCGCTGGAAGCTGTTGGGACGGGCGATGCGCCTGCGTTGCCCGCAGTGCGGCAGCAAGGGCTTCTTCTCGAGCTGGTTCAAGGTCGCCGAGCGGTGCCCGCAGTGCGGGATCGCCTCGGACCGGGTGGCGGGCCACTTCGTCGGCGCGGTCGGCTTCAACACCATCTTCAGCTTCGGGATGCTGCTCATCGTGCTGCTGCTCGGCACCTGGGCCATGTACCCCGACATCCGGGTGATCCCGTTGCTCGCCATCTGCTTCGCCACCGCGATCGTGATGCCGATCCTGTTCTGGCCGTTCTCCCAGACCCTGTGGATGGCGTTCGACCTGGCCTGGCGGCCGGCCGACGAGGCCGAGCTGGACCCGCGCCACACCATGGGCAGCTGACGCCGCCCCGCTCCTGCCTCGGTCAGCCGGCCGGCTCGACGTGCGCGGCGATGGCGTCGCCGGCTTCGTTCATCCAGCCCTTGCTGCGGGCGTAGGCCAACATCCCGTCGAACTCGCCGTCCCAGCCCGGCGGCACCCGGCCCGCGGCCGCGGCGCGCACGGCGTCCACCCTGATCCACACGTGGTCGTCGGTGGCGCCGTCCGCCCACCCGCCCAGCGCGGCGGCCACCTCGGGGTTGGACGCCCCGCCCAGGCCGCTGGCGACGTGGAACTTCTTGCAGTCATCCGGCTCCACCAACTCGGGGGTGGCACCGGGCCCGCTGATCCGAACGAACATGGCGGCAGTCTCGCACAGCACCCCCGCCACCGGGAGCCGCCCACCATCGGCGAGCCCCGATTACCGACAGCGGCGGAGCGGCGGACACAATCGACCTGTGCGATCGACTCCACGAGGTCTCCGCCGGTGGTCGCCGGGGTTGTTGACCGTCGCGCTGGCGGTGAGCGGCGCCGGCCTCGTCGCCTGCGGCGGCGGACCGTCGACGCCCGACGGCGTGACCGACGCCGCCGCCGAGAAGGTGGCCGACACCGTGCCCGAGTGGTTCCCCGGCCAGTTCCCCGGCCCGCCGGGCGGGGTGATCGTGTCGATCATCGACGAGAGCCATGACGACAACGGGATCGTCTACGGCCGTTCCGTGACGTGGCGGGTGGACCGCCCCTACGACGCCGTGCTGAAGGACATCGATGCCGCGCTGTCCGGCCTCGGCTGGCAGCCGACCGATCGGCTGGCGACCAGCGGCGAGCAGGACAGCAACCGGACCTCGATCTACATCGAGAACGGCACGGTCGAGGTGATCCGGGTGTACACCGACGCCAACCTCAAGGGCACCCGGGTCACGGTCGAGCTCCCCGCCTGAGCCCGGATCCACCGATGGCCTGATGGGCCGACGCGCCTTGCGGGTCCAGCTGAACCGGGTTGCCCCGCAGCAGGGACAGGCCAGGCCTGTCTGTGCACCTAAGGTCGACCTCACCCAACGCGGTCGGACAGGCACCGCTGCGACCAGGGAGTTCGTGGGACGTCGCCGCCGGTGCGAGCCACGTCTCGACACCAGGTGCACAGACACCGCACGGCGACGCTCGACCGGCCGGGCCACCGGGTCGCCGCTGGACAACCCGGCGGGTGGCTGGACGCAGGGACGGGACATGCTGAGCGCGTGCCCGCGGGGTTGTCCGGAAACGGGCCGTAGCCGCTCGGATGCTCGACACACTCGCAACGGGGGACGGCGCAGGCAGTCGAGCAGTCGGGGTGAACGATGGTGCTCGGGGCGTCAGGGCGTCAGGGCGTCAGGGCGTCAGGGCGTCAGGGCGTCAGGGCGTCAGGGCGTCAGGGCGTCAGGGCGTCAGGGCGTCAGGGCGTCAGGGCGAACGATGGTGCTCGCTTTGGGGCTTTGATGCTTGTTGGTCGGCTCCCTGTCGGTCGCCGACGTGCGGGCGGCTCGCTGGCGCTCGCGGCGCCCGCCTGGCGCCGCCACGGGTGTTGAACA
>JADLEF010000014.1 GCA_020846295.1 Acidimicrobiales bacterium
CCGTCGGTCCGAAGGTGGGCCCCGGCTGGCTGCTGGCGGGAGACTCGGCCGGCACGGTCAACCCGTTCAACGGTGAGGGCATCGACTACGCCTACGAGACCGGCCGGATGGCAGCCGGGCTCATCGACGACGCGCTGCGCCGCAACGACCCGTCGCTGCTCGAGCGCTATCCGGCCATGCTCGACGACGAGTACGGACGGTACTTCAAGGTGGCACGGCTCTTCGCCCAGGTGATCGGCCGCCCGGCGCTGATGCGGGAGCTGACCCGGGTCGGGATGCACTCGCGGCCCCTGATGGACTGGGTGCTGCGCATCATGGCCAACCTGCTGCGCGACGACGAGCTCGGCCCGGCCGAGGCGATCTACAAGACCGTCTCCCAGCTGGCTCGCGTCATCCCGGAGCGCCGCGCCGCCTGACCCACCGTGCAGGCCCCTGCGCCCGGTCGCGGCACCGCGCCGTACCGCTCAGCACGGTACGGCGCGGTACGCCAGGTCGTAGGTCGGGCGGCGGTTCCGCCGGTCTCACCTGTGCAGGTCGTCGACCCAGGGCACGGTCTCGGGGTCGAGCACGGCATCGAGCTCGAGGTTGACGACGACGGGATCCTGCCCGCTGCGCACCAGCACGCAGGACAGCTCCTCGTCGGCGGCGGCGTTGATCTCCTGGTGCGGCACGTAGGGCGGCACGAAGATGAAATCCCCCGGCCCGGCCTCGGCGGTGTACTCGAGGCGGTCGCCCCAGCGCATCCTGGCCCGGCCGCTGACCACGTAGATCACGCTCTCGACGGCCCCGTGGTGATGGGCCCCGGTCCGGGCATCGGGATGGATCACCACGGTGCCGGCCCAGAGCTTCTCCGCACCGGCCCTCGCGTGGGTGATGGCCGCCGCCCGGTTCATGCCGGGCGTCTGGGCCGTGTTCGTGTCGAGGGCGCTCGAAGGGATCACCTTGATCCCCTCGTTGCGCCAGTCGTGCGGCGTGTCGCCCATCAGTCGAAGGTGATGACGGTCCGGGTGGTCTGCCGGTTCCGCATGAGGTCGTAGCCGTCGTTGATCTGCTCGAGCTTGATGCGGTGGGAGACCATCTCGTCCAGCATGAGCTTGCCGTCGAGGTACAGGTCGATGAAGCGCGGCATGTCGAGGCGGAACTGGTTGGAGCCCATCATCGAACCCTTGAACGTCTTCTCCATCATGAAGACCTCGTGGGCGGGCAGCTCGAAGTTGGTGCCCATCGGTGCCATGCCGATGATGGTGGCCACCCCGCGGGGCCGCAGCATGCGGAAGGCCTGCTCGCCGGTGACCTTGTTGCCGATGGCCTCGAAGGCGTAGTCGACCCCGCCGCCGGTGAGCTCCTTGACCTGCTCGACGGCATCGCCCTCGGTGGCGTTGACCACGTGGGTGGCGCCCAGCTGCCGGGCGACGTCGAGCTTGGGGGCGGTCACGTCGATGGCGATGATCTTGGACGCGCCGGCGATGCGGGCACCCTGGATGGCGGACAGGCCGATGCCACCGGCGCCGATCACGGCAACCTCCGAGCCCGGCTCGACCTTGGCGGTGCGGAACACCGCACCGAGGCCGGTGGTCACACCGCAGCCGATGAGCGACGCCCGGTCGAGCGGCATCTCCTCACGGATCTTCACCACCGCGTTCTCGTGGACGAGCATCATCTCGGCGAACGCGCCGAGCCGGGCGAACTGGGCCAGCGCATCGCCCTTGGTGTTCTTGAGGCGGGCCGCCGCGCCGCGGGGCCGGCCGACGGCGTTGGGGTTCTCGCAGATCGAGAGGTGACCGGCCAGGCAGTAGCGGCACTTGCCGCAGAACACCGACAGGCAGGAGATGACGTGGTCGCCCGGCTTGACGTAGGTCACGTCCTCGCCGACCGCCTCGACGATGCCGGCCGCTTCGTGACCCATCACGGCGGGCAGCTTCGTCTGCCACAGGCCGTCCATGAAGTGCAGGTCGGAGTGGCAGAGGCCGGAGGCCACCACCCGCATCAGCACCTCGTTGGCGGCGGGCTTGTCGATGGAAACCTCTTCGATCTCCAGCTCGCCCGGGATCTGGTTCAGCACTGCAGCGCGCATATCAGGCTCTCTCCCCCGTCATACGGAACGAGAGCCGACCGTAGTGGATGCGACGCGCGCATCGCCTACGGGGCAGTGGCCGTCGGCACCGATCAGTCGAGCGCGGCGGCGACCTCGGCGGCGGCGACCTCGGCGGCGGCGACCGTCTCGTCGATGATGGCGTCGGTGTGGGCGAGGCTCGGGAAGATCGCCTCGTAGGCCCCCGGCGCCAGGGCCACGCCGCGGCGCAGCATGGCGTGGAAGAACGGCGCGTACCGCCCGTTCTGGGCCGCGGCGTTGGCGTCGTCGAAGTTGCGCACCGGGGCGTCGGTGAAGAACAACCCCACCAGCGGGCCGACGCGCGGCACCTGCACGGCCAGACCGGCCGAGGAGATGGCGGCGGCCAGACCGTCCGCCAGTCGCGCCGCGGTGGTGCACAGCTGCTCGTAGGCACCGCGGTCGAGCTCGGCGAGCGCAGCGAGGCCCGCGGCGGTGGCGAGCGGGTTCCCCGACAGCGTTCCGGCCTGGTACACCGGGCCGAGCGGTGCCAGGTGCGCCATCACGTCACGCGATCCGGCGAAGGCGCCGACCGGGAGACCGCCGCCGATCACCTTGCCGAAGCACCAGAGATCGGGCCGCACCCCGGACCACTCCTCGGCGCCGCCGTGGGCGAGGCGGAAGCCGGTGATGACCTCGTCGAAGAGCAGCAGGGCACCGACCCGGTCGCACTCGGCGCGCAGTGCGGCGAGGAAGCCGGGCTCCGGTTCGACGAGGCCCATGTTGGCCGCCACCGGTTCCACCACGACGACCGCGGTGTCGGCATCGAGCGCGGGCACCACGTTGAACGGGGCGACCACGGTGTCGGCCACCGCCGCGTCGGGGACCCCGGCCGAGCCGGACAGACCCTGGTTGGCCACGCCGGATCCGCCGGCGGCGAGCAGCGAGTCGCTGTGGCCGTGGTAGTGGCCGGCGAACTTCACGATCTTGGCCCGACCGGTGGCGCCCCGGGCGAGGCGAAGCGCGGACATCACCGCTTCGGTGCCCGACGACACGAGCCGCACCTGGTCCACGCCGCCGATGCGCCCCACGATGGCCTCGGCGAGCAGCACCTCCCGTTCGGTGGGCGCACCGAACGTCGTGCCGTCCAACGCGGCGGCGCGGATGGCCTCGATGACCTTCGGGTGGGCGTGGCCGAGGATGGACGCGCCGTAGCTCTGCACGTAGTCGATGTAGCGGCGGCCCTCCACGTCGATCACGTGGGCGCCCTCGGCGGAGGCGACGAAGTACGGCGTGCCGCCGACCGAGCGGAACGAGCGCACCGGCGAGTTGACCCCGCCGGGGATCACCGCCTTGGCCCGCTCGAACCAGTTGGCGTTGCTCACCTCGAAGGCCGCGCTCACAGCGTCTCCGCCAGCTCGCGTGCGAGGTAGGTGAGGATCAGGTCGGCGCCGGCCCGCTTCACCGCGGTCAGGTGCTCCAAGGCCACGGCCGGGCCGTCGATCCAGCCCCGCTCGGCGGCGGCCTTGATCATGGCGTACTCGCCGGACACGTGGTACGCCGCCAAGGGGACGTCGAGCTCGGCCCGGGCGCGGCTGATGATGTCGAGGTAGGCGACGGCGGGCTTGACCATGATGATGTCGGCGCCCTCGGCCAGGTCGAAGCGGATCTCCTCCATCGCCTCACGGGCGTTGCGGTAGTCCTGCTGGTACCCCTTGCGGTCCCCGCCGCCCTCGATGGTGACATCCACCGCGTCGCGGAACGGGCCGTACAGCGCGGAGGCGTACTTGGCGGCGTAGGCCATGATCGCCACCTCGTCCCAGCCGCTGTCGTCCAGCGCCTCGCGGATGGCGAGCACCTGGCCGTCCATCATCCCGCTGGGGGCCACGATCGACGCGCCGGCCTCCGCCTGGGCCACCGCCACCTGACCGTAGAGCTCGATGGTGGCGTCGTTGTCCGGCTGGCCCCGGTCGTCGAGCACACCGCAATGACCGTGGGAGGTGTACTCGTCGAGGCAGAGGTCGGTCATCACCACGAGGTCGTCGCCGTGGTCGTCGCGCAGCTCCTGCACCGCGACCTGCACGATCCCGTCGGGGTCCCAGGCCCCGGAGCCCTGCGGGTCCTTCTCGGCGGGGACGCCGAACAGGATGACGCCGCTGATCCCGAGGGCCTTCAGCTCCGCCACCTCCTTGCGCAACGACTCGCGGGTGTGTTGCACGACGCCGGGCAGCGACACGATCGGCACCGGGGAGTCGATGCCCTCCCGCACGAACAACGGCGCGATCAGATCGTCCGGCGTGAGGCGGGTCTCGGCGACGAGCCGCCGCAGGGCAGGGGTGCGGCGCAGCCGGCGGAGGCGGCGTTGGGGGAAGTTCACGCTGCGATCGTAGTGCTGGTCCGAGAGGTGCAGGCCCAGCTCGCCGGGGCGCCACGCCGGATGTCGCCGGGATCCGACGGACGGCCCGCATTTCGTCACCGGAGAATCCCGAGCATACTGCGAGGTATGGTTCGAACGGTCTGCCCGTCCTGCGCACAGGGCGCAATCATCTTCACCGAACGTGGTGATCAGCCGCCCGCGACCAGGGTCCGCAACCGCACCAGATCCAGCGCCGCCGCCGACTCCACCACCAGCGCAGCGTGGGACAGGTCGAGGAACCTGGTCAGGCGGTTGGGGATGGCGACGGACACCATCCCGGCCGCGTTGGCCGCGGTCACGCCGTTGGCGGAGTCCTCGATGGCAACGGACCGGCCCGGATCGATGCCGAGGCCGGCACAGGCGGCGAGGTAGAGCTCGGGCGACGGTTTGGCCTCGACCACGTCGTCGCGGCAGCGCACCACCGGGAAGTGGTGGCGCAACCCGAGGTCCTCCAGGTGGGGTTCAACCCACGAGCGCGGCGAGCTCGACGCCACCGCCAGCGGCACGCCGGCTTCGACAGCGGTCTCGATGAGCGCAGCGATCCCGTCGAGGACGATGAGCGGATCCCGCAGGGCCCTGGCCCGCAGCCGCCTCGACTCGGTCAGCGCGACGCGATCGAGCTCGCGGTCCAGCGCCGATTCGAGCTGGCCGATCCAGTCCACGTCCCACGACGAGCCGATGACGTGCACCCAGCGCTCGGGCGGGAACTCGAGACCGTGGTGCTCGAAGTGCTCCGCGATGGAGCGGTACTCGGGCCATTCGGTGTCCACGATGAGCCCGTCGAAGTCGAAGACGATACCGGCCAGCACGGCGCGACGTTATCGGGTCATCGAGACGCGACCCACGTGCAGATCGCCTCGACGAGGCCACCGAGCTCCGAGCGGGCGGCCACCACGTCGACGGCGATGCCGGCCGCAGCGGCCGCATCGGCGGTGACCGGACCGATCACCGCCACCGCCATACCGCGCGGTCCGCGCAGGAGGTCGGCGCCGAACAGGTCGATGAAGCGGTGCAGGGTCGACGGCGAGGTGAACGTCACCAGATCCACCGCCGCCAGCGCCCGGCGCGCCTGCGGGGTCACGGTGGCGGCGACGGTCCGGTAGGCGGCGACGTCGTCGACGTCGTAGCCGAGGTCCCGCAGCCCGGCCGGCAGCACGCCGCGCGCCGCCGCCGCGCGCACCAGCGCCACTCGGCGGGGCCCGGCGAGGTCGGCGAGGTCGGCGGGCGGGAAGACCTCCAGCAGGCCCTCGGCCACGAACCGCTCGGGCAGCAACGGGGGCTCGGCGCCGGCATCGAGCAGCACCCGGGCGGTGGCCGGGCCGACAGCAGCGAAGCGAACCCCGCCCAGCTGCGCATCGGGCCCGAGCGCGGCCAGCAGGGCGCGAGCCCCGTTGGCGGAGGTGAGCACCACCCACGCGTACTCCCGCAACCGGGCGGCCACGTCGCGCAGTGCGGCACCGCCGTCCTCGGGCGCCTCGAACGCGATGAGGGGAACGACCACCACGGCCGCGCCGAGGCTGCGCAGCGGCGCCGACAGCGCATCGGCCTGGTCCTCGGCCCGGGTGACGGCGATGGTGAGCCCCGCCAGCGGGAGCGGCTCGGCCGACCCACCCATCGACGACCCGCCCATCCTGGCGGCGTCAGCCCTCGAGCAGCGCCCGGCCGCCCTGGTCCAGCAAGTGGGCGGCGACCGCCCGCCCGAGGTCGCAGGCGTTGGACCCGCTCAGGGAGTGACGCAGCACGACATGGCCGTCGAGCGACCCGATCAACCCGCTGACCTGCACTGCGCCCTCGGCCCCGACGACGGCGTAGGCGCCGGCCGGCAGCGAGCAATCCCCGCCGAGGGTCGCCAGGAACGCCCGCTCGGCGTCGAAGCACCGGCGGCTCGGCGGGTCCTCGAGATCGGCGAGGACGGCGAGGACATCCTCGTCATCACTGCGGCACTCGACGGCGAGGGTCCCCTGGGCGACCTGCGGCAGCATGACGTCGGGCTCGAGGATCTCGGCCGCCCGCGCCGTCTCGCCCAGCCAGCCGAGGGCGGCCGCGGCCACCACGATGGCGTCGAACGACGACGCCTTCTCCAAACGGGTCCCGATGTTGCCGCGAAGCCCGGCGAAGGTCAGGTCGGGCCGCAGCCAGGCCAGCTGGGTGCGGCGCCGGATGGAACCGGTGGCCACCCGGGCACCAGGAGGGAGCTCGTCGAGCCGGCAGCCCACCAGCGCATCGCGAGGGTCCCGACGAGCGGGCACGGCGCCGATGGTCAGGCCGTCCGGCGTGCGCGACGGCAGGTCCTTGCCGGAGTGCACGGCGATGTCGGCCCGGCCCGCCAGCACTGCGAGCTGGACCTCCTTGGCGAACACGCCCTTGCCGCCCATCTCCCAGATCGGGGTGACCTTGTCGATGTCCCCCGTGGTCTCAGTGGGAACGAGCTCCGTCTCCACCTCGGGGTCGAGGGCCCGGAGCCGCTCGGCCACCCAGGTGGTCTGGGCCAGCGCCTGCGCGGACGAGCGGGTCGCGATGCGGATCAGCACAGCGTCAGTACTCGAGCCCGAACAGCTCGGCCGCCGCCTCGGCGAGACGGCTGCCCTGGGCGGACCCGGCGCTCGCCTTCAGGCGGACCGTCGGCTCGTGCAGCAACTTGGCCAGCAACGAACGGGTCATCGCCTCCACCGCGGCGCGGTCGCGGTCGCTGAGCTGGTCCAGCCGGGACCCGACGCGCTCCCACTCGGCCTGGCGGACCTGCTCGGCGCGCTGGCGCAGCGCGGCGACCACCGGGTCAGCCGTACGTCCGGCGAGCTCCGCCTCGTAGCGTTCGATGGCAGTGTGGACCAGCGCCTGGGCCTCACCAACCGCCTGGCGGCGCTCGTGCAACCCGCGGTCGGTGTGGGCCCGCAGGTCCTCGAGGTCGATCAACCGCAGGCCGTCCACCGCGCGGGCGGCGGGATCGACATCACGCGGCATCGCCACATCGACCACGACGAGCGGCGCACCGCGACGCCGAGCGCAGAGGCGGGCGAGGTGCTCGGCGGCCAGGACGGGACGCGACGAGCCCGTAGAGGTGACGAGGACGTCCGCCTCGAGCAGCGCGTCGTCCAACCCGTCGAGGGTGATGGCCCGGTTCGGCACGCTGGCGGGCAGGCCGGCGCACAGCGCCTCGGCCCGGGCGGCGCTGCGGTTGGCCACCACGACCTCGGCGGCGCCGGCGGCGACGCCCGCCACCGCCACGCCGGAGCCCATCTCACCGGCCCCGAGCACCACGAGCCGGCGCCCGGCCAGCGAACCAAGCACCTCGGCGGCGAGCTCCACCGCGGCATGGGAGATCGAGGCGGTGCCCCGCCCCAGCGCGGTCTCGGTTCGCACCCGCTTGCCGAGCTCGATACCCCGACGGAACAACAGGTTGAGCGTGGGCGTGGCGGTGCCGGCGGAGCGGGCCAGCTCCCACGCGGTGCGCACCTGGCCGAGGATCTCGTGCTCGCCGAGGACGGCGGAGTCCAGGCCGGCGGCCACCGTGAACAGGTGCTGCGTCGCCTCGCCGTCGAAGTACGGCACCAGCCGATCCGACAGCAGGTACGGGTCCGCTCCGGTGCGGGCGGCGACCGCATCGCGCACCACGCGGAACGAGTCGTGGAACCGCTCGGCGTCGAGGTAGAGCTCGAGCCGGTGGCAGGTCGCCAGCACGACCGCGCCGCGCACCAGACCGGGCTCCAGCAGGTCCAGCGCGAGCTTCTCGCGGCCTTCGGGTGAGACGCTCACCGCCTCGAGCACGTCGAGCGGGACGTTGCGATGGTTGAGCCCGAAGGCGATCGTGACCACGGTGCCTCGAAGCTAACCGCAAGCTGGACGCTGTGGGCCAATCGAGGTGACGGAGGCCTCGACCGGTGCGGGCCGGTGCACGCCAGCGATACATCGGCGCGATCGGACCGGGACCTCAGTCCCTTTCCCCACGATGACCGGTTCAGGTCTACTCCCGACGCGCCGTTACCTCCGTGAGCGTTTTCCTGGAGGTATCGGATCCATGCACAGCCTGAGCAAGCTGTCCGTTTCACGTCGACTCAGCGCCGGCTTCGGGGCCGTCGCGCTGCTCATCCTGGTGGTGGCCGGCATCGCCATCGCCAACGTCGGTTCCGTCGCCGGGAGCGTCGACTCCGTCGCCGACGACGTGGACTACACCCACGACGCGATGGAGCTGCGGTACGACGCCGCCGATCTCAAAGGCTGGCAGACCGCCTACGCCTACGAGGGCGAGCTCGGCAAGCCGATCGGCGACGGCGACGGCGCCCGCGCCGCGTTCCTCGCCGCCGAGCAGAAGCTCCGGGAGGACATCGGCACGCTGCGCTCCGAGTTCACCGACAACGCCGTCGCCACCGCGGCGCTCGACGAGGCGGTCGCGCACCTCGATGAGTTCATGGCCGTCGACGCCGAGATCGTGGCCAACCTCCGCGCCGGCGACCCGGCCAGCCGCGCCGCCGCCGAGGAGGCCGTGCTGGGAACCGCGATCGAGCAGGACGCGGCCATCACCGCCGCCATCGACAAGGCCGTCGAGGAGGTCGATCGCCGCTCCGAGGCCAACCGGGCCAGCGCCACCTCCACCGCCTCCACCTCGCGCACGGTGATGATCATCGCCGGGGTGTTCGTGCTCGCGCTGTCCACCGGTGCCGGGATGGTCATCTCCCGCTCGATCGTCCGCCCGCTCAACACCCTGGGCGGAGCCATGAACGACATCGCCACCGGCGAGGGCGACCTGACCCGCCGCCTCGACGACTCCGGCAAGGACGAGATCGCCCGGGTGGCGCACGCCTTCAACCTCTTCGCCGAGAAGATCCGGGTCTCGATGA
>JADLEF010000015.1 GCA_020846295.1 Acidimicrobiales bacterium
GATCCGGGCGATGATCGCACCGTGGCGGACTACCGCGATGTCGACCTGGTGCGCGCCCGGGCGGGCGAGGCCCTCGCCCTGGACACGTCCGCGCCCGTCGTCGAGCAGGTCGGGTTGGCCGCCGGCGTCCATGTGCTCGCCGGGCCCGGCGCGGCGGCCGACAGCACCGACACCGCTGACCGCGTCGGCCCGTGGTCCGAGCTGCAGGACTGCCACCGCGTCGACGGGCAGGGCTTCGCCGCCGCCGGGCTCAGCGCCGACGCGCTCGACGACGGCGGGATCCGGCTCACCGCGGTGCGTCACTCCGCCTGCGTCCACGCCGACCTCCCGGCTTCGCCGGCCGGCCGGCGCCTCACCCTGACCCTCCCGTACCGCTCGGTACGGGGCGCCGCGCCGCGCCTGTGCTTGTTCGACACCGTGCAGCAGCGGTGCCTACCGCTCACCGGCGACGTGGTCGACGGCAGCCGGCTGGCGGTCTCCCAGCGTCCGGAACGCGCCGTGCTCGCCGTCGAGGCGACCGGCAACCCCCTGGCGCTGTACGTCTACGCCGACGGGAGCGACGCAGGCACGCTCGCCGAGTACGGCCGCCCGGTGTACCACCCCGCCGCCGCCGAGGTCGTCACCGTGACCGAGGGGCGCACCCATGCGACGTCGAGCGATCGACCACCGGCCGCCGATGTCGAGCTCCTCGCCCATGACGGGCATGAGGTTCGGATCCGCGTGCGGGTGGACCGCCCGGGCGCGGTGCTCGCCACCACGGAGGCGTTCGATCCGGGTTGGGCGCTGCACGGGCTGCCACCGGCGGTGTCGGCCCGTCATGTGCGCCTCGACGGCTACCGCAACGGGTGGGTCATCGACGGCACCGGCACGTTCGAGCTCACCATCCGCTTCGGGTCCAGCCGGGCAGCGCTGGGGTTGCGCTACGCGGCGGCCTCGATGGCATTGGTGCTCACCGCCCGAGCGCTGCGGGGCCGCAGCGTGCCCGGGCGACGACCCGGTTGACGCGGGTGACATCGCGCGCAGCGCCGGGCCGAACCGCGCGCAGCGCCGGGCCGAGTTGCGCGCGGCGCCGGGCCGACCGATCTTCAGCTGATCGGGCGCAGCCGACGGCGACTGGACACCGTCCACGCCAGCCCGAGCCCGACGGCCGCGCCGCCGAGGATCCACGTCACGTCACGGGCCCCGGTGAAGGGCAGCACCGCCGCCGCGACTGCGGTGCCGCTCTCACAGGCGATGCCGTCCTGGTCACTGTCGAGCGCCAACCGGTACCCGGGGTTGGTGGTACCGATGTTGGTCACCCCGAGCGCGGCGGCCGCGGCGCAGTTCGCGTAGAGCGGGGTGGTGGTCGACGCAGCCCCCGCCGCCCGCAGCGCCGTGGTCGTCGTGGCGGGCACCGTGGACGTGGTCGACGGGGCCGCCGTGGGCGTCGGGACGGTGGTGGAGGTGGTGGTGGAGGTGCTCGACGGCGTGACGGTGGTGGACGTCGTGGCCCCCGCCCCGGCATCGTCGTCGCCGTTCAACTCACAGGCGAACCCGTCGCCGTCGACATCGAGGTCGAGCGAGTAGCCGGGCTCGTCGGGCTCGATGTCCCCCCAGCCCAAGGCGTAGACCTCGGCGCAGGTCTCGAACTGCAGCTGCGCCCCGGCGGGATCGACGAACGCCGACCCCAGGCCCAGCCCCAACGCTGCCACCATCGCGCCCACCGTTGCCGCCCGCATCGCGTACCTCCGCCGTTGTTGTTCCGCCACGTCCGAGGACGTGTTCCGCTGCGTCATCGGCAGGCTAACGAGCCATGCGCCGATTCCACCGCCGACGGTGACGGAAGGATCCTTCGGTGGCGCTGTCCGTGCTGCTATCGGAGGGTCTACCGTGGATAGTGCCTTCGCATGGACAGTCCGTCACTGTTTGGGCCGAGCGTTTGTCTTGGGGACTCGTTGCGTGGGCATCCGGCGTCGTTAGGCTCTTGCCGGACCACGTGGGAGAGCGGGAGAGCGTGCCACCAAAGCGACGTCTGCATCATCGACCGCGGCGCGGCCCCGGCACGGCCCCGTGAACGCCGCCTCCCCCACCTCGCCGGCGGCGACCGGCGCGCCGACGGCCAGCGCGCCGACGGGCGCATCGACGGGCGCATCGACGGTCCGGCCGGCGCGGGTCGCCACCCTGTTCGGCCCGGGCGCGGTGGAGATGATCGTCTTCGCCTGCAGCCTGCTGACCGGTCCGATCCTCAGCCGGGCCCTGGACGACGACGGCCGCGGTTCGCTGGCCGCCGTGCTGGTCCCCACCCAGCTCGTCGGCTGGGCGTTGGCCCTCGGCGTTCCCTACGCCTCGGCGATGATGACCCGCCGGGTGGAGCGCAGGGCGCTGCTCGACGGGGCCTGGGGCATTGCCATACTGATCGGTATTCCGGCGGCCGGCGTGCTGTACGCCACCGCCCCGTGGCTACTGGCCGACCACCCCGCGGTTGCCCTCGACTGGTACCGGATCGGCCTCATCGGCACCGTGCTGAGCATGCCGGCGGCGACGGCCATGCAGCTGCGGCTGATGGCGTCCGGCGCGACGTGGGGTCTGTCGGCGGCGAAGTCGGCCCACCTGCTGGCCAACAGCGTGCTCGTGACCGTGCTGGCGGTGATCGGGCGGCTGACGCTGTCCACCGCGCTGGCGAGCTGGCTGCTGTGCTACCTGGCCAGCCGGATCGTGGTGCTGCTCGCCATGGACGCCTTCGTCCGCGGGCGTCCCCAACTGCAGTTGATGGGCCGGCAGCTGGTGCTGGGCCGGGCCCAGGCCGTCGTCACCATCGCCAACATCTCGTTGGGTCGCATCGACCAGGTCTTCCTGGCCTTCGCGGTGCCGTCGGCCGAGCTCGGCCGCTACGCGGTGGCCGCCACCGCCGCACAGGTGAGCCTGCCGCTCGCCCGTGGCTTCGCCGACGTCGTGCTGCCCGATGCCTTCGCCCGCGACGGCGAGGACATCTCCCGCCGGGCGATCCCCCTCGTGCTCGCCTGTTCGACGCTGATCGGCGCAGCGTCGGCGGTGGCCGCACCGTTCGTGATCCCAGCGCTGTTCGGCGCACAGTTCGCCGGATCGGTCCAGCTGCTGTGGCTGCTGATCCCCGGCCAGGTGGCGTTCAACACGGCCTGGGTGATCTCGGCCAAGCACCTCGGCGCCGGCACCCCCGGCGTGGCGGCCCGTGCCATCGGCGGCGCCGCCCTGCTCAACGCCGTGGCCCTTCCGTTCGGGGTGGGGGCGTTCGGCGCAGCCGGCGCAGCCGCGCTGACCAGCGTCTGCCAGGCGGTGTACCTGGCCGGCCTGTGGTGGGGCGCCCGCCGGTGACCGGCACCGATCGCGGTCCATCGCTGAACCGCGGCCCGGCCCGACCCGCCCGAATCAGTCCGGCAGCAGCGATTCGGCGCCCCGCGCCGTGGTGATCGGATCGGCGTGGCGGTGCACCAGCCGCCACGCATCGCCGTCCAACCGGTAGAGGCTGGTGACGCGCAGGCTGAGCGGGGTGAGCTCGTCCGCACCGCCCAGCTTGGCCCTGAAGCGCTCGACCTCCACCACGCAGGCCAGATCGCCGGCGACGTGGCGGGCGACGGGTTCGAACTCCAGCAGTTCACCGTCGCGGTAGCGGGCCGCCGCGGCCGTCGTCGTGTCCACCACCGCGCGGCGGCCCCGCACGAACGGCCCGAACGGGTTGCCCAGGGTGACATCCTCGGTTTCGGCGTACAGGGCGTGGATCGGCCGTGCGTCACCTCGGATCACCCCCGCCACCGCCTGCCGACTGCGTTCGATCGCCTCGTCGAGGCTGCGCTGCACATCCACCATCGACCCTCCTCTTCCTGCGGGACGGCAGTCTGCCCCACCGGCGGCGGGAGTGGTCGGGTCAGCCGTCCGTGACCTGCCGGCTCGGCGTGCCACCAGCCGCTGGAGCCAGTGGACGGCGAACTGCACGGCGTCGGCGATGTCGCGGTGGTGGAGCCGCTGGTTCTTCAGCGAGCCGAGGCACCGTTCGATCACGCCGTTGGTCCACGGGGCCCTGCGGCGGGTGTGGACGTGACGAAGGTGCTTCTTCGATGCCGCCCGCGCGGCGAACCCGCCCCTCTCGAAGCAGGGGCCGTCGTCGATTCGCCCTAGCCCTAAGTCGCCCTAGGCCTTCGCGGCGGCCCAGAAACCCGTTCTCCGCCGCGAGTTGCCGCTCACGGCTCGTCGGCCGGGTCGCCCCGCCCGAAGCGACCGCGTGCTGGCCGCCGTGGAAGAACTGGTCACGCCAGTTCGCAATCGATGTCCGCGACGCACCCGCACGACGAGCTGCCCCCACGATGGTCACCTCACCACGCAACACCGCCAGCACGATCCGCACCTCGTCCGCCGCCGATCGCGACGGAGGCGTTGACACGCGACCCATCGAACCACCCGCCCACACGAGCCAACTCGGTGGATCCAGGTTCAGCTGAACAGCGTCGACGTCGGTCGGGCAGGGCGAAGCCACCACCTGCGGCGAAGGGGCACGGGCTGTGCCGATCAGCTGACGGTTCGTCGCCGCGCTCAGCGAAAGGTTCAGCCGAAGGTTCAGCTGAACGGCGACGGATGGGGTGAGCTCCCCGCTGCCGACCTTCACTGTCACACCTCCTGCGTACGGTGTTCGTCATGGCTGACATGGCGGATGTGGTGGAGCTGGCCGATGTGCTGCGCCTTGATGACGACGGGCTGGGTTCGTTGGCGGGTGAGCGACTGGAGTGGGCGCTGGTGTCGTGGTCGTCGAGCATGGCGGCGAGCGAATACCGCTGGCTGCGCCTGGTCGCCGAGTTCGATCGAAGACAGCTCTACGAGCGCTGGGAATGCCAAACCTGCGCCAAGTGGCTGATGTGGCGCTGCTCACTCGACAGCCGCGCCGCGCACGAGAAGGTCCGCGTCGCCCGCGCCCTGGAACACCTCCCGCTCATCGCCGCCGCCTTCGAACGCGGAGAGCTGTCCTACTCGAAGGTGCGCGCCATCACCCGGGTCGCCCACCCCGCCATCGAGCAGGGGCTGCTCGACACCGCCCGGTCGATCCACACCGCCGGCCTCGAACAGATCGTGACCGGCATCCGCCGCGCCCGGGTCCTGAACAACCCCGAACGGCCCGAGAACCGGCCGGCCGGGCGGCGCAGCGTCACCTTCCGCCACGACGACGACGGGACCGTCGTCATGATCGCCCGCCTTCCCGCCGAAGACCACGCCGTGCTGGCCAACGCCCTCGACCAGGCCATGGATGACGAGCCGAGCACCCCCATCGCGCAACGCCGGGCCGACGCCTTGGTGGAGATCGCCGCCCGCTCCCTCGCCAACGCGCCAGCGGTCAGCACCGGTTCGGCCGATCGCTACCAGGTCGTCGTGCACGTCGACGCCGCCGTGCTCACCCACGACGACCCCAACGCCGAGTGCCACCTCGAGAACGGCGCCGCCATCACCGCCGAAACGGCCAGGAGGCTCAGCTGCGACAGCAACCTCGTGCGCCTCTACCAAGACGCAGACGGCCGTCCCGTCGCCCTCAGCGCCAAGACCCGCGTGGTGCCCACCGCCATGCGCCGGGCGCTACACGCAAGAGACCGATCCTGCCGCTTCCCCGGCTGCACCCACCGAGCATGGCTCGACGCCCACCACGTCCACCACTGGAGCGATGGCGGCCCCACCCACCTCGACAACCTCCTCCTGCTCTGCCGCCGACATCACCGCGCCGTCCACGAACACCACTGGACCATCACCACCCTGCCCGACGGCAGCCTTCAGTTCACCAACCCCGACGGCTGGGCCCTCGACCAACCCCCAACCGAGGTCCACCCCATCAATCTCAACCCCGATGTCCAACCCGACGCCATCACCCCCGACTGGCACGACCGACCCGAGTATCACTACATCATCTCCGTCTTCGCCGACCCACCCGGCCTGCACCACTCCACCTGGAACTGACCCAGCCCCGCCATACCACATGGTTTGTCACCGTTCAGCTGAACCTGGATGCCGGCCGGATCCGTTCGATGCCGAGAGGCGGGCCGCTCACTCCCGGCCCGCGCGTCGGCCGGCAACGACGATGCCGGCCGACCAGCCCGGGGCGCGGCCCCCACCGGGCGGCGATCCGGCCGCCGACAGAACACCGGCCCGGACGACCACCCAGGAGATCACCGAGTTCGAGTTCCACATCTCGCCCGTCCCCAGCTCGTCCCGACCCCACACCGGTGTGGGCACGGCCGCGACCGACTGCAGCACGTGCGCGACCACGGCCGGATCCTCGCTGATCGGAACCGGACCGCCCACCGCGTGGGCGAGATCGGGGATCTCGCCGCCCACCCAGCGGCGGATCTCGTAGCGGAACAACCGCCATCGACCGAGCCACGGCGAACCGACCGCGCCCTCCGCCACGACGCCTCGCCGCTCGGGCCCGAAACGGTCGACCACCGGCGTCATCTCGATCACGGTGCGCACACCACCGCTGCACGCGATGAGCGCCGAGTGGAAGAGCGGCACCGGCGCACGACGCTCTCGGCGAGCCACCATCGCCTCGTAGCACCGGCCGGAGCGGCGAACGACCTGCGCCCCCGCACCGAGGGGGATCCAATACAGCTCCAGCCGGACTGCGCTCGCCATGACATCATCTCCATCCGTTCGCCGCGACGCGCCGCGTCACCGATCCGTCGCCTGCGTCGACCGAGCAGCGGCGTCAACGGTTGACCGGCGGGGCCGACACCATGGCGGCGTCGGCGGCACCCGCGTGCGCGGCGGCCGCAATGCCGTCCGCCCACGCGTCGACATCGGCCCAGTCGCGGTGATCGCCGTACCGGCCGCGCAGCAGGCGGATGAACAGGTCGCCGACGCGGCCCCAGTCGGTCGGCTGCACCACGCCGGCGAAGTTGCGGTGCCCGACGACGGGCAGCGCGGCCCGCCACGCGGTCACCTGCTTCGGCTCGCGACGCAGGCGCCGCATCCGCTGCGTGATCCGAGGGCCGAACACACTGCTGGTGTCACCGACGGAACTCACGCTGAACAACCACAGCGGTCGGCCGGGCAGCTCGATGGCACAGCGTGCGGCCAGCGCAGCGGCGGCCGGCAGCCAGGCACCGCCGTGGATGGCGCTGCCGATGACCACGGCGTCGTAGCCGACCAGCGGGCCGACCCCTTCGGCGGCGCGCACGTCGGCGACCGCGCCCCCTCGGCCGATGCGGGCTCCGATCCGCCGGGCGATCGACGCGGTGGAACCGTGCGGACTGGCATGGGCGACAAGGACTCGCATCCCGGCACCTCCGATCGAAGAGGAGACCCCCAGCATCGTCGGTGCCGGCGACGACCACCAGAGTCGATCTCCTCCTCGCTCCGGCGCCGCCGATCAGAGCCTGTCGACCGCGATGGTCACCACCTCGCCGAACGACGCGGCCGACTCCTCCGGAGCGACTCCTTCGCCCGCGGTGATCTCGACCAACGTGACCGAGGCGAGGGTGGGACCGGTGCGGACCAGCGCGGAGTAGAGGTACCACTGGGCCCCACCGCCCGCCTCCTCGATGGTGGTGAGCACGGCGACGCGATCCTCGCCCACGGCCACGATGTCGATCGCCTCCGCCCGACCCGGGCCCTCCTCGCCGGCCGGGATGGGCCCGAGGCACGCCGCCATGCCGTCGCGCAGCAGGTTGAACGTGGTCTCGATCTCGCCGGGCTCGGCCGAGGTCAGGAACTCCTGGATGAAGACCAGCCGACCGGTACGGTCCGTCGGCGGGTCGATGGGATCGAGCTCTTCCTGGTCGAGCTGACGGAACGCCTTCCAGCGCACGTCGACCGCGGCGCGCGAGGCGTCGCTCGCCGCGTCGCACAGCTCGATCCCCGGCAGCAGCTGCCGTCCCTGCTCCAGCACGACGCCCGCCGGCGTCACCGGGGCGTCGTCGGCGTCCGGCCCTTCCGGACCGGTGTTGACGGTCCACGTCCCCTCGAGGTCGCCCTGGGCGATGAGGGCGGCCGCCAGCCGCTCGGCCGACGGGATCACCACCGCCGCCTCGTCGTCGTCCCCGCACCCGACGGCCAGCGACCCCGCCACCACCGCTGCCGCCAGCACGAACTGCCACCGCCTGCGACCGACCATCGTCGTCCTCCTCCTCCGGAGCCTGCCCCGATCATTGCGACCTCCCCCTCCGGCCGTCAGAGGCGCTGGTCACGATGACGGACCCATCCCGGTCCGGATGCGCACCGACCGGCCCGACCGGGGTCATCCGCACGGGGGATCGCGCTCAGGTTCGGTGCCCCACGATCCGATCAGCGCACAGGGCGCCGCACGCGCCCGGGTCTCTGGGAGTGGAGCAGGTGGGACGCCAGCAGTCGAACGGAACCACGATGGGGCCGGCGAAGGTCTACCTGGCTCGCCAGCCGATCTTCGATCGCGGCCAGCAGGTGTTCGGCTACGAGCTGCTGCACCGGGTGGGCGACGGTGAGACATGGGACCCCGACGATGACGTCGTCACCCTCCAGGTGATCCGCAAAGCCGTCCTCGAGTTCGGGCTGAACGCGCTGGCGGGCCGGCACCGCCTGTTCCTCAACGTCGGCCCCGCCACCCTGTCCCAGCAGGAGTACCGGGTGTTCCCCGCCGAGCGCACCGTGCTCGAGGTCCTGGAACGGGCCGACGTGACCGACGCACTGCTCGTCGACGTTGCCGCGGCGCGCACCGCCGGGTACCAGATCGCCCTTGACGACTACATCGGCGACCGGCGCTTCGACGCCCTGCTGCCGTTGGTCGACATCGTCAAGCTCGACGTGCTGGACCGATCCGACGACGAGGTCCGCGACACCATCGACCACCTGCGCAGCGTCGCTCCCGCCGCCCAGCTGCTGGCCGAGAAGGTGGAGTCCGAGGCGGTCTTCCGCAGCCTGCTCGCCCAGCCGATCGGGTTGTTCCAGGGCTACTTCTTCAAGAAGCCGATCACCTTCGAGACCACCTGCACGGTACCCGGCCACCAGGCCGCGCTGTTGCGCGTGGCAGCCGCATTGCAGGCCAGCGACGTGCGCTTCGACCACCTCGCCACGCTGATCTCCGCGGTGCCGGCGTTGACCTTCCAGCTGCTGCGGTTGGCCAACTCCGCCTCGCTCGGGGTGGCCCGCCAGCTCGCCACCCTGCACGAGGCGATGGTCACGCTCGGGCTCGGGCAGCTGCGCAAGATCGTGCACATCCTGCTCGCCACCTCCGGCACGTCCGGACCGCAGGTGATCGGCACCACCGGGCTGATCCGGGCCCGGATCTGCGCCCGGCTGGCGGCCCGGGACGGGGGCGACGAGGACGCCGCGTTCACCGTCGGGCTGTTCTCGCTGATGGACGTCGCGCTGCGGCGCCCGCTGGTCGACATCCTGGCCGAGGTGAAGCTGCGCTCCGATGTGGAGGAGGCGCTGCTCGACGGTGCCGGCATCCTCAGCCACTACCTCCGCGTGGCGCAGGCGGCCGAGGACGTGGGCGCCACCGACCTGGGCCAGACCGACGCCGCCGCGCTGTTCCTCGAGGCCGTGGCGTGGGCCGAGACCCTCATCGCCGACCTCGCCCCGTAGCCGCCCGCCACGCCGCCTGCTTGTCGGGCCGGGGCCGCATGTTCAACACTTGGACCGAACCGGCCGGGGAGGTCACCCAATGTCCGCATCAGCGCTGCGCCTCGAGGTCGCCCACAGCGTCCTGTACGTCCACGACGTCGATCGCATGGTCGGCTTCTACACCGATGTGCTCGGCTTCGAGGTCACCGATCGCGGGCCGATCGGGCCCAACGAGATCGTGTTCCTCTCCCAGACCGCGAACCACCACCACCAGGTCGCCTTCATCACCGGCCGACCAGCACCGGAGAAGTCGAACAACACCCACCACACCGCCTACCGATCGGCCGGCACGCTGGACGACCTCAAGGCCCTGCTGGGGCGGCTGCAGGCCGACGAGGGCGTCAGCGGGATCATGCCGCTCACCCACGGCAACGCCTGGTCCGTCTACTTCCAGGACCCCGAGCACAACGGCGTGGAGATCTTCATCGACACCCCGTGGCACGTGAAGCAGCCGCAGGGCAAGCCTCTCGATCTCACCAAGTCCAACGAGGAGATCATCGCCGCCACGCAGGAGGCGTTCGCCACCGAGCCCGAGTTCGGCGATCTGCGCCGCTTCTACGACGGGCGCGCCGAGCACCTCGCCGCCCGCGCCGCGGACTGACCGGGTCGGCCGGCCCTGCCCGCGCCCATGCGGCGCGGTATGGCAGCGAAGCCGTGCCGCCCTGCGGTCCGGCGTACCATCTGCCGCTCTATGGACAAGGCCGAGTTCTACCGGGAGGCACTGGCGGCGAGCACCGGACCGCTCGAGACGACCCGGGTGGTCGACTGCACGACGGCGTGGGCCGGGCCGATGGCCGGCTGCCTGCTGGCCGATCTCGGCGCCGATGTCATCCACATCGATCTCCCGGGCGGTCTGGCGCCCCAGGCCCCGCCGCTCATCGGTGGGACCGGGCTCAACTTCGTGAACCAGACGGTCAACCGCAACAAGCGCAGCCTCGCGCTCGACCTGCGCACCGCCGAGGGGCGCGACGTGTTCCTCGACCTGGTCGCCACCGCCGACGTGGTGCTGGAGAACTTCCGCCCGGGCACCCTCGCCGGCTGGGGCATCGGCTACGAGCACTGCCGGGCCCGCAAGGCGGACATCGTGTACGTGTCGATCAGCGGCTGGGGCCAGTACGGCCCGTGGGCCGAGCGCGCCGGGTACGACCCGGCGGCGCTGGCCGCCGGCGGCTGGATGTCCCTCAACGGCAGCCCGGACGGCCCTCCCGTGAAGGCGCCCACCTTCCTGGCCGACGACCTGGCCGGCCTGCACGGCGCGCTGTCGGCGCTGGCCGCCCTGCGTCATCGGGACCGCACCGGTGAGGGGCAGCTGGTGGACGTGTGCCTGCTCGATGCGCTGCTGTTCCACTGCGACGGGCTGCTCAGCCTCGGCGCGACCGACGTGCCGCTGCAGCGTTGGGGCGCCCAGGTGAATGTCACCCACCCCTGCGACGTGTACCGCTGCGCCGACGGCAGCCTGTACCTGGCCGTCGCCCTCGACGCGCACTGGCGCCGCCTCTGCGACGTGCTCGAACGGTCCGATCTGGCCCGGGCCCCCGGCTACGGGAGCAACGCCGAGCGGCTCGAGAACCGGGAGGCGGTCAACGCGGTGATCGCGGACTGGTGCGCGACGCGACCCGTGGCCGAGGCGCTGGACCGCTTCCTCGACGCCGGTCTGGTGGCGGCCAAACTCAACACGTTCGCCGAGGCGGCCCGCGAGCCACACGTGCTCGAGCGCGACATGCTCCAGCCGACGGCGCTGTCCGACGGGTCGGTGGCGCCGCTCACCGGCCCGGCGGCGAAGTTCTCCCGGACGCCGACCCGGGTCCGCCACGCCGCCCCCGATCCCGGTGCCGACACCGACGCGGTCCTCGCCGAGCTCGGCTACGCCGACGAGCAGCTCACCGCGCTTCGCGGCGCCAACATCATCTGAGCCGCCGTCGGTCTGACTACGGTGGCCACATGGCCGCGGATGCGACGATGCCGGCGACGGTGGTGTGCCTGCACGCCCACCCCGACGACGAGGCGATGCTGACCGGTGAGTTCCTGGCCAAGGCGGCGGCGTGCGGACTGCGCACGGTCGTGGTCTACGGCACCCGGGGCGATGCCGGGGAGACGGAGGCGGACCTCGGTGGCGAGCCGCTGGGCGAGCGGCGTGGCCGCGAGGCGGAGGCGGCGTGCGCCGAGTTGGGCGTGACCGAGGTTGCGTGGCTGGGTTACGCCGATTCCGGCATGGCGGGCACCGCGTCCAACGCCGATCCCGCCGCGTTCTGCAACGCATCGCCCGACGCAGTGGCCGAATCAGTGGCGGAATCGGTGGCCGCCCTGCTCGACGGGACACGCCTGCTGGCCGTGGTCGGCTACGACGCCAACGGCACCTACGGTCACCCCGATCACCTGCAGGTGCACCGCAGCGCCCACGCCCTGGCCCGCCGCCTGGCGGTGCCGTGGCTGCTCGAGGCGACCTACAACCGCGACCACCTCGCCACGCTGCCCGACAGCGACGGGCGCATCGACCCGTCGTTCGCGTCGGCGGAGGCCGAGCTGACCCACTTCGTGCAGGGCGAACCGTGGTTCCGGGCGAAGATGGAGGCGATCAAGTGCCACGACTCGCAGGCGCCGCGCACCGCACGCCGGGGTCCACGGCGTGGCATCGACGGATGGCGGACCCGCTTCGGCACGGAGTGGTTCATCGCCCGCCCCCGCCATGATGGCGCCGAGCTCGGTCCGTTGGCCGCGGTGCTCGAAGCGGCCTCGGCTTGGCCCGGGCCGCTGCCGCGCCCCTCGGCCGTGGGCGAGGTGGGCGCGGAGGGCGCCTGGCCCGGCACCGACCGGTGCCCGCCTATCATCCCGCGTCACGAGCCACCGCAGGGACGGGGCCGCGAACACGAGGAGACCGGGCGTGGTCGAGGACAGCAGCAGGTTCTGGCGGCAGTCGCGGGTGGAGCTGCGCGCCGCCGGGTTCGACCCCGATCGCGCCGCGCGGTCCACGGCGGTGGTCACCGTGGCCAATGCGCACACCAACGCCCATCGCTGCAACAACCGGGTGGCCTCGATCAGCGACCTGCTCGTCGAGCTCATCGCCGAGCGCGGCGGGCAGGGCCTGGTCGTCGGCGCCCCCGCCGTGTCCGACGCGCTCACCCAGGGCACCCCGACGGCCGGCTACAGCCTGGTCTCGCGCGACGTGGTGGCGGACTGCTTCGAGATCGGCCACTACGCCCACCACGGCGACGCCATGATCGTGATCTCCGGCTGCGACAAGACCGGCGCCGCCGCGCTCATGCCGCTGGCCCGGACCAACGCCTTCGGGCTGGTGCTCTACCCCGGCACCAGCTCCCCCGGCCGGGTCTCGTTCGAACCGTGGGCATCCAAGGGCAACAACCTGACGATCCTCGACTACGCCGAGGGCCGCGCCGCGCACGAGGCCGGCCGCATCACGACCGAGCAGCTCGCCGAGCTCGAGGCCTGCGTGATGCCGGGCAGCGGCACCTGCGGCGCCATGTTCACCGCCAACACGATGAGCACACTGGCCGAGTCGATCGGCATGATGCTGCCCCGCGGCGCGTCGCACCCGGCGGACCACGACGCCCGCAGCGCACTGCACGGCGACGTGACGGCGCAGGCCGAGGCCAGCGTCGACGCCCTGTTCCGGCTGATCGAAGCGGGCATCCGCCCGCTCGACATCATGACCGAGCAGGCCTTCGAGAACGCCATCACCACGCTCTACGCCATGGGCGGCTCCACGAACCTGTACCTGCACGTGCTCGCCGTGGCCCGCGACGCCCAGGTGCCGATCACCATCGAACGGATCCAGGCCGTCGGTGAGCGGGTACCGCTCATCGCCAACCTCCAACCGCACGGCCCCTACGCCATGGCCGCGCTGCACCAGGTGGGCGGCGTGCCGGTGGTGATGAAGGAGCTGCTGCGCAACGGGTTGCTCCACGGCGACGTCCTCACCGTCACCGGCAGGACCCTGGCCGAGAACCTCGCCGACGTGCCCACCCTGGAGGAGCTCGGCGAGCAGACGGTCGTGTTTCCGGTGGGCAAGCCGATCGCACCGGCGAACAACCACATCAGCGTGCTCAGGGGCAACATCGCACCCGAGAGCTGCGTGCTCAAGCTGTCGGGCAAGACCCTGGAGCACGGACAGTTCCGTGGCACCGCCCGGGTGTTCGACTCCGAAGCGGCGACGATGGCCGCCATCCGGGCCGGCGAGATCGTGCCGGGCACCGTGGTGGTGGTGCGCAACGTCGGGCCGGTCGGCGCGCCCGGCATGCCGGAGATGGTGATGCTCACCATCCAGCTCCAGGGCCGCGGCCTGGGCGCCGACGTGGCGCTCATCACCGACGGCCGCTTCTCCGGCGTGTCCCACGGGATCCTCATCGGCCACATCTCCCCCGAGGCGGCCCGCGGCGGGCCGCTCGCCGCGGTGCGCGACGGCGATCGCATCGTCATCGATCCCGCCGCCCGCACCCTCGACGTCGAGCTGTCCGACGAGGAGATCACCCGCCGCATGGCCGGCTGGACCGCCCCCGACCTGTCCGACCGGGTGCGGCCGGGCTCGGTGCGGGACAAGTACGTGCGGCTGGTCTCCTCCGCCCACTACGGCTGCGTGCTGTAGCGGGCCAGACTGGGCCCATGACCTCGAGCGGGGATCGCGACGACGAGGTGACCCGCCTGATCGAGCGGGTCACCGGCCTGCTCGGCGCCCGCCGAGCGAACCGCCGGGACCTGCACACCGCGCTCGACGCGCTGGCCGACCTCGACGGGCTCGACGGGCCGGGGGTGCACCGGGTCGAGCGCGCGGTGAGCCGGGAGCTCGACGAGGCACTGCGCTCGCTGCGCGGGCGCGGGTGGGAGCCGGCCGAGGTGATCCATGTCGCGCAGCTCGAGGGCGAGGCCCGGGTGCGTCGGTTGGCGAGCGCGATGGTGCAGGCCGGTGACGACCGTGAGGCGGCGCTGATCGCCTGGCGCGGTGGAGAGCGGCTCGAGGTGGGCGACGCGGTCGAACTGGCGCTGCACTTGGCCCTGGCGTGGCGGCGCCTGCCCGCGCTCGAACCGCTCGAACCGCTCGGCGCGCCGGTCGCCGGGGAGGCGACCGCGACGCCGAAGCTGTTGGGCACCATCCGGGGCTTGCTGGCCAAGGCCGAGTCCACGCCGTACCCCGCCGAGGCCGATGCGTTCACGGTCAAGGCGCAGGAGCTCATGAGCCGCCACGCGATCGACGCTGCGCTGCTCGAGCGGCACACCGGCCGGGTCGCCACCGGTGAGGTGCGCGTCCGGCGGCTGTGCATCGACGCGCCCTACGGTGACGAGAAGGCGGATCTGCTCGCCACCGTCGCGTGGCTCAACGAGGTGCGCGTGGCCTGGCAGGGCGAGGTCGGGCTGGCCACCATCGTGGGGTTTCCCGACGATCTCGATGCGGTCGAGCTGCTGTTCACCTCGCTGCTGGTGCAGGCCACCAGGGCCCTCAACAGCGAGGAGAACGCCACCCCGCAGCGCCGGGCCCCGTCGTTCCGGCGGGCGTTCCTGCTGGCCTACGCCGATCGGATCGGTCGCCGCCTCGCCGTGACCCGCGACGAGGCCCGCGCCGCGGCGACCGCAGCGCACGGTGCTGCGTTGGTACCGCTCGAGGATCGGCGTCGGGAGGCGGTGCGGGTCGCCATGGATGCCCTGTTCCCCGGCTCCGAACCGACCCGGGCCCGCCTCGTCGACGCGTCCGGCTGGGCGGCCGGCCGCGGCGCAGCCGACGCGGCCCGGCTCGGCGCCCACCGCCACCGCTGAGCCGGGCGGCGATGATGCCACCGCGGTGCCTGCCTCAGCGGCAGCCGCCCGAAGCCTGGTCCCACGAGCACGGCTGGGAGCGGCCGGACAGTTCGATCACCGCACCCGCCGCCACCCACGCCTGTTTCGCCGCGTCGTAGCGCGAGATGTCGGTCCCCTCCACGAAGTACGGATCGGCGTTGCCGTTCTGGTTGAACTTGATGCCCGGCAGCAGCATCGGGTTCGACATGTCCATCGCCCGCACCGCCACCATGAGGTTCGCCCGGGTCAGACCACCCTCGAGCTGTGACGCGATCTTCAGTGCCTGGTCCGTGGCCCACGCGTGGAAGTAGCCGAGCCCGAACGGACCGGAGGACTTGTAGTCCAAGCCGTCGGGGCAGCCCGCCCCAACTACGGTTGGGGCACGAGTTCGCAGGTGCCGTCGCACCGAACAGGAGAGGATGCCCATGCCGTACGTCGAGGGTCGGATCGTGCACGACGCGGATGCCCACGTGATGGAGACGCCCGAGTGGCTCGACGAGTTCGCGTCGCCTCGCATCACGTCGTATCTGCGCCGGAACTTCGATCTGGGTGACGTGGACGCGGCGTTCGCCGAGATCGAGCGCAGCCGGCGCCTGCACGCCGACCCGGAGTACGCCGCCGCGGCGGCCAACGAGGTCATGCTCCGAAAGAACTGGCGGGCGACCGGCTCGTTCCTGGCCGCCGACCGCAGCCTGGCGCTGGACCACATGGGCTTCGCCAGCCAGCTGATGTTCCCCACCGTGTTGAACGTGCTGCTCGAGAACCTCGAGCACAGCGGCGACGACCAACTGATCTACGAGACCGCGTCGGCCGGCAACCGGTCGCTCGCCTCGTTCTGCGCCGGCGATCCGCGCCTGCTGGCGGTGGGGTACGTGCCGCTGGCCAGCCTCGAGCGCGCCGCCGACGCCGCCAGGGAGGCGATCGAGATCGGCTGCAAGGCGCTGCTCATCCCCAACCGCTGTCCGAAGGACCACGCCCCCAGCCACGTCGCGTTCGACGCGGTGTGGGCCCAGGCCGAGGCGGCGGGGCTCCCGGTGTTGATGCACGTCGCCACGCCCGAGCTGGTCATGCCACCGCAGCACCGGAACAACGGCCTGCCGCCCGAGCCGGACTTCCACGGCGGCGGGGAGAACTTCCGCTCGGTGAGCTACATGGCCATCCCCTCGGCGCCGATGCAGACGCTGTCGATGCTGATCTTCGACGGGGTGTTGGAGCGCTTCCCGCTGCTGCGCATCGGCGTGATCGAGCTCGGGGCGGTGTGGGTGCCGTCCTTCATGCGCCAGCTCGACGCCGCCATGGAGGCGTTCCGCCGCCACGAGGCGCGCCTGCAGAAGCTGAGCGAGCGGCCCTCGGACTACGTGCGTCGCCAGGTGCGGGTCACGCCGTACCCGACCGAGCCGACCCGGTGGATCATCGACAACGCCGGCCCGGACATCTGCCTGTTCTCCTCCGACTACCCGCACGTCGAGGGCGGCCGCAACCCGATGCGGCGCTTCGACGCCGAGGTGGCCGCGCTGCCCGACGAGGTCCAGGACCGCTTCTTCCGACGCAACTTCGAGGATCTCATGGGGGCAGGGCTGCGGGACCTCGCTGTCCCGGGCTGAGCCCGGGACAGCCGGTCAACGGGGCGGGACGGCCACCAACACGTTGCGCCGGCTGTGGTGCACGGTGCTCGAGGCGGCCGAGCCGAGGATGGCGTCGCGCACGGTGCCGCGGCTTCGGTGGCCGAGCACGACGAGGTCGGCATCGACCTCGTCGGCCACTGCCAGCAGCTCCTGGGCGACGTGGCCCTGGCGCACGACGACCTTCCAGTCCCCCGGGTACGCCGCCAACCGATCGGCGGCGACCCGGGCGACCTCCGCATCGAGCGCGTCCTCGGCCTGCTCGTACTCGACGGCCCCGGCGGAGCCGAAGGCGAGGCCCATCGGGCGGGGACGGACGTGGGTGATGGTGAGCGTCGCCCCGCTGCCGGCACCCAGCGTGGCGGCGAGGTCGAGCGCATACAGGGATTCGGGCGAATCGTCCACGCCGATGACCACGCTCGCCACACGGACGGGATACCTATCAGTATGGGATTGGACCTGGCTCATGATGTGCTCCTGGCTGAACGGGGGGACCGACCCGCCGGCGCAACGCCGTGCGGACCGTTGAAGGGCCGCGTGCATACCGATGGGTACGACCAGAGGAAGCGATCGACGCTGTGGCGGGCCACCGCGCCGACCGTCATCGCGTCCGGGCCGGACTCGCCGCCGGTACCGGCGGTATCGGAGCTGGGCATTGCAGCCATCACAATAGGACGATACCGTATCGTAGCGTTCTTCGCCATGGACGCCGTCCCGTCCGTCCCGCGGAACGGTCTCGAAGGAGCTCAGTGACCCCCGACACGCCCCACCGACCAACGACGATGGCCCTCGACAAACGGGCGCAGCGCAACATCCTGATCGCCATGCTCACCGCCCTGATCGCCGTGATCGCGTCGGTCTCGGGCCTCAACGTCGCCCAACAGGACCTCGCCATCGACCTCGGCGCGTCGCAGGGCACGGTGCTGTGGATCATCAACGCCTACACCCTGGCCCTCGCCGCGCTGCTCATGCCCATCGGCGCGGTCGGCGACCGCTGGGGCCGCAAGCCGGTGCTGCTCGCCGGACTCGCCCTGTTCGGCCTGGCCGCCGCCATCGCCGCCGTCGCGCCGTCGGCCGGGGTGATGATCGGCGCCCGGGTGGTGGCCGGCGCCGGTGCCGCCATGATCATGCCGGTCACCCTGTCGGTCATCACGTCGAGCTTCCCGCCCGAGGAGCGGGCCCGGGCGATCGGCCTGTGGGCCGGCTTCGCCGGCAGCGGGGGCATGATCGGCCTGTTCGTGTCGGCGTTCATGGTGGACGTGCTCACCTGGCGCTGGACCTTCGTGCTGCCCATCGTGCTCGTGGTGGTGGCGCTGGTGTTCACCGCCCTCTACGTGCCCAACTCCAGTGAGGGCGCCACGCACCCGTTCGACACCGTCGGGTCGGTGCTGTCTGCGCTGGCCATCGGCGGGCTGGTGCTCGGCATCCACGAAGGCCCCGAGAAGGGTTGGGGCCATCCCCTCACCATCGCAGGGCTGGTCGTCGGGCTCGCTGCGCTGGCCGGGTTCATCGTGTGGGAGCGCCGTCAGGCCGAACCGCTGTTGGACCTCTCGGCCTTCGCCGACCGTGGCCTCGCCTCCGGTTCGGCCACGCTGCTGATCGTGTTCGCCGTGATGTTCGGCATCTTCCTCGTGCTGTTCCCGTTCTTCCAGGCGGTGATCGGCTGGTCGGCCCTTCGATCGGCGGCCGCCATGCTGCCCATGGCGGTGGCCATGATGCCGATGTCCACCGTCGCACCACAGATCGCCCAGCGCTTCGGTAGCCGCCGCACCATGCTGTTCGGTCTGTCACTGTTCGCGCTCGGCCTGGCGGGCATGGCGCTGCGGGCCTCCGTCGAGGGCGGGTACTTCTCGGTGCTGCCCGGTCTCGTCGTGATGGGGCTCGGGATGGGCCTCACCATGACGCCCGCCACCGCCGCGATCACCGAGACGCTGCCCGCCGAGAAGCAGGGCGTCGCCTCGGCGCTCAACGACACGTCCCGGGAGATCGGCGGCGCGGTCGGCGTGGCGCTGCTCGGCTCGATCCTGTCCGCGGGGTACCGCTCGAGCATCGAGCCGGCGCTGGCCGGACTTCCCCGTGAACTGGCCGAACCCGCCCGGGAAGGCATCGGTGGGGCGTTCGGCGCGGCGGCGCAGGCCGGCCCTCAGGCCCCCGCCCTGATCGACGCCGCTCAGCACGCCTTCGTCGACGGTTGGGTCCGATCGATGTGGGTCGGCGTCGCCATGGCCCTCGTGGCCATCGTGTACGTGGCGGTGCGGGGTCCCGTGCGGGCCCATGCCGTCGACGCGCCGACCCCCACCAACGAGGTCACCGCCCTCGCAGCGGACTGAGCCCGACAGCCTCGGGCCGGGCCCGCATCACGGCGGCCCGGGCCGGTCTGGTCGAGGTCGCCGAGGCGGCGCAGGCCGCGGTCGCTCAGTCAGACATCGCGAGCGGCGCGCCACCGTCGGATGCCGGCAGCGCCGTAGGCCAGTGCATGGATCGCTCGGGACGGCTCGACGCCGATGAACACCGTCTCGGTCGATGCCTGGCCGTCGGAGGCGAAGAGGTCGAGGTCGTAGTCGAACACCCCGTGCCAGAGACGCCGTTTGGTGGCGGGCTCGTCGTGCAGCGACGCACGGCCCCACACCAGCAGCCCGTCACCGCGACCGTTGGTCTCCCAGTGCAGCGCCACGCTCGGGTTGTGGGCGATGTTGGCCACCTTGACCGAGCTCCGCCCCGTCATGATCCAGATGGTGCTGCCCTCCCAGCCGGGGTGGACGGGCACGACATCCGGTTCCCGGTCCGGCCCGCACGTCGCCAGGTACGCCCGCGGAGACAGGCTCCGGCCGAGCCGCTCGATGTCCTCGCCCTGCATGGCCCTGCTCCCCTCGGTGCTCATTGACGGCCCAGCTCGACGAGCATGGCGATCAGGCCGGCCCGGTCGGCCATCACCAGCGGGGTTCCCGCCAGCAGGTCCGTCACGAGCTCGCCGACCACGAGCGCCGCGTTGGCGACGAGCTCTGCGCCGGCGGGCGTCAGGGTGGCCAGGGCGAGGCGGGCGTCACGGTCGTTCTTGACCGAGGTGACGATGCCGAGCCGCTCGAGTGGACGCAGCGCCCGGGTCACCGCGGAGGCGGTGAGCCCGACTGCTCGCGCCAGCTCGACCCGACTGGCCCTGCCCTGCGGGGCCTCGGCGAGCGCGTGCAGGAGCCGGAACTCGCCGAGGCTGATCCCGTGGAGCGCCCCGAGCCGGCCGCTGGTGCGGCGTTCCACCGCGGCCCAGGCAGACGCAAGGGCGTGCACGAGTTGAAGGTCGTCGTTCGTCGCCGTCTCAGCCATACCCGCAACATATACGTGAGTACTCACGGATAGCAACGTGATTTTTCCCCGACCTTCGCGTGAACGCAGCCGTTCGGTGGCATCGGGACGTTGGACCCGTGGCCAAGAGCAGGTGCGCCCCTGGTCACGGCGCGGGCGACACACGAGGATGAGGGCCAGGACCCAAACGGGTTCTGCGGTGCCGCTCGTGAGCTCGGCACGGCGGGAAGGACGGTCGCCGTGTGCGTCAGTTTGTTCGGTCGGTGGCTGCTGGCGCTCATGGCGCTGGCCTCCGGGGTCGGCGTCCTCGACGCCGCCATCGGCGGGCAGCTCGATCTCGTCGTACTGCACAGTACGGTGCTGTCGTTGACCATCGCCCTCGCACTGCACACGGCCGGGCCGGGCCGGATGGTGCCGATCCGCGGCGATCTCGCCCGCTGGCTCGACCAGCGCGCCGCAGGTGCCGGCGAACGGCCCGCCGACGTGGCGAACCGGGCGATCGGCGCCTACCGGGCAGGACTGACCGGTGATGCGGAGGTGGGTCGTGAAGCGATGGGCCGATCCCGCTGATCCGACGCACGACCCCGGCACTGCCCCGCCGCCATCCGCACCGTGGGCGGTGCGATTCGACGGCAGCGCGGTCGATCCCGAACTGCTGGGCGGCAAAGGCGCCGCCCTGCAGCGCCTGGTCGACAGCGGGTTCCCGGTGCCACCCTGCGGCGCCGTCACCACCGCGGCCTACCGAGCGGTGGTGCGCGACCCGACGATCGCCCGTGTGATCGCCGCGGTCGCCGCCGGCACCGACACCCCCGCCGAGGCGGTGGACGCCGCGTTCCTCGAGGCGCCGCTCGAACCCGAGGTGGAGGCGTCGATCGTTGGGCTCGCCGAGACCTTGGCCGGTGACGCGCAGCTCGTGGCGGTGCGCTCGTCGGCGACGATCGAGGACCTCGCGCAGTCGTCGTTCGCCGGACAGTACCGCTCGTTGCTCGACATCGACGCCAGCGATGGCGAGGCGGTACGGCGCGCCGTGCGACTGGTGTTCGCCTCGTTGTGGCACCCGGCGCCCGCCGCCTACCGACGGGCCCTCGGCATCGACGCGACCGGCGCCGCCATGGCCGCCGTCGTCATGCGGATGATCCCCGCCCGCAACGCCGGCGTGGTCTTCACCGTCGACCCCACCGTCACCGCTTCGGGTGTCGCGCCGGCCCGGGTCGAGGTGGTCAGCGGCCTGGGCGAGTCGTTGGTGTCGGGCCGGCGCACACCCGAGGTGTACGTCCTCGACCGGGACACGGTGCAGCGCGACGTGCCGGCGATCGTGCACACCGCGCTGGCGCTGGCGCGGCAGATCGAGGTGCGTGAGCAGGCGCCGCAGGACGTCGAGTGGGCGTGGGACGGGTCGCAGCTGTGGGTCGTGCAGGCCCGCCCGATCACCACGCTCGACTCGCGGCGTGACGACATCGACGACGAGCCCGCCGCGCTCGACGGTCTCGACCTGACCACCGCCGGGATCGGCGAGATGCTCCCCGGCGTGCTCGCCCCGCTGCAGTGGGGATTCGCCGGCCTGCTCGTCGAGGAAGCGTTCCGGCAGCTGCTCGACGACCTGGGCAGCCTGCCCGTCGACCTGGTCGGGGAGCGCGGCGTGCTGCACCGCGTGCACGGCCGGGCGGCGCTCGACTTCTCGGTGCTGCGCCACATGAGCACCACGCTGCCCGGCGCCGCCGCCGAGGAGCTCGAGGCGCAGTACTTCGGCTCGGGGCGCCGGGGACGCGCCGTCGCGGCGGCCGGGCCACGAGGGGGCCGGCTTCGATCCGTCACCCACGACCTGCGCGTGCTGCGCATCCGCGCCCGCTCCACCGTCGCAGCGGACACCGTCAACGCCACTGCGGCCCTGCTCACGCCGGCACCGCCCGACGAGCCGGCACCGCCCGACGAGCAGATCGGGTCCGATCGACGCCGGATGCTGACCCGCCTGCTGCGCCTGATCGACCTGGCCCAGCGGGCGATGACCGCCGAGCGCGAGGTGGCGGCCGACGCCGCCGCCGGCTACCGGCGCCTCGAGCTCCACCTCGCCCGCCGGCTCGACCCCCGCACCGCCGGGCGGCTGGCCGGCGCCCTGACCGCCGGCGTGGCGCGAGCTACGGTGACCGCGAGCGCCTCGGCGGCGGTGTTCAGCGGACCGACCTGGGCCGAGCTCGGCCTCGTGCCGCCCGCTCCGCCCGACGACCACCGCCCCGATGCACCCGGGGACGAGGCGATCGCCGAGCTGCGGACCGCCTTGGCCCAGGCCGCCGGAGGGCAACGGGACAGCTGGCGGAGCCGGCTGTACGAGCGGTCCGTGCGCAGGTTGGCCGCCGAGGTGACCGAGCAGCTTGCACGCCGGGAGGCGACCAAGGCGGCGGTGCTCACGATCGGCGGCGAGGTTCGGCGGGTCGCGCTCGATGCCGGCCGGCTGCTGAGCGCCGAGGGCTCGCTCGGCAACCCGGCCGAGGTCGACCTGCTCACCCCGGCCGAGCTGGCCGGCGCGCTGCGAAGCGGGCGGGTGCCGCCGCCCGCCGTGCTGCGACGCCGCCACCGCGCCGTCCTCCGCGCCGCGGCCGAGGCCCCGCTCCCGGTCCGCTTCTCCGGCGTACCGACCAGTACGGCGACGCCGGCAGCGCGGCCGGTGGAGGGCCGGCGACTCGAGGGGTGGGCGGCGAGCGAGGGACGCCACCGTGGCCGGGCCCGGGTGCTGCGGCGGCCCACCGATCCCATCGAGGTGGACGAGGTGCTCGTCGCCACCGCGACGGACCCCTCGTGGTCGCCGCTGTTCGTGCGGGCCGGCGCCATCGTGCTCGAGCGGGGCGGACCGCTCTCGCACGCCGCCATCCTGGCGCGGGAGCTCGGCGTGCCCGCCGTGCTCGACGTCGCCGGGGCGACCGCGTCGCTCGGCGGCCGGTCCGTGCTCGTCGACGGGGACCTCGGCGTGGTGACGATCCTCGACGGAGCCGAAGCCGAAGCCGAGACCGAAGCCGAACACGAGACCGAAGCGGTCGGCGACGAAGACGAGCACGGGGACCGGGCAGAGCTCGAACACGGCGAGCAGGGCGAGGCGTGATGCTGCCCGACCCGTCGACCCCGCAGCGGTTGGCCCGTCGCCGACGGATGGTCCACCTGATGGGAGGCGACCGCCTCTCCATCTTCGTGCCTGCGGTGATGAGCGTCGGGCTGCTCTTCTGGTTGCTCAGCCAGCTCCGCGACGTGGCCCACTCCCGTCGTCGCCGCAACCGGATCAAGCAGGCCCGCCTCGCCGCCCGCACCATCGCCGCGGAGCTGACCGCCGCCGACGCCGATCCGGTGCCGCCGCCCGGTGAGCTCGGCCTGCACGAGCGCGTCGTGTACCTGCTCGGCGGCGCCGTCCTGTGGGCGACCGCGGTGTACGTCGCGGTCGGCTCCGTGGCGAACTACGTTCGACCGGGCGGCTACGTCGCGGACATCGCCTGGCTGCTGGCGCTGTCGCTGGCCGTCGCGCTCGGCAGCGCGGTGCTCGGCACCGCGTCGCTCAGCATCGCCACCCGCTACCCCCGCGTCCCCGGGCCGGCGGTGCGGCTGTTCCGATCCTCGGCGCTGAGCGTCGATCCGACCGAACCCACCGGCGGGCGGCCGTCGTGGCGCGTCACCGCGGTCACCGCCGTGCTGTGGGCGGGCTTCGCGGTGCTGACGATGCTGATCGGCTGGTCGCCCCACCGCATCGCCCGCATCGACGAGCGGGTGGCCGACTGGGCGCAGGCCCACCGCCTCCCGGGACCGGCCACCTGGCTGGATCTGGCGGGCAGCACGTCCGTCGGCATCGCCGTCACCGCCGTCGGCCTCGCCCTCGCCTACCGCTGCCGGGTGCTGTTCCTCTCCGGTCTCGGCGCGGTGGTGGCGGGCCAGCTCGCCGGACGGGTCGTCCGCTCGCTGGTCTCCCGACCCCGGCCGGCGACCGGGGCGTTCCCCGGCCGCCTGGACTCGTTCCCCAGCGGCCACCTGGTCCTGCTCACGTTGCTCGCCGGCCTGCTGCCGCTCGTCGTCGCGTCGTTGGTGCGCCGGCCGTGGGTCATCGCCCCGCTGCGCGCCGTCCTCGGCGCGGTGGTTCTCGCCAGCGGGTACCACCGCGTCGCGCAGGGACAGCACTGGCCGCTCGACATCCTCGGCAGCCTGCTCTTCGCAGCTGCGCTCATGGCGACGGTCGAGCGCGGCCTGCGCTTCGATCACTGGCACGAACACTGCCGTCCGAGCTGCCCGTGGCGCGCCGCGGCCGCCCCGGCGACGGGCGAGGCGACGGCGCGCGCCCTGGGGGCGATCCCCCTCGGCCTCGACGCGGCGACAGCGGTCCGCGCCGCCGCGCACGCCAGCGCCGGCCTCGCGGCCATCGGCCTGACCGTGCTGTCGTTCACCCGGGGCGTACCGACCAACCCGGAGGGCTCCGGCCTCGGAACCGCGCTCGAACGGCCGGTGCAGCTCGGCCTCGCGGTGCTGGTGTCGATCGCCGCGCTGATCGGCTGGCGACGGCCGGCCGTCGGTGCGCTGCTGCTGGCCGTCGCCGCGACGGGCCTCGGCGTGTTCGCCGGCGTCGAGTACCGACCCGGGTCCGCCGTGCTGCTCACCGGGGCGCTGCTGGTGCCCGCCGTCCTGCTGTGGTTGAGCTGGCAGCACCACCGCCGCCCGGTCGAGATCGTCCTCGTCGGGGCCGTCGCCGTCGCGCTGGTCACCGGCACGTGGGTCGGTGCCGCCACCGTCTACGACAGCTACTTCGGTCCGACCCATCCCACGAGCCTGACCCGCGGCATCGCGCTCGATCGGGTCGAGTGGTTCTGGGCGGGCGCCCTCGACAGCCGCTCGATCAGCGTCACCGCCCGCCTGGCCGAGGGCCACCGGCAGGCGGTGCTGGTGGCGACCAGCGAGCGCGACGGCAGCGCGGTGCGCTCCGAGGCGCAACCCGCCGGAGACGAGCGCATCGTCACCCTGCGGGTCCGCGGCCTGGCGCCGGACACCGCGTACCGCACCACCATCGAGGTGGACGGCGTGGCGGACGCCGGACGGGGCGTCGGCCGGTTCCGCACCCCCGGGGAGGGGCGCTACTCGTTCCGTGTCGCCGTCGCGTCCTGCGCCCGTACCGGCTCGAACGGAGCGGTGTACGACGCCATCGCCGCCGCCGAGCCGCTGCTGTTCCTCGAGCTGGGCGACCTGCACTACGAGAACCTGACCGCGACGGTCGCCAAGCCGTTCATCGATGCCATCGGCTACGCGCTCAGCCGGCCGGCGCAGGCCGCGCTGTTCCGCTCCGTGCCGGTCGGCTACGTGTGGGACGACCACGACTACGGCCCCAACGACGCCGGGGCGGCTTCGCCCACCCGCGACGCCATGCGCGCCGCTTACCGCACTGCGGTCCCGCACTACGAGCTCCGGTCGGGCGACGGCGCGATCAACCAGGCGTTCACCATCGGCCGGGTCCGCTTCGTGATCACCGACGGAAGGTCCGAACGCACGGCCGGTTCCCTGCTCGGCGACGAGCAGCGGCGTTGGTTGATCGACGAGCTGACCGCCGCGGGCCGCACGCACGCACTGGTGGTGTGGGCCAACGCCACGCCGTGGATCGGCGCCGCACGGGAGGGCGCGGACACCTGGGCCGGGTTCGGCGAGGAACGGGCCGAGATCGGCCAGGCGCTGGCCGACGCCGGGATCGACAACCTCGTGATGGTCAGCGGCGACGCGCACATGGTGGCCATCGACGACGGCACCAACAGCGGCTACGCCGCCGGCGGCGAAGGCGGATTCCCCGTTCTGCAGGCCGCCGCGCTCGACCGCCCCGGCTCCGTGAAGGGCGGGCCCTACAGCGAGGGCACCTTCCCCGGCGGCGGGCAGTTCGGCCTGGTGGACATCGACGATCTCGGGGACCGCATCGTCGTGACCATGCGCGGCATGCGTTGGGACGGCGCGGAGCTCGTCACCCTCGAGCGCAGGTTCGACGTGGACTGACCGCTCGACAGGTGTAGGACACCGCGTTCGTGGGAACAGCTCCGTTCCACACCACAGGAGAATCCCATGGGCATGTTCAGCAAACTGGCCAAGACCGGCATCGCCGCCAAGATCATCGGCGAGGCGCGCAAGCCGCACAACCAGGCGAAGGTGAAGCGCATGCTGGCCAACGTCAGCTCACGACGCACCAACCGCCGCGCTCCGTAGGACCCGGCCGGGTGCGACGGCGGCGAGGGGGCGAAGCTACCCTCGACCGCCGTGTCGAAGCGCCTGAACATCCACAACCGGACCTACCAGACCGAGGCGTTCGCCGAGGACGACGGGCGCCTGCGCGTCGTCGGCCGGCTGACCGACGTCAAGCCGATCGGGCTCGGTCCGCAGGACGGCGAGCCTCTCGTCGTGCACGACATGACCCTCGAGCTGCTCATCGAGATCCCGAGCTTCGAGATCGTCGACATCACCACCGAGATGCACACCCACCCCTACACCACGTGCACCGCCATCCTGCCGGACTACCGGGCGTTGGTCGGGATCTCGGTCGCCCGCGGGTTCACCCACGAGGTGCGGCGGCTCTTCGGCGGGCCCAACGGGTGCTCACACCTCACCGCGCTGCTCCAGGCCATGGGGCCGGTCTGCGTGCAGGCCAGTTGGGCGCTCATCACCATCGACGAGCCGCTCGCGTCGCTCGCCTCCGGCGCATCGGCCAGCGAGGCCGAGCGGGAGCGCCGCCTGCGCATGAACACCAACACCTGCCACGTGTGGCGGGAGGACGGCGCCCACCTCAACGCGGTGCTGACGGGCGAGGGCGACGCCCGCCCCGACTGGATGCGGGAGCGCTTCGTGCAACTCGGCTACGAGCCCACGATCGCGCCGCCCATCCGCCGCGCCGCGGATCGGGCCGGGGCGGGCGACGGCGACTGACCGCCGGGCCGCGCCGGCGCATCTGGGGTGGGCGCTCGCTCCCCCGCGCCGCTGAGCCGCTCGGTAGGGTGCGGCGGGGGCGCGGACGGCTGCGCCACGGATCGAGGAGCATCGATGTACGACGTGAACGGCAAGACGGCCGTGGTGACCGGAGCGGCGAGCGGCATGGGTCTGGCCATGGCCCACTCGTTCGCCAACGCCGGCATGTCCGTCGTCCTGGCCGACATCGAGGCGGCCCGGCTGCAGACCGCGGTCGACGGGCTGACCGCCGCCGGCCACCGCGCCATCGGCGTACCGACCGACGTGAGCAAGGAGGCGCAGATCCAGGCGCTGGCCGAGGCAGCGCTGGACACGTACGGCGCGGTGCACGTGGTGTGCAACAACGCCGGCATCGGCATCGGCGGCGCGGTGGACGAGATGTCCCTCGACGATTGGAAGTGGACGATCGACGTCGATCTCTGGAGCGTCATCTACGGCGTGCGCACGTTCCTGCCCCTGCTCAAGGCGCAGGGCGAGGGCCACATCACCGCCACGTCGTCGATGGCGGGCCTGGTCGCCGGGCCGGTGCTCGGCGCCTACCACGTGGCCAAGCACGGTGTGGTCGCGCTGATGGACACGGTGCGCATCGAGCTGAAGATGGCCAAGTCGGCGGTGAAGGCCAGCGTGCTGTGCCCGGGACCGATCGACACCGACATCACCCGCAGCGCCCGCAACCGGCCCGCGGAGCTGAGCGAGCACCAGAGCAGCGAGCTCGAGGAGAAGTTCTGGAACAACCTGTCGGCGGAGCTCGCCCGGGGCATGGACCCCGCCGAGGTCGGCGATCTCGTCCTCGACGCCATCCGCCACGAGCGGTTCTGGATCCTCACCCACCCCAACGAGTTCATCCCGCTGGTCGAACGGCGGCTGGCCGCCATCAAGGCCGATCACGCCCACCGCATGCACAGCTAGGGTACGGCTGCGCCCCTGCCCTGACCGCGTCCCTCGGAAGGCTTCCCCATGCACCAGCTCGTCATCCGCAACGCCCATCTGGTCGACGGCACCGGTGCGCCGGCCCGCGACGCGGACATCGCCATCGACGAACACGGGCTGGTGGCCGAGATCGGCGCGGTCAGCGGCCGCGGCGCCGAGGAGATCGACGCCGCCGGCCGCCTGGTCACGCCGGGCTGGGTGGACGTGCACACGCACTACGACGGTCAGGCCACCTGGGATCCGGAGCTGTCGCCCTCGTCGTGGCACGGTGTGACCACCACCGTGTTCGGCAACTGCGGGGTCGGGTTCGCCCCGGCCAGGGCGTCACAGCGGGACTGGTTGATCCAGCTGATGGAAGGCGTCGAGGACATCCCCGGCTCGGCCCTGGCCGAGGGCATCGACTGGCAGTGGGAGACCTTCCCCGAGTACCTCGACGCGTTGGCCCGCATGCCGCGGGTGATGGACATCGCCACCCAGGTGCCCCACGGCTCGGTGCGCGCCTACGTGATGGGCGAGCGCGGTGCCCGCAACGAGCCGGCCACCGTCGAGGACCTCGAGCAGATGGCCGCCATCGTCACCGAGGGGATCCGGGCCGGGGCGCTCGGCTTCTCGTCCTCGCGGACCAAGCTGCACCTCGCGCTCGACGGCGAGCCGGTCCCGGGCACCTTCGCCGGCGCCGAGGAGATGATCGCCATGGGCCGCGCCGTGGCCGCCGCCGGTGGTGGCGTGGTCGAGGTGGCATCGGACATCGGGCTCGGCGGGCTGGAGGGTGACTTCGGCGCCGACATCGACTGGATGCGCACGCTGGCGGCCGACCACGGCCTGACCGTGACCTACGCCCTGACCCAGGCCGACCGCCATCCCGAGCAGTGGCGCGAGCTGTTGGAGCTGAGCTCGGCGCCGATCGACGGCCCCGGCCGGGTGCTGGCCCAGGTGGCCGGGCGGCCGGGCGGCCTGCTCCTCGGCTGGGAGACGTCGCTGAACCCGTTCAAGATGCACCCCACGTACGTGCGGCTGTCGGCGCTGCCGGTGGAGCGCCGTCTGGCCGAGCTGTGCCGGCCCGAGGTGAAAGCGGCCATCCTGTCCGAACAGACCGGCTTCACCGGGCGGTTCAACCACGACGTGGCCCACGGGTTCCACAAGATGTACCCCCTCGGTGAGAACCCCGACTACGAACCGGACGCGGCGCACTGCATCGAGGCGTTGGCCGCCGCGGCGGGCGTCGACCCGTACGAGTACTGCTACGACGTGCTGTGCGCCAACGGCGGCAAGGGCCTGATCTACTTCCCGCTCACCGACTATTCGCAGCGATCGCACAACCCGACCTACGAGCGGCTCAACCACCACGGCGCCTTCCTCAGCCTGAGCGACGGCGGCGCCCACTGCCGGCTCATCTGCGATGCCTCCACGCCCACGTACCTGCTGACGCACTGGACCCGCGATCGTGCCCGCGGTCCGAAGCTGCGCCTCGAGGACGCGGTCAAGCTGCAGACCCACGACACGGCGGCCGTGTACGGCCTGGGCGACCGGGGCACGCTGGCGGTGGGCAAGAAGGGCGATCTCAACGTCATCGACTACGACGCGCTGCGCCTCGACGCGCCCCGCATGGTCTACGACCTGCCGACCGGCGCGCCCCGCCTGCTGCAGGGGGTGCACGGCTACGTGGCGACGGTCGTGTCCGGTCAGGTGACCTGGCGCGACGGCGAGCCCACCGGCGCCCGGCCCGGCGTGCTGCTGCGCGGCCGCCGCTGACGGCTGAGCCTGCGGTGGGACGCCTCGGGGCGCGCCGCCGCAGGCATCGCTAGCATCGCGCCATGCAGGACATGAGCATCGAGCGGATCGAGGGCAAGGCGTTCGGGGCGACGGTCACCGGCGTGGAGCTGCGCAACCTCGGCGACGACGAGTTCGCCGCGATCCACGCCGCCTTCCTCGAGCACGGGTTCCTGCTGTTCCCGGGTCAGCACCTCAACGAGCAGGAGAGCGCGGACTTCGGGCGACGGTGGGGTGAGCTCGAGTTCGGCGGCCAGGCGCTGGCCAACCAGCGCAAGCACAAGGACGGCACCTACGGCGAGATCTTCGACATCGACTCGCAGCTGATGCGCACCAACCTCGGCAACGAGGCGTGGCACACCGACTCGACCTACAAGCCGTACAGCAGCAAGTGCGCCATGCTGTCCGCCGTCATCGTCCCGGACGAGGGCGGCCAGACCGAGCTCGCCGACATGCGCTCCGCCTACGCCGAACTGGACGAGGCCACCAAGGATCGCATCGCGGACCTGAGCGCCTACCACTCGACGAACTACTCGCAGGCCAACGATCTCGGTGATTTCCCGCAGTCCAACGGCGAGGGCGCCTACGGGACGGTGTACCACGGCGAGGCCTACCTGCGTCCGCTGGTGAAGATCCACCCCGAGACCGGCATCCCGAGCCTGTTCGTCGGCCGCCACGCCTTCGGCATCCCCGGCCTGCCCCGCGAGGAGAGCCGGGCGCTCTTGCGGTCGCTGATGGAGTTCGTGGTGGCCGACGAGCGTCGCGTCTACCGCCACGACTGGACCCCCGGGGACACGCTGTTCTGGGACAACCGCTTCGTGCTGCACCGCGCCCGGCCCTACGACTACAGCAAGCCCCGGTACCTCATCGGAACCCGGGTGGCGGGCGACGCCTCGGAGCTGGCCTACCTCCCCGACGACCCCCGAGCCGAGGCCGGCCGGCAGGCGCTGGCCGCCGAGCTGGCCATCCTGCGCACCGAGGCCGCCGACCGCCGCTACGGCGCGACGACCGCCGCCCGCTGATCGGGCGCGCACCCGGTCGGGCGCGGGGCACCGTCCGCCCGACCGGCGGTGACGCCGGACGATCAACCCCTGCCGCGATTGCGCCGATACAGGTGCATCCATCGTGAAGGGAAGCCCGCTCGGTGTCGCTGCGTCTGAAGATCTTCTGCCTGTTCCTTGTGCTCACCGTGGCCTGTGTGGCGGGTATGAACTGGTTCGTCAACGCGCGGGTGGAGACCGGGTTCCGGGCGGTCGAGGTCGAGCTCGGTCACGAGCAGATCACCCGTTTGCGGGAGGCGGTGAGCGCTGAGCAGCGCACCCTGGCCCGCCTCACCCGCATCGACGCGGTGTGGAGCGAACCGTACCGGCTCCTCCAAGCCGGAGACGCCGAGGCGATCGCGGCGACCTATCCCCCCGCCGACCTCCTCAACAACTACGACATCAGCGAGATCATCGTCGTCGACGCCGACGGGGCGTTCTTCGCCGGGGGGCGCACGGCGAACACCGACCGCTTCGACCCGGCGACCAGCAGCGTCGCCCAGAACGCCCCGGCGTTCGTGGGCGCCGACGACGGCAGCACCTGCGGGCTGTGGCAGCTCGACACGGCATCGCTGTTCTGCACCCATCCGGTGCTGCGCACCGACGGCACCGGCACCCCGGCGGGATGGCTGACCTTCTTCCAACCGGTGGACGACGAGCTCCTGGCGCGGCTGTCGGCCCAGCTGCAGCTGCCCCTGCGCCTCGCCGGGGATGTTGAGGACGCGCCGGGCGGGGATGTACTGGCCATCGACGACACCACCATGCGGCTGTCGGCCGCGTTCGAGCTGCAGGGAGGCGGCGCGCCGTTGCGTCTGTCCGCCGATGTCCCGAGGCCGGTGACCCGGCAGGCGGCGCAGACGGAGCGGGACCTCCTCATCGCGGTGCTGGCCTGCGTCGGCCTGTTCGCCACGGCCACCGCAGCGCTGGCGGAGACGCTCGTGCTGCGCCGCATCGTCAGCGTGACCCGCCTCGCCACCGACGTCCGGCGTACCGGCGACCTCGGCCTTCGGGCGCCCACCCACGGCTCGGACGAGCTGGCCGCCCTCACCGGCTCGGTGAACGACATGCTCACCGCGCTCGAGCAGCAGCGGGCGGACCTGTTGCGCGCCTCGGCGAGCAGGGCGGCCGCCGAGGCGAACCTGGAGGAGGCGCGCGAAGCCGTCGCGGCGTCCGGACTGGGCGTCATCCGCCAGCTCGATCTCGTCGCCGGCGGGGCGCACGAGCTGCGCGCCGGCAGCGAGACGGTCCGCAACTCGGCGCACACCGCCTCGGTGCTCATCGCCGACGCCCGGTCGGCGGTGCAGCGCACCGAGGCGTTGGTGGCAGAGCTCGGCGCGTCGACCGAGACCATCCAGGAGGTGGCCACCGTCATCGCCTCCGTCGCCCAGAAGACCAACCTGCTCGCCCTCAACGCCACCATCGAGGCGGCCCGCGCCGGCGACGCCGGGCGTGGTTTCGCGGTGGTCGCAGGAGAGGTCAAGGAACTCGCCCTCAAGACCTCGGAATCCACCCTGAGCATCGAGCAGGACGTCGACGCCATGCAAGCCGGTATGCGCGCCATCGAGGAGTCGATCGCCCGCATCGCCGCCCTCACCGATGACCTCAACCACGCTGCCGTCGACATCGCCGACGCCACCGCCCGCCAGGGCGATGTCACCGACCACGTCACCGGCGTGCTCGACAGCTCCCGAGCCAGCATCCTCGAGCTGCTCGAACGCTGAGCGCGGAGCCGGGGATCCGGCCGCTCGGACAACGGGCGTGTCGGTCCGGCGCCCAGCCATCTCACGGCGGCGGTGTCCGCCATGATACCGGCCGATCCTGAACCACCGCCTGGGCGGCTGGACGGCCGGTCAGCGCACGCCGAGCAGCGTCGGGAGCAATGCCTGGGCGACCTCGGCCGGACGCTCCTCATGGCAGAACAGGCCGGCGCCGGCCACGACGTGCAACAGGGCATCGGGGAACGTCGCGACCATCTCCTTCGCCCACGTCAGCGGGAAGAACTGGTCCTGCTCTCCCCAGACGAGCTGGACGGGCACGGTGATGCGACGGTGGAGCTCGGCGAGGTCGCGGACGTGCTGGGGGTCGAAGCTGCGCAGGAGCCGGGCTGCGGCGTCGCGACGGGCTGGCTCGTCGTGGAGCGGCCTGAGGAAGAACTCGTCGAACTCGCCGTCGAGCAGCGACCGGTCTGCGAACGCGCCACCGAACACGAACCGGTTGCGCCGCAGTCGCCGATGGGCGGCCAACCAGCCGAGCGATGCGCTCAGCCCCGGGGCTCGCCGGACCGAGACGAACAGCTTGAAGCGCCGGCTCATCCCCTGTGGCTGCTCGGTGTCGATCAGGCCCATGGCGGTCAGGCGCGGGTCACCGGCGACCGCGTGTCGAGCGATCATGCCACCGCTGTCGTGCCCGACGACTGCGAACCGCTCCAAGCCCAGCAGCTCCGGCACCCGTCGCACGGCGGCGATGTGCCCGTCGATCGTCAGCTCGGTCCCGCTGGTGAAGCGGCTCGATCCTGCGCCGGGCAGGTCGATCAGATGACAGGTGACGTGATCGACCAGGTGGGGCAGCAACGTCCGGAAGGTGGCCGAGCTGACCGGCCACCCATGGACGAACAGCACGTCGGGCCCGCGGCCGACCGTTCGGTAGGCGAGCTGCCCCGCGCCGGACCCGAGATCGAGGAACCGGTCCGGGGAACGCCGGAACAACTCGGCTGCTGCGGCCTCCGTCATCGTCGACATGCCGGCGTCCTCATGTGGGCTTCCTCATACGGACTTCCTCCGAGTTTGTAGTGACCACTGCGAAACGCTAATCGCGGCGATCACTACGATCAAGGCCCGGTGGGTCACAAGCACACGAAGAGCGAGATCCTGGCGGGCGCGTTGGCCAGTGCGTTCGACGGCGGGTTGAGCCAGCTCACCTACGGACGGGTGGCCAAGCGGCTCGGCGTGCACGACCGCATCGTCGTGTACTACTTCCCGTCGAAGGAAGACCTCGTCGGCGAGGTCCTGCTGGCGCTGGGCGCCCAGCTCCAACAGACGCTCGCCGCCGCTTTTCGGTCGCCTGCAGCGGACCACCTTGCGCTGCTCCGCGCCGCCTGGCCGGTCCTTGCCCATCCGGACGCCGATGCGGTCTTCGCACTGTTCTTCGAGGCGATGGGCCTCGCCGCCGCCGGCCGTGACCCGTACCGGGAGCTCGTCCCGCTCCTCGTCGAGGCGTGGATCGGCTGGGTGGCCGAGTTCATCGACGGCCCCGCCGATCGGCGTCGGACCGAGGCCGAAACGGCCATCGCCGTGGTCGACGGGCTGTTGTTGCTGCGCCAACTCGCGGGGCCCGAGGCAGCGGAGCGCGCCGCCCGCACGCTCGACGCCTGAGGCACGATCGCGGCCCCGGCCGGCTGCGGGAGTGCTAGGCAATGGGGTGACGGAAAGGACTGCTGATGGCCAAACAGGTCCCGCTGGTGGACTACCTCCAGCTCGGCGAACAGCCCCACCTCACGGCACACCGCTGCGTCGACTGCGGGGCCCGCTACTTCGACCGCCGCAACGCCTGCGCGTCGTGCTTCGGTGACCGCTTCGTCGAGGAGACGGTGGCGACCGAGGGCGAGGTGCGGGCGTTCACCATCGTCACCTTCGCCGCCCCCGGGGTGCCGGTGCCGTTCGTGGCCGCGGTGATCGACTGCGGCGGGGTGAGCGTGCGGGCCAACCTCGTCCACGTCGAGCCCGACGCCGACCACGTGCACCTCGGCATGAAGGTGCGCCTGGTGACCTTCCCGATCGGCACCGACGACGATGGCGTCGAGGCCATCGCTTTCGGCTTCGAACCCCTCGTTCCCGCTGCGACCGCTGGAGGTGCCTGACATGGCAAACGACGACATCTGGATCCTCGGCATCAACATGACCAAGTTCGGCAAGCACAAGGACTTGGACACGGTGGACCTCGCCGCCCAGGCGGCGCGGGCCGCCCTCGCCGATGGCGGCGTCACCATGAACGACATCGGGGTCATCGCGGCCGGCAACCTGATGGGCGGCGGCGGCATCGGCCAGCAACTGCAGAAGCAGATCGGCCAGACCGGCGTCCCCGTCTACAACGTGAGCAACGCATGCGCCACCGGCGCCACCGCCCTGCGCACCGCCATCATGGCCATCAAGGCCGGCGAGACCGAGATGGGCCTCGCCGTCGGTGTGGAGAAGCTGGCCGGCGCCGGCCTGCTCGGCGGCGGCGGCAAGGCCAAGTCCGACAAGAAGACGTGGGAGCCGTCCGGCCGCTACGGGGCCGTCGCCTCCATCGACGGACGCATCGGCACCAACGCCATGCCCGGCATCTTCGCCCAGGTCGGCATGGAGTACGGCCACCGCTACGGCGGCACCAGCTTCGAGCTGTTCGCCCGCATCGCGGAGAAGAACCACTCGCACTCCACGTTGAACCCGCTCGCTGCGTACACCAAACGGATGACGCTCGAGGAGATCATGAACGACGTCATGATCGCCTACCCCAACACCCGCTCGATGTGCTCGGCCAACTGCGACGGCGCCGCCGCGGCGGTGGTCACCACCGGCGCCAAGCTGAAGACCCTGTCCAAGGAGCAGCAGCGCCGTGCGGTGAAGGTGGCGGCCTCGGTGCTGACCACCGACCCGTGGCAGGAGGCCTGCCAGGTCCTGCCGGACGTGAACACGTTGACCCGCAACGCCGCCAAGCAGGCGTACGAGCAGGCCGGCGTGGGGCCGGACGAGCTGGATCTGGTGGAGCTGCACGACTGCTTCGCCACCGCCGAGCTGGTCCACTACGACAACCTCATGCTGTGCGAGGAGGGCGGCGCGGTCGACTTCTTCAACTCGGGTGCGACCTGGCGCGACGGTCGCATGCCGGTCAACGTGTCGGGCGGCCTGCAGTCCAAGGGACACCCGATCGCAGCCACCGGCATCGCCAACGTGTGGGAGATCTGCCACCACCTCCGCGGTGAGGCGGGCGATCGCCAGATCGAAGGGGCGAAGGTCGGCCTGGCCCACGTCATCGGCCTCGGTTCCGCCTGCGGCGTGCACATCCTGGAGCGATCCGGTCTGTGACCGACGGCGGGGTCGGGCGTCGCCCGACCCCGCCGTCACCGGCACTGCGGCCACCCGCAAGAGGCGTTCCGCGGTGCCGCTGCGTGCCGGACGACCCTGGGGAAAGGGCCGATCGGGCGCCGTTGGCCGTCGAGCGCGCCGGGCCCGGGTGCCTACGCTACGGCCATGAAAGAGGCCATGACCTTGGATGAGCTCCGCAAGGGGCTCGACGAGCTCGATCTCGAGAACACCCTCAGCGCCCACGACGTCGACGCGGACCAGATCCGTGGTGCCCTCGACCTCGGTGACATCGACGCGGCGAAGGCAGCCATCAAGGAGGTCCTCGGCGCGCTGCAGGCGATCTCCTTCGGCGGCTTCCCTGTCGGCGAGGAGATCGACCTCGCCGATCTCGTCGGTTTCGACTGAGCCGGCGCCCGACCCCCGGCCGACCGGTGACGCCCGACCGAACTGCTGACCATACCGTACGGTGTGTGGGATGGACGGTCCGGTCCACCGGGGCCGGCCCGGGCTCGCTAGCGTCGGGCCGGTGAACCAACCCGAAACGTCCGCCCTGGACGCGTTCCTCGCCGTGTTCGAGTCGCTGCCCCGGCAGGGGCCGGGCTCCCGGGCCTGCACGGCGCAGGCCCTGGCGATGTGTGAGGGCCTGCCTCCCGAGCCGGACATCGTGGACCTCGGCTGCGGTGGCGGCGCGCAGACCCTCGACCTCGCCGAGCTGACGGGTGGCGTCGTCGTGGCGGTGGACAACCACGCGCCGTTCGCCGAGCTGCTCACCCGGCGGGCCGCGGCGCGGGGCTGCTCGGATCGGGTCCGGCCTCACATCGCCGACATGACCGACCCCGGGCTCCCGGCTGAGCGGGCGGACCTGGTGTGGTCCGAGGGTGCGCTGTACAACATCGGGCTGGCGGCCGCCCTGCCGCGGTGCCACCGGCTCCTGCGCCCCGGCGGCTACCTCGCCTTCACCGACGCGGTGTGGCGCACGCAGGACATCCCGGACGCCGTTCGCGAGCTGTTCGCCGACTATCCCACGATGGGCACGGTGGCGGATGTGCTGGCCCTGCTCCCGGCCCACGGCTTCGAGTTGATCGGGCACTTCCCGGTCCCGGACGACGCCTGGTGGGACGAGTTCTACACGCCGATGCGGGCGCGCATCACCGAGCTGCGGGCCAACGGGTCCTTCGGCGCCGAGGGCCTCGCCGCGCTCGATCGCTGCGACGCCGAGATCGACCTGTTCAGCGAACACGGCCACCGCTACGGCTACGAGTTCTTCGTCGCCCGCCGCCCGTCCTGACCGGCGACGCGGCCGCGATCGGGCCCACCTTGGTGGGTGTGCGGCCCGACAACGCTCCGGAGGGGTTGGAGCGCAGACGCCGGGCCGCACCCGCCCGACGCTAGTGAGCAGCGGTTCAGTAGCGGGAAGGCCGCAGGACGGTGCAGGGCCCGGGTCGCCGCGCTCAGCGGGCGAGCACGGCGACCAGGAAGTCCGACCCGGGCCCGAACGGCCGGAGGTCCCACGTGCCCAGTGAGAGCTCGGCGTGCAGACCGACCGCATCGGCGTCGGCGAAGAAGTCGTCGAACTCGTAGCCCCGCCCGGCCCCGAAGCCGACGACGAGGCGCCCCTGCGGTGCCAGGTGGGCGGCGAGCCGCTCGAGCACGGCCCGGCGCGTCGACGGATCGAGGAAGGTCATCACGTTGCCCGCGCACACCTCGACGTCGAACCCTCCTGCGATCCCCCGGGCGGCGAGGTCGAGCTCGGAGAGGTCAGCGACCAACCAGGTCGGCCCCGGGTGGTCGCCCTCGGCGGCAACGATGAGCGCCGGATCGAGGTCGACGCCGACGACGTCATGGCCGAGCGCCGCCAACCGGCCGCCCACCCGGCCCGGTCCGCAACCGGCGTCGAGGATCCTCGCCCGGCGGGGCGCCATGGCATCCACCAGGCGCGCCTCGCCGTCGAGGTCCTGACCCGCGGCGGCCATCGAGCGGAACCGCTCGATGTACCAGGCCGAGTGGCCAGGGTTCTGTTCGATCATCCGGAGCCACTGGTTGGCGGTCATACCGGCGAAGGTAGCGCCGGCGGCGAGCCACGGCGTGCGCTCAACTGAACGCCACGCCGGCGTAGCCCTCGTCGGCGGCCTGTTTGATGCGAGCCAGGTACCGCGGGGCCCCGCCCTGGTAGACGTTGTAGCGGGTCTTGCCGTACTCGTGCCCGGCGAGGTTCGAGTTGTAGCCCGTGATCCAGCTCTGCGCCCGGCCCGAGAGCACCAGCTCGTAGCTGCGGGCGACATCGACCAGCCACTCGCGCTCCGCCGACTCCTGCGCGTCGAACCGGCGGTGGCCGTGCTGCCACATGAACTGGAGCAGCTCGGTCGCCCAGTCGACGGCGGGTTCGATCGCCCGGGGGAAGTTCGTGGCCGCGATCTGCGGGCCGGCCAGCATGATCAGGTTCGGGAAGCCGCTGACCAGCAGACCGAGGTAGGTCTGCGGGCCGTCGGCCCACTTGTCGCGCAGCTTGCGCCCGCCGACGCCGGTGATGTCCATGCGGTCGAACGCGCCGGTGAACGCATCGAAGCCGGTGGCGTAGACGATGATGTCGAACTCCCGCTCGCCGTCGGAGGTGCGGATCCCCGTGGGCGTGATGCACTCGATCGGGGTCTCGTTGAGGTCGACGAGGGTCACGTTGTCCCGGTTGTAGGCCTCGAAGTAGTTGGTCTCGAGCGGGACCCGCTGGATGCCGAAACCGTGGTCCTTCGGGATGAGCTTCTCGGCCAGCACCGGGTCGTTGACCCGGCGGCGGATCCGATCCGCGATGTACTCGGAGAACTCGGCGTTCGCCTGTTCATCGAGGAAGATCTCGAGGAAGTTCTGCAGCCAGATGCCGAAGCCGGGGCCGTCGTAGAGCCGGTCCCACAGCTCCATGCGCTCTTCGCGCGACACGTTGTAGAACCCGCGTCGGTCGGCGTCGTGCTCGAACCCGGCCGCGGTGCGACTGCAGCGATCGAAGATCTCGTCGTAGCGCCGCCGGATGTCGGCCATCTCCTCGTCGGAGATGGGGCTGTTGTTGAGCGGCGCCGCCCAGTTCGGCCGCCGCTGGAACACCACGAGCTGCGCCGCCTGCTTGGCGATCTCGGGGATCGCCTGGATGGCGGTGGCGCCGGTACCGATCACCGCGACCCGCTTGCCGGCGAGCTCCAACGGCTCGGCCGGCCAGTCGAAGGTGTGGAAGGCCGGGCCCTGGAAGGAGTCCATGCCCTCGATGCGGGGGTAGGTGGGCACCGACAGCACGCCGACGGCGGTGAGCACGAAGCGGGTGGTGACCTCGCTGCCGTCACGCAGGCGCAGCCGCCAGAACGCGCCCTCCTCGTCGAAGGTCATGGCGTCGACGAAGCAGTTGAAGCGGATGCGTTCGCGCAGCGAGAACTTGTCGGCGACGAAGTTCAGGTAGCGCAACGTCTCCGGTTGAGGCGAGAACCGCTCGACCCAGTGCCACTCGTCGAGCAGCTCCCGGCTCCAGGAGTAGCCGTAGGTGTAGCTCTCGGAGTCGAACCGCGATCCCGGGTAGCGGTTCTTGTACCAGGTACCGCCGAGGTCGCCGTCGCCCTCCAGCACCACCGCATCCACACCGAGGTCCATCAGCCGCTTGATCTGGTACAGCCCGGCGACACCGGCGCCGATGACCACCACCTCGTGATCGGTGGCCCTTGCACCGGCCGCCGAAGCAGCGCCCGCCGTTGCGACATCGATCGACATTGCCTTCCCCCAGTTCACCTTGCTCGTACGCGGCGGCAGTGTAGGACCGGACTCCCGGCGTCGGGCAACGCCGGAAGTCCGGACTTCACCGTGCCGTTGGACCCCGTCGGCCACGGCGCAGCTCGCGGGGAGGCCGGCAGGCGACGGACGGGATCAGCCGCACCTGGCCGCCGACGCGTCCCACGCGCAGTTCGGCGTCTGCGCGGCGAGCTGCAGTAGGCTGTCCTGCTTCCAGGTCTGCTCCGCCGAGCTCCACGTGGAGATGTCCGAGCCCTCCAGCATGAACGCATCGGCGTTGCCGTTCATCTGCACCTTGAGCCCGCCCAACAACATCGGGTGGGTCATGTCGATGCTGCGCATGGCGAGGATGAGGTTGCTCCGGGTCAGCCCACCGTCGAGCTCGCCGGCGATCAGCAGGCCTTGGGCGATGACCCAGCTGTAGTACATCCCGAGGTTGAACGAGGGGCTCACCTGGAACCCTGCGTCGCTGATCCACGCGCGTGCGGCGACCACGAACGCGTCGTCGTCGAAGGCGCCGATGGTCAGGTCCTTGAGCCCGCCGCCGACCGTCCACCAGCCGTCGGGGTCGGCGCCGAGCTTCGTGACCGGTGTGGTCGCCTTGCAGGCCGAGCTCATGAACTTGTAGGGCACGTCCTCCTTCATGCCGTTCTGGGCCGCCTCGGTGATCATCTGGGTGCACGACGAGCCGGTGGTCATGGCGATGAACACGTCGGGCTGTTCGGCCGCCAGGGTGGTCATCTCGTCGGTGAGCACCGCGGCGGACGGCTCGAAGGTCTGCGAGACGTACTCGATGTCGTCCTTGCGCGGCGAGCCCTGCAGGTAGGCCTCGAACGCGCTGTTGTACGACGCACCGAAGTCGTTGTTCATCCGCAGCGCCGCCACCTTCGCCTTGCCGCCGAACTCCTCGAGGTGGTCCTCGATGAAGGTGCCCCACATCACCGCCTCGGTCGCATAGGAGATCGAGGCGGTCGTCGTCCACGGGTGGTTGACCGGGTCGCCGAGCGCCGGGTGACCGCTGGCCGACAGCAGGTGCGGCACGCAACGGGCGTTGAGCTTGTCGTAGGTGCGCAGCGTCGACGGCGACCCCATCGTCTCGATGGCGAAGACCTTGTCGGAGTCGATCAGCTCATCCACGAGCGGGATCGAGCGGGCCGGGTCGTACCCGTCGTCCTTCAGCACCATGGTGACCGTACGGGTCCTGCCAGTGGAGTCTTTGAAACCGCCCTGCTCGTTGTAGTGGTCGAACAATGCCACGTGACCGTTGGCGATGTTCCCCGCCTCGGCGTTCGGGCCCGAGAGCGCCGCCGGGTACCCGATGGAGATGGTGGTGTCGGTGAGCCCTTCGGTTTCGCTCCAACCCGCCGTGCAGGCGCTGAGGTCGACGGTGAAGCCCTCGGGCCCGGTGAGGGTGGCGCCGTCCGCCGAGGTCCCCCACCCCTCCTCCTTGATCCGGGACACCACCGCGGCGCGCTCCTGCTTCCACAGCGCTTCCCACTCCTCCATGGTGGTCGGCAGCGCGACCTCCGTCGGCTCCAGCGCGGAGACCGAGGTGACCGACGCGTCCGCCGCTGGTGCTGCGCTGCCGGGCGCCGCGTCGGCGGCGTCGTCGTCGCTGCTGTCCCCACCGCAGCCGGCGACGCCGGTCAGACCGACGGCGAGCGCGAGCGCGCCGATGAACCGTGTGCTTCGCATTGTTCTCCCCCTTCGCGGCCGCCGCGATCCGCGGTCCGGCCGACGGCGGCGAAGCTACTGACAACGCGCCAGGAACGTCAATGTAGCTCCCGTTTTCACAACAAAGACATCTGCGACAGAGCTGTCGAAGTCTCGCCAATGGAGCATTCCTGCGAGGAGGACGGCCCGGGCGGGTCGGGCCGATCCTCCTCAGGCGCCGTGCCTGATGAACACGGGCTCGTCGCGGGTGGAGCGGGCGGGGTCGAAGCGGTAGCCGTCGAGGTCGAAGCGCTCGAGCGCCTTCACCGAGCTGATCCGGCCGCGCACGATCCAACCCGCCATGGCGCCGCGCGCCCGCTTGGCGAAGAAGCTCACGATCTTCGGCTCCCCGTCACCTTTGGCATCGAGGAACACCGGCGACACCACCCGCGCATCGAGCCGGTCCAGCCGCACCACCCCGAAGTACTCCTTCGACGCGAGGTTCACGAGCACGTTCGGCCCGGGGCTGCCCGCCAGGTCCGCCTGCAGTCGCTCGGTCACCGTGTCACCCCAGTAGCTGTAGAGGTCCTCGCCGCCGGGATGGTGCACCTTCGAACCCATCTCCAGCCGGTACGGCTGGATCAGGTCGAGCGGGCGCAGCACGCCGTGCAGCCCGGACAGGATCCGCAACACCTTCTGGGCGTGGGTGAAGTCGCGGGCGTCGAACTGCCGGCCGGCGGCGAGGCCCTGGTAGGTATCGCCGTTGAAGGCCAGCACCGCAGGCCGGGCGTTGGCCGGCGTGAACGGAAGCGTCCAGTCCTGGAACCGTTCGAAGTTGAGCTCGCCCAGCGCAGGGGAGATCGACATCAGGCGCGAGAGGTCCTCCGGGGAGCTGCGCCGCAGGATGCCCACCAGCTCCTCGGTGCGCTCGAGCTGGTCGGGCACGGTGTAGCGACGGGTGGCGAGCGGCGACTCGAAATCGAGCGCCTTGGCCGGGGACACGACGATCAGCACGACCCCGTTGTAGCAAACGGGGCGCTATTCGAGCGCCCCGGCGATGACCAGCTCGGCGATCCGCTCGCCGTCGTAGCCCAGCATGCCGCTCAGCACCTCCTCGAGGTGCTGGTTGAAGGTCGGCCCGCCCCAGCGGACCTCCCAGTTGGTGCGCGACAGCGTGAACGGACAGCCCTCCACCCAGGTGGTGCCGTAGGCGGCGTGGGGCACCTCGGGGAACATGCGGCGGTGCACGAACTGCGGGTCGGCCACGCACGCGGCGGAGTCCTGCACCTGGTGGGCCGGGACGCCGGCCGCCTGCAGCTCGCGCTGGGCCCGCTCGGGGTCCCGGCCCGCCGACCAGGCGGCCAGCAGCTCGTCCAGCTCGCCCCGCCGGGCCTGGCGCTGCTCGAGGGTGAGCGCGGCGAGGTCCGGCCGGCCGAGCACCCCGACCAGGCGCCGCCACTGCTCGTCGGTCTCACACGCCACCGCCAGCCAGCGGTCGTCCCCGGCGCCGGCGTAGACGTTGTGCGGGGCCATCGCCGGATCCTCGTTGCCGTGGCGCACCGCGCTGGTGCCGGTCAGCTCGTCGACCCACAGCGCCCGGCCGAGCAGGTGCAGCGAACCTTCGAGCTGGGCCAGGTCGAGTCGCAGGCCCTGGCCGGTCCGACGCCGGCGATCGAGCGCGGCCAGCACCGCGGCGACGGTGAACCGCGGCGAGATGTAGTCGGTGAAGGCGGTGAACGGTCCGGCCGGGATGCGGTCCGGCCAGCCGGTGACGGGGTAGAAGCCGGCGATGGCGGCGGCCATGGTGCCGAAGCCGGCGTAGTTGCGCAGCGGGCCGCTCTGGCCCATGAGGCTCGAGCTGAAGAAGATCAGCTCCGGGTTCAGCGCCCGCAACGACGCCTCGTCGAACCCCCAGGCGGCCATGGCGCCCGGCGAGAACGACTCGGTCACGACATCGGCCCAGCGGACGAGGTCGAACACCACCTCGCGCGCTTCGGGCGTGTTGAGGTCGAGCGACAGGCCGTACTTGCCGGCGTTGAGGGAGTGCCACTGGAAGGACCCCTCCTGGTCGCCCTCCGGACCGCGGAACGGGTTCACGGCGCGCAGCACGTCCGGCCGCGACTGCGACTCGACCCGGACCACCGTGGCCCCGAAGTCGGCGAGGGTGCGGCTGCCACCCGGGCCGGCGAGGGCCCACATGAAATCGAGCACCTTCACCCCGGCGAGCGGGCGAGGGTCGGCCCCGGCGGCCCCCGACGCCTCGTGCGGAGCGACACCGGGCGGCGCAGCGACACCGGGCGGCGCCAGGGCGGGGCGGCGGCGCGGTTCGGCGGCGAGCCGGGCGGTGTCGGCCCCGAGGGGCGGCGGCGGATCGTCCAGGCGGCGCAGCGGGGCGTCATCGGCCCGGACGAACGGACCCACCATGCGGCGACCCCCGACGCGGTCCCAATAGCCCCGCTCGGCGAGCTGCGCCATGTCGAGCACGTCGCGGGTGGTGGTCACCGGTGCGATGAGCAGGTTCCGGTGCAGCGCGGCGTCGAACAGTTCCGCCTTGGTCTTGGTGCGCAGGAAGTCGGCCAGCACCTCGGTGGCGCGATCGAGCTCGTCCGGTGACTCGACACCGTCGAAGACCTGCATGGCGAAGTCGATCCAGTTCTTCTCGCCGAGGTCGGGGCCGCAGCGACCCTCCTCCTGGATCCACCGCCACAGGCGCTCGGTGTAGCGGCCGATCATCGGCCCGAACAGGAACGTGACGGTGACGTGCCCGTCGGCGCACTCGTAGACGAACTGCACCCGCAACGGGCCGAGCTGCACCCCGCCGGCGGTGCGGTGCGGGCTGGGGTTGCCGACCAGCGCGTTCATCATCGTGAACTGGGTGGCGGTGAGGAAGGACTGCTGGGCGGACACGTCGACGTGCTGGCCGAGGCCGCTGCGCTGCCGCTCGTGCAGGGCGATGAGCGCGCCGGACACCGCGTCGGCCGCGGCGTAGTGCCACGTCATCGGTTCGCTGATGCGCACCGGCGCCCGGTCCGCGTCGCCGGTGACGGACATGGTGCCGCTGGCGGCGGCCACGATGAGGTCGGTGGCCGCCCACCCCGCCTTCGGTCCGTCCTGACCGAACGGGGTGATCGAGGCGGTGATCAGCGCCGGGTTGGCGGCGCGCAACGCGGCCAGGTCGACATCGATCGCGCCGCACTCGACGAGGATGTCGGCGCCGGCGGCGAGGTGGCCGAGCAGCGCCGGATCGTGCAGGGTGACCGATGCCTTGCCGCGGTCGTAGACATCGTGACCGGGATCGCCGGCGAGGCGCGACCGGTTGCCGCCCGGTGGTTCGACGAGGATCACCTCCGCACCGAGTTGGGCGAACAGCAGGCCGGCGAGGTGGCCGCGGTCGTCGGTGAGGTCGAGCACCCGATAGGGCGAGAGCATGCCGGCGGTGATCATCGGGCGAGATCTTGCCCCATCCGCTCCCCCGCTGCGCGGGACACCGGCCTCAGGACGTCAAGCGGATGCGGGTCCGATCGCCCTGGCTGACGATGTGCACCCCGGTCGGGGTGTTGAAGTGGGTGCCGAGCACGAGCACGTCGGTGTCGCAGTGCTCCTGCACGAAGGCGGTGCGGGTGGCTGCGGCGAGAGCCTTGTCGGCATCGGCAGCCTGCTGCCACTGCGGCTCGGCGATCTGCACCGGGTGGATCATCATGTCCCCCGTGATGACGGCGCGGCCCGCACCGGAGGACACCGCCACGCTGCAGTGGCCAGGGGTGTGGCCGGGCGTGGGCAGAAGCCGCACCACGTCGTCGATCTCCCATTCGCCGTCGACCCACTGCACCTGCTCGGCTTCGACGATCGGCAGGAGGTTCTGGCGCAGCACCGCCTGCTCGTGCACGCCGGGCAGATCCTTGATGCCCTCCCATTCCTTGCGGTTGAACAGGTAGCGGGCGTTGGGGAAGGTGGGCACCCACCGGCCGTCGACCAGGCTGGTGTTCCAGCCGGTGTGATCGATGTGCATGTGCGTGCAGAACACGTAGTCGATCGACTCGGGCGGGCAACCGGCCCGGGCGAGGTCCTCCAGGAACGTGCCGCGCCGGTGGTTCCACTGCGGGAACCCGGCCGACTCCTTGTCGTTGCCCAGGCAGGTGTCGATCAACACGGTGTGCCGGCCGGTCTGCACGATCAGGCTGTGGATGCTCAGCAGCATCGACCGGTTCTCGTCGATGAACTGTGGCTGCAGCCAGTCGAGGTGGGGATCGAAGTCCTCCCGCGTCTTGTCGACGTAGAGCACCTTCGGGCTCATCGGCTCGATGACGTCGACGACCTTCACGATCGAGACGTCGCCCACCCCGAACACCTGCGCCGCAGCACCCGAACCGCTCATCCCTGTTCCCCCGTTCAACCGGCCGGCGGCCGCTGTCGACGACACCGTAGCGCCGCTGCCCATGGGGCGGGGTCCACTGCCGGGGCCGCGGCCAGTGACGCTCAGCGCCGCGGCGAGCGGCGCGGCTTGGAGGCCGCTACGGCGCTGCCGTTGAGGTCGGCGAGCACCTCCTGGCTCTGCCCGAGCACCGAGATCAGCAGCTCCTTCGCCACCCGCAACAGCTCCCCGACGAGCGGGTCGCGCAGGGAGTAGAACACCGAGGTTCCCTCCTTGCGGGTGTTCACCAGGCCAGCTTTGCGGAGGATGGCCAGCTGCTGGGACAGGTGGGTGAGCTCGATGCCGACCTGCGGCTGGAGCTCACCGACGGAGAACTCACCCGAGCACAGCACCTCGAGCACCTTGATGCGAGCCGGGTGGGCCAGCGCCTTGAAGACCTCCGCCTTCAGTTCGGGGATCGCGAGCCGTTGACCGAGCATCCGTCGAGCGTAGCGTCCAGCAAGACCACCACCATGCAGTAGTTGCGAACCTATGCAGTCAGGTAGTCATGCAGGCTGTCAGCCTCGCAAAGTCCTCGTTCCGCTGTGAGGCCGTCAGCGCTCGGAAGGCACTTGACCGTTGCGATCGGATCGCGCCGTGCGGGCGATGCTCGAGGGCGCCGGTGCGGGGTACCCGCGGGCCAGGAGCCAGGCGGCGTCCAGCGTGTCGCGCGGGCTCGCCCGGAAATCGTTGAGCGACGCCATCCAGGCGGCGAGCGTCACGAAGGCCAGCGCGATGCCGAGGCCCAGCCCGCGGCCCCCGGCGGCCCGCACGCCCGAGAAGATCATGGCGAAGTCCGCGGACACCAGGACGATCAACGTGACGAGCACCGTCGCCGACTCGAACTGGGTGGTGGCCCGATCGAGGTACACATCGCCGTGCTCCCCGACGCCAGGGGTGTGCTTCTGGATCATGCGCAACGGCGACGTGACGCTGCGAGCGGCGAGCGGCGCCCAGATGGCGTAGGTCAGCGCCACCAGGACCAGGTCTCGCTAGGGGAAGCCGTCCACGAAGCGGCCGCCGGCGGGGTCCTCCCGGATCGCCTGGTCGACGAGGCCGGACGCACCGAGCGTCACCACCGTGGTCGAGATCAGCAGCAGCAGCGCCTTGCTGTAGCGCAGCACCACCGTGCGGATGGCCAGGACGTGCCGAGCGATGAGCGCCTCGGTGCGGGCCACATCGCCGGCCAGGGTGCGGTCGCGGCTCAGACCGGCCAACCGGAAGGCGTGGCGCAGCCGTGCCGGGTCCCCCTCGACGCCCTCGGCTGCGGTGAACCCCCACACCTGGTACCCCCGGGTGTCGAACCGGTCGCGCCAGCCGTCGTCGTCCACGCTGCGCGGCACCAGCAGCCCACGGGTCCACTCGTCCTCCCGCCCGGCCGACAGCAGCTCCCGGGTGCGCGGGCTGAGCTCGTCGTGGTTGAACCCGAGTCCAGGGATGATGAACCGCGGGTTGAACACGACGCGGTTCGGCCCCTCCGACCCGCCGGGGTGGGAGCCGAAGGTGTTGCTGGTGAAGTAGAACCCGAGCAGATCACCGATCAACATGAAGATGGCCGGCACCGGCAGCAGGATCACCAACGAGGCGGCGAGCGCGATGGCGATGGTCGGCAGCGCGTGCTGGCCCGCGTCGTAGGAGGACATGATCACGGTGATCATCTTCGGGAACGCGTCGCGGAGGAACAGCGGCAGCAGCAGGATGAGCGCCGATCCACCGAGTAGCGCCTGCGCCACCCGATGGATCGTGGAGAGCCGCACCTCGCTCCGCTGGAGGAACGCCCGCATCGCCGCGCGCGATTCCTCGTCGCTCACCGTCGACCCGACAGTTCCGAGCTCGCCACCGTCCACCCTCGAGGATCCCCTTCTCCATCGCAGCGCCGGTCGCAGCACCGATTCGCAGCGCCGGCTCCGGCGCCGACCGTGGCCTGCACGCCGGACCCGGCGCGCCTGCCGCGACACTCTACTTGCCAAACTACGAAACTTCGTAGACAACTCGCCATGAACCTGACGGATGGATGGGCAGCGCGACGCGTTCGACCTTCGTTCGAGCGCCGAAGCGCCCTCAGGCCCCCAGGTCGTCGCGCGCCTCCGCGGCGGGTGAGCCCGTGCACTCGGTGACGGGCCGCCCCTTCCAGAACACGGTCACCGGGCCGTCCGCGCTCACCACGAAGGCCACGGTGTGGTGGTGGTCCCAGGTGTAACGCGCCGCGGAGCGGTGCCGCATGCCGCGCTCCTGGGCCACCGCCTGCTCGGATTCGATCGAGGAGCGCAACCCGATCGCCAAGCGGTTGACCGAGCCGTCGGGACCGACCAGGGTGGCGAGGTCGGTCTGCATCAAGGCGGCGAACAGCGCCGGGTAGTGGTGGCGGGTGAGCACCGACAGCCCGGGCGCCGCCACGACGGCATCGAGGTCGAGCGAGGGCGCATCCTCCAGGCGCGGGTCGAAGTCGTAGAGGAGCGTCGCGCCCACCCGCGACGGGCTGAGCCAGTGCACGCACAGGTCGAGGATGCCCTCGAGCACCGAGCGGGGCGCGCCGACGACAGCGTCGGCGACGCTGGCGATGAGGGCGTTCGCCGTCGGCCGCGCCGACCAGTTCCGACCGTCCCACTCGATCACGCGCTCGTCGACGAAGAGCCGGGGCACGCCGAGCACGGTCCGTTGCACGATGGCGGCGCCGGTCACCGCCTGGATGTCCACCAGATCCGCCTCGCACTGCACGCTGCGCCGGAAGCAGGCCAGCAACGGGGCCCGACCCGGGCGGCGCACCACGAACGTCGATCGACCATCGGCGAAGCGGCGGCACTCCGCCAGCGGCAGCTCCAACTCGATCAGCTCGACCAGATCACCGGTGGGGACCAGGTCGCGGTCGCGGGGCAGCACGAACCCGCCGTAGACGGCCTGTTTGCCCTCGTGACGCGGCGGCCGGCGCACATGGTCGAGCTCCTGGACGAGGTCGACCGCGTCGCACGAACCGCAGTCCAGCGAGACCCCGTCATCGTCGAGCTCGTCCAGCAGACGCCGCTCGGCCCTCGTCAGCGAGGCGCCATCCAGAGGCGATGCCATGGCCCGCACGCCAGCAACCCGCCATACGCCGGCCCTCGGGCGCACGGTGGGAGCCGACGACCATCCAGATACGCTGAGCGCGTACACGACCGCATATAGCGGTCACATGGCGGCGGGTGGCAAACGTGAAGCGCGGATTCGCAGGGCTGGGCATTGGAGTGGCGGTCGGCATGATGGCGGCGTGCGGGACAGCACAGGCCCCCGGCACCGTGACGCCGAGGGTGGCGGTGACCCACTTCACCGTTCCCACCACGGCGGTGACGGCCGGCGCGGCGCTCGACGCGCCCTCCACCGCAGCGGACACGGACCCGGACCGGTTCTCGACCGAGCCGTCCCGTCCGATGGGCACCGGGCCGGCGGTGCGCATCATGCCGCTCGGCGATTCCCTCACCCAAGGGGACGACCCGGCGGACCCGATGTCCCCGCAGAGCTACCGGGGGGCGCTCGAGGCGCGGCTCCATGCTGCGGGGTACGCGTTCGACTTCGTGGGCAGCGACCGCACCCCGGCGAGGGGCGGCACCGACGCCGACAACGAGGGCCACGGCGGGTTCACCATCGGACCGGATGAGTCCACGCTGTGCACCGGCTGCCCGCCGGCGAACCTCCGCGCCCACCTCGACGGCTGGCTCGACGAGGCCCGGCCCGACGTGATCATCCTCTTGATCGGCGTGAACGACCTGTTCCCCATGGACCGCACCACCGCCGCCGGCGCGTACCGACCGGTACGGCCAGAGGATGCGCCCGCCAAGCTGGACGCGCTGGTCGATCGCATCGCCGAGCTCGCGCCGCAGGCCGAGATCATGGTGGCCTCGTACCCGCCGGTGCCGGTGTTCCGCACCGCCGGCCCGGAGACCAGGGCCCGCTTCGACGCGCTCAACGATGCCGCCCGGACCATCGGCACCAGCGGCGGGCGACTGCACTACATCCCGCTGGCCGAGCAGTTGGCGGTGGACTGGACCCTGGTCGACACCATCGGGGACGGCCTGCACCCCTCGCCGCCGGGATCGGACAAGATCGCAGCGGTCATCGAGCAGGCGCTCGTGCCGGTGCTCGACCAGACCCCCTGAGGGCCGCGGCAGGCACAGACCACGTTCGTCGTGCATCGGTGTGCAGGCGCCTGCCACCGCTGCGATGCTGGACACCATGTTGAGCCGTGGCCGCGACGTCCCCTACCTGCGCTTCCGACCGGCGCAGGACGCGCCGGAGGAGAGCGCGCAGCTGGAGCGCGACGGCTGGACGCTCCTGCGCGCCGTCCTCAGCCGGGCGGAGGTGGACGCACCCGCCGCCGAGGTGACCCGCGTCTATGACGCCTGGCCCGCCGATGTGCGACGGCCCCACCGCGCCGCCGAGGAGCTCGAGCAGTTCCGCTACGAAGTGCTCAACCGCTCCGCCGCGTGCCAGGCGGTCGTCGGCCATCACCGGATCCTCGCGGTAGTCGAGCCGCTGCTCGGCGAGGACTGCCATGTGATCGCCAACACGGCGTGGCGCAACCCGCCGGCGGTCGAGCACACCCACGGTGGCGGGCTGTGGCACATCGACGCGGGGCCACACATCCCGCTGCCGCCGGGCGTCGACTGGGACGAGCGGATCCCCCACCCGGTGTTCGCCGTCGGCTGCCACATCCTGCTGCAGGACTGCCCGGTGGCGTGCGGCCCCACAGCGGTCATCCCGCGCAGCCACCTCTCGGGCGAGCCGCCGCCGCCCGACCGGCTCGCCGATCCCACGTTGAGCTGGCGCGGCAACGAACCGGTCGTGCTGGCCGCCGCTGCCGGCGACGTGCAGCTGTTCGTCTCCGACGTCTGGCATCGGCGCATGCCCACGGGCGCCGGTGACGCCGGTCGCTTCTTCCTCCAGGTGCACTACGGCCGGCGCGACATCGCCCCGCGGCTGCGCCCCACCGCCGTGGCGAACCAGCTCTCCGAGGAGGCGATCGGTCGTACCGCCACCGACCGCGACCGCACGCTGGTGGGCCTGCACCGGCCCCTGTTCTACGACGGCTGACCCCGGCGGCCACCCGTTCGACCGGCGTGACCCCGCGGCGGATCCAGGCGGAGTACGGTCCGCCCATGAACAGCACCAACCCCGTTGCCGTGGTCGTCGGCGCGACGTCGAAGTGGCAGGCGGACGGCCGCAACACCCACCTCGTCCACGGCGGCCCGGTGGACGACCGCGACCTACCGCTCGGTATCCGCTGGGGGGTGGGCGGCGCGCTCGCCCAACGGTTCGCCGCCGAGGGCTGTTCGGTCGTGCTGACCACCCGCAACGCGGCCAACGCCGCCGGCCTCGAGGCCGCCATCGCAGCGAGCGGCGGCGAGTGCCGAACCGTCGAGCTGGACCTGGTGTCGGAGGCGTCGGTGCACGCCGCGTTCGAGCGCGTCCGCACCGAGGTCGGCGACCCGCAGCTCGTCGTGTACAACGCGGGCTACCTGGAGGGCCGCGACCTCCCACCCGATCAGGAGCTCATGGAGCACATCCCTGTCGAACTGTTCGACACCGCGCTGCACATCGCCTGCCGCGGCCCGTTCCTGGTCGCCCGGGAGGTGCTGCCGGCCATGCGGCGCGCCGGCCGCGGGTCGTTGCTGATCTCGAACAACGCGGCGTCGCTGCGCGGGCGCAAGCGCTACACCGGCCAGTCGCTGTACTACCCGCGCACCATGATGCGGGCGCTGGCCCAAGCGCTCACCGAGGAGTACTCCGAGCACGGCGTGCACGTCGCCAACGTGGTCATCGACGGCCTCATCGACTCGCCCGGCACGCGCGGCCTGCCCGCTGCGCAGCGCAACCCCGACGCGGTCATGGACCCCGAGCAGATCGCCGACGCGTTCTGGTACCTGCACACCCAACACCGCTCGGTGTGGACCCACGAGCTGCAGCTCACGCCCCACGTCACCAAGCCGAGCGTCTGACGGGCCGGCGTCGGGCCTACCAGCCCTGACGCACCGCGACCGGCACCGCGTGACGGCGCGCCGGTACGGGCTCGACGCGACGGTAGGCCGCACCCTGGGCCGGGCGGGGATCGGCGTCGCCGCGGCAGGGCCACAGGGAGAGCGCGCGCTCGGCGAGCGCCGTGATGCTGAGCGACGGGTTGACGCCGAGGTTCGCCGAGAGCGCCGAACCGTCGGTCACGTGCAGGGTCGGGTAGCCCCAGACCCGGTGGTACGGGTCGAGCACGCCCCGCTCGGGGGACGAGCCCATGGCGCACCCGCCGATGAAGTGCGCCGTCATCGGGATGTCGACGAGATCGGTGAGCGGCCCACCGGTCATGGTCGGCTCACCGGTGCGCTGCGCCAGCCGTTCGGCGAGGATGCGCATGGCCCGGTGCCCGACGGGGATCCAGCGCGGGCTCGGGGTGCCGTGGCCGGGCGCGGATGACAGCCGCCAGCCCTTGCCCAAGCGCCGTCTGGTCGCCGAGACGGTGATCGAGTTGTCGCTGGTCTGCATGACCAGGCCGATGATGGCGCGCTGCGAGAACCGCCAGGCGAACGGCGGCCACAGGAAGCGCACCAGGGACGGACGTCGGCGCAGCTCGGCCAGCAGACCCCGCCAGCGCAGCGAGCGCCGACCGGGGTTCGACGGATCGGCGGCGGCGCCGTCGGCCATGAACATGACCAGGGCGCCCATGGCGTTCGAACCGGGCCCGTAGCGGCAGTTCTCGATGTGGGTGTGCTCATCGGGATGGAACGAGGCGGTGATGGCCAGCCCGCGGGCGAGGTCCTCCTTCGGCACCGATCGGGTCATGGTGCCCAGCAGCGCCTCGCTGTTGGTCCGGGTCAGCGAGCCGAGACGGTCCGACAGCCTCGGCAGGGTGGCCGAGGCCTTGAGGTTGTGCAGCAGCGACTGGGTGCCCCACGTGCCGGCGGCCAGCACGACCTGGGCGCAGGTGATGGTGCGGCGTTCGCTGCGCACCCAGGCACCGGATCGTTGCGTCGTGACCCGCCACCCGGTGTCGGGCCGGTTCGGATCGAGGGGGCGGAGATCGACGACGGTGCGCAGCGGCTCGATGCGCACCCCGAGCCCTTCGGCCAGCGCCAGGTAGTTCTTCACCAGCGTGTTCTTCGCCCCGACCCGGCAGCCCACCATGCAGTTGCCGCATGCCGTGCAGCCGGTGCGGTCCGGGCCGGCGCCGCCGAAGTACGGGTCCGGCACGGTCACGTCGGGCTCTTGGGCGCCGTCGCGACCGAAGTAGACGCCGACCGGTGTGGTGCGGAACGTGTGACCGCAGCCCATCGCCTCCGCCGTCTCCTGCATGAGCTCCTCGACGGGCCCGCGGATCGGGTGCTGATCGACGACGCCGAGCATCCGCTTGGCGACCGCGTAGTGCGGGCGCAGCTCGGCCTGCCAGTCGGTGATGTCGGCCCACTGCGGGTCGGTGAAGAACGAGTCGGGCGGCTCGTAGAGCGTGTTGGCGTAGACCAGCGAGCCACCGCCGACGCCGGCCCCGGCCATGACCAGGACGTCGCGCAGCAGGTGGATGCGCTGGATGCCGGTGCAGCCCAGCCGAGGCGCCCACAGGTAGCGGCGGATGTCCCAGGAGGTGCGAGCGAACTCCGCGTCGCTGAACCGGCGGCCCGATTCGACGACGAGCACGTCGTAGCCCTTCTCGGCCAGGCGCAGGGCGGCGACGCTGCCGCCGAACCCCGAACCGATCACCACGACGTCATGGTCGAAGTCGGCTCCGGGCACGACGGCAGGCTAGCGAAACGGCTCCGTTCAGCGCGAGCCGCCGGGCGAGCGGCTCAGGCGGTGGTGTCGTCGGTGAGCACGGGCGGATCGGCCAGCCCGAGCTTGGCGCACCGGTGGCGGTAGACGCCGAGCACGCTGGCGGCGTCGGTCACCGACTGCACCGTGCCGTCGGGCGCCAGGTTGAGGTTCGCCCCGTAGATCTGGAACCACACATCGGTCGGCTCGGTGTTCGACTCGGGTACGACCAGCGTGTGGGTGGAGCCCGCCGGCTCGTAGAGGACCGATCCGGCCCGGTTGACGTACTCGGACTCGAGGTAGTGCCACGCGCCGCTCGACGTGTACGCGTAGACCGGCCCGGTGTGCTTGTGGGTCTGCACCCGAACGCCGGGCGCGAAGCGGGTCCGGACGATCCACAGCCCTTCGCGCACCTTGGCCACCAGCACCTTGGTCTCGGTGCCGCGGCCGTCGTCGACCCAGGGGAGCTCGTCGTCGCCGCGGTGCACGGCGCTCGGTGCGTGTTCGATCGTGGTGGACATGGCCCGGAGCCTATCGATGCGGCCGCCGGGCAGCCTCCCGGCGCGGTACAGTCCGCGTCGGTCGCCGGTCGGTGCGCACGCCGGCGGACGGCGACCTGGGGGAAGCGATGAACATCATCTCGAGCCGCGCCGGACGGGCGTCCGCGCCAGCGGCCGCGCCGCGCACCTTCGCCGCCTTCGGCATCCCGCAGTTCGGCCGGCTGTGGTCCAGCGGCGCGCTGTTCAACCTGTCGCGCTGGGGCATCTCGTTCCTCGCGGCGTTCGTGGCCAACGACCTGGCCCACTCGCCGCGGCTCGTCCAGCTGACCGGGGTGGCCATGTGGTCGCCGATGCTGCTGGCCGGGGTGGCCGGTGGTGTGGTGTCGGACCGGCTCGATCGGCGGCGCACGCTGCTGGCCCAGTACGCGGTGATGATCCCGATGGTGGTGCTGCTGGCGCTGCTGCACGGCACGGGTCAGCTTCGCCTGTGGATGCTCTACCCGTTCCTGGTGGTGGCGGGGCTCGGGTTCGTGCTCGACATGACCACCCGCCGTGCGATCCTCTACGACATCGTCGGCGCCCAGCGCATCGACAACGCCATGGCGCTGGAGTCGCTGAGCATGGCGGGCGGCCTGGCCTTCGGCGCGCTGGCCGGCGGGGCGGTGGTGGACGCCGTGGGTGTCAGCCAGGCGTTCTGGCTGGTTGCGGTGCTGTTGACCGTCTCCTGTGTGCTGTTCCTGACGATCCGTGTCCCGGCGCGCACCGCGCCGCCCACCGGGTCGGCGCGGGGCGCCTTCCGAGAGGGGTTCGGGATGCTGCGGACCCAGCGTGCGCTGGTCAGCATCCTGGGCGTCACGTCGTGCGTGAACTTCTTCTACTTCACCTACACGCCGCTGGTGCAGGTGATCGGCAGCGACCTCGGGGTGCGGCCGGCGTTGGTCGGCCTGCTGGCCTCCATGACCGGGTTCGGCATGATGATCGCCTCGCTGACCACCGCCCGGCTGCGACCGAACCGCCGGGGGTTGGTGTACACCGCGGGTGCGTTGGCGGCGCTGGCGTTGCTGCTGCCCTTCGCCGCCTCGGGCACCTACGTGCTGGCCGTGCTGTGCCTGCTCGGCGCTGCGGTCGGCGGCGGGTTCTTCGGCGCGCTGCAGGGCGTGCTGGTGATGACGGTGGTGCCCGCCGAGCTGCGCGGCCGGGCGCTGGGCCTGCTGAGCATGGCCATCGGCGTCCTACCGATCGGTATGTTGCTGCTCGGCGAGGTGGCCGAGGCGATCGGTACCCGCCAAGCGCTGGCGTTGTCGGCGGGGGCCGGGGTGCTCACGCTGCTGTTGTGGGTGTGGCGCCATCCGGAGGTCAGCCGCATCACTTCGGGCGACCTAGGTTGAGCGGCCGTCGTCGGGCCCGGTCGAGGGTTCGGCGCGAGCGCTGACCCGGTAGCCCATGCCCCGCACCGTCTCGATGACGTGCTCGCCGAGCTTCCTGCGCAGGTACCGCACGTAGACCTCGACGATGTTCGAACCGGGGTCGAAGTCGTAGCCCCACACGTGGCTGAGCAGCTGCTCGCGCGACAACACGTGATCGGGGTGGCGGAGGAAGACCTCGAGCAGCGCGTACTCGCGGGCGCTGAGCTCCACCGTCCGGGAGCCGATCGTCGCCCGCCGGGTCCGCAGGTCGAGCACGAGCCCGCCCGCCCGCAGCTGGGTCACCTCCTCCTTGCCCGTGTCGCGCAGCCGGGCGCGGACACGGGCCAGGAGCTCCTCGAAGCTGAACGGCTTGGTGACGTAGTCATCGGCACCTCGCTCCAGGCCCTTCACGCGATCGGGCACGGCGTCGCGGGCGGTGAGGACGATCACGGGGAGGCGGTCCCCCCGCCGGCGGATCTCCGCCAGCGCGTCCATGCCGTCCTGGCCCGGCAGGCCGAGGTCCAGGATCACGAGGTCGAAGTCGCTGTCGCGCGCTGCGGCCGCGGCGGCGTGGCCGTCGTCGACGACGACGGTGGCGAAACCGTTGGCCCGCAGGCCCTTCTCGAGGAACGAGGCGATCCGGTGCTCGTCCTCGGCGATCAGGATCCTGGCCATCGTCGTGTCCTTCCGTTCGGGGGGTGTTCCGGCGCGCGGTCGGCGTCCGCGTCAGCCCGGGATCCGGCATCGCTCGCCTCGTGGTCACGGCTGGGGTCGGGGTCGGGGTCGGGGTCGGGGTCGGGGTCGGGGTCGGGGTCGGGCAGGACGAGCGTGAAGGTCGCGCCGTGCCCCGGGCGGCTGGCCAGCTCGACTCGGCCACGGTGACCGACCGCGACGGCCCGGGCGATGGCGAGCCCGAGCCCTGCGCCCTCGGAGCGGCGCGGCCCGCTGCCACCCCGGGCGAACCGCTCGAAGATCCGCTCATGTTCGTCGGGGTGCACGCCGGGGCCGGTGTCGCGGACCCACAGCCGGATCCGGCCGTCGAAGCGGCTGCTGCCGATGCCGATGTCCGCCCCCGGCGCGGTGTGCTCCACCGCGTTGCGGGCCAGGTTGAGGATGGCCTGCATCAGCCGTTGGGGGTCCGCGACCATCGTTCCCTCGCCGCAGGCGTCGAGGTGCCAGGCGCGTGGACCCAGGGCTCGGGCCCTCATCAGCAGATCGGTGGTGAGCTCGCTCAGCTCGACCGGCTGGACCTGGACGAAGTCGGGTTGCTCCGCCTTCGCCAGCAGCAGCAGGTCGTCGACGATGCGGGCCATGCGGCCCAGTTCGTCGGTCACCAGCGCCACCGTGTCGTGCCGGTCCTGGGGGTCGTCGCCCATGACCTCGAGGTGGCCGCGCACGATGGTGATGGGGGTGCGCAGCTCATGTCCGGCGTCGGCCACGAACGCCTGCTGGGCGGCGAAGGAGGCGGCGAGGCGGTCGAGCATCTCGTTGAGCGTGCGGGCCAGCTGGGCGATCTCGTCGTCACCGGTGACCGGGATCCGTTGGGACAGATCGGTCTCGCTGATGGAGCGCGCCGTGTCGGTGAGCTCTCGCACCGGTCGCAGCAGCCGCCCGGCGTTCAACCACGCTGCGCCCAGCGCCACCAGGACCACGAGACCGCTGACGATGGCCTCGACCCGCAGCGCGGTGTCGATCTCGGCGCGCTCGCCCCGCAGGAACTTGGCCACCACGAACACCCCGGCGGTCCGGTCCTGGCTGCGGAGCGGGACGGCGAGGTAGGCCACCGGCCCGGCGGTGGTCTCCAGCCGGTCGCGCTCCCCTGCGGTCAACGATGACCACCGCGCGGCCAGGCGTGGGTCCTGATCGAGGCGGACGTCGCCGGGTGCGCGGGTGGTGGTGTATGGCCGGCCGTCGACGAAGGTCAGGTAGACCTCGCCTTCGTTGGGCACGTTGCGCTGCAGGAACGTGTCGAAGATGGCACGGACATCGCCGGCGAAGGGCTCGCCGGTGGCCGGGTTGCGCCCGGCGGCGAGCACCTCGATCTCGCGACGCTCCTGTTCGAGGTCCGCCACCGCCTGGCGTTCGAGCCGCTGCACCAGCACTGCCCGCTGGATGCCCACCCCGACCACCGTGGCGGTCAGCAGCAGCACCGCCGAGAACCCGAGCACCCGGCCGCGGAACCCGGGCCGGAACCGGGGGCGACGCTCAGCCGTCATCATCGTCCGTCCCGCCACCGTCATCGGCACCGTCGTCGTCCGCGCCGCCGTCGTCAGCGCCGTTGTCGTCCGCGCCGTTGTCGTCATCGCCGCCGTCGTCATCGCCGCCGACCGGTGGCGGGGGCGCCGGCGCAGAAGACGGCGGTTGGACGGCGATGGACGGGGAGGCCGGCGGTCCGATCGGCGGCGCGGTGACGGGCGGCGCAGTGGGAGGTGACGCCGTCGTGACGGCCGGCGCCATCGAGACCGGTGGCGGCGCCAGGGTGGGGGTCGGCACCACCTGGGCACCGTGGTTCGGCTCGCTGGTCAGCGGAGGATCCTCGACGAGGGGCAGGTCTTCGAGGTCGATGACCTCGACCGGCGCAGAGCCGGGGCCCTCCAGGGCGCGGGCCGCCGAGAAGCCGACCACCACCGCGACGAGGGCGGCGACCACCACGAGCACGACCCGGCCGACAACGTTCACCACAGCCATCTTGTCGGGGTCGGATGAGCCACACGTGGACGCGACATGAGAAGGTTCTCATGCTGGCGTGCTGCCACCCACGCACCGGGGCGGCGACACGATGTCGCGCCGCCGCCCTGCGGCCCCGTGGGTCAGTCGCTGTCGATGCTGTCGGGCGAGTCGGCCGAGACCGGCGAGTCGGCCACCGGAGCTGCGGGGGCTTCAGCCGTCTCCGCCGGCACCCATGCCGGGCTGTCCTCGGCGCTCTCGTTCGGTGAATCAACCGACTCCGGCGACAGATCCACGAACCCAGCATCATCAGGGCTGTCGAACGGCGAATCCGCCGAATCCTCCACACTCTCGTTCGGCGAATCAACCGACTCCGGCGACAGATCCTCGAACCCCGCATCATCGGCGGCGAAGAAGTTGGTGGACAACGTGGTGGCGGACACCTGCTGCGTGCTGCGGAGCGCGGCCCGCTCCGACAGCTCGATCGGGGGCCGCTGGTCGTTCAGACCGAAGGCGAGGCCGGACGCCCCGGCGACACCACCGACGGTCAGGCCGGCCAGGGCGGCACCTCCACCGATCAACTTCCAGCGAGTGGGCAATCCCATGATCGTTCTCCTTGTTCGAGGGGTTGAGGCAACACTGCGATGCGGGGATGAAACAGAGCGAAGGGGTGGGTGAGAGATCGCTCATCGGCGCTCGAGCCGGCCGAGCCACTGGGCGGCCAGCTCGACGCGCCGGGCGGTGGCCTGCGGCCATAGCGGTTCGAGCACGCGGAACGGGCCGGTGGCCAGGCCGATGACCGCGGCGGCGATCCGGGCGCGCAGGTCGCCACGGTCGAAGCGGGCCTCGGCGTGGGCGAGGAGGTCCGCGCCGTAGCGCCTGATGACTGCGGGCCGCTCCGAGACCGTCGCCAGCACGGAGAGGTGGGCGCACAGGTTGGCCAGGTCCTCGATTCGCTGGCCGGCGCCGGCGGTGTCGACGTCGAGCAGCGCGCTCACCCGACCACCGTCGACGAGCAGCTGCGCTTCGTAGAGATCGCCGTGCACGGCGACGAGCTCGTGGTCCTGCACCACCCGCTCACCGATGGTGGCGACCAGCTCATCGAGCCGACCCTGCAACGACGGCTGCACCGAGGCGATCACCGTGGCGTGGTGCTCGGCGGCGACGGCCAGCGACCGCCGCCGGGAGCCGGCGGCGAGCTCGGCGGGCAGGCGATCCAGCAGCGCGTCGATGGCGGCCGGCGCCGGGAGCCGGGCCTCGCCCGAGCGGAGGAGCTCCCGCAGCGTCCGCCCGGCCAGTCCCGGCAGCACCAGGATTCCGTCGTCGGTCCAGCCGAGGCTGTCCGGTACGGGCAGCGCGGCTGCCATCGACCGGTGCGTGCGGTGCAGTGCTGACACCGTCGCAGGTCGCACGACCTTCAGGAACAGCCGGCCTCGCCGTCCCGTCGCCTCCACCACCGCCCGCCGACCGGGACGGTAGGCCCGGACCCGCAGCTGCACTGCGCCGCCGCCCAGGCCCAGATCGTCGAGCAGGGCGGCGACGCTCGGCCGGTCGAGCGCGGTGGCCAGGCCCGGCAGGGCGGGATCGATCGGCCACCGCCACACGCCGACGGTGGTGTCGCCGTCGGCGAAGCGCGCGACCCCATCCGGGATCCGGGCCCCGGTGGCGGCGACGATCGTCTCCGAGGTGCACCTCCGATCGGGCCACACCACCTCGGCGCGGTACTGCACGATCGTCGATCGCTCAGGTTGGTGGGTGACGGTGCGGGGCTGCCAGCTCTGCAGCCGACCGCCCGCGGCCTCGGTCGCCGCCGCCAGGATGGCGCCGGCATCCTCGCCGAGCAGGAGGCGCAGCTGGCGCGGCCGGAACTCGGACGCGACGCGGCCGTGCGGGGGGTGCGTGAAGGGCGCGACGGTGGTCATGGCCGGCACTGTGCGCCATGCGGATGGGCGCACCCTGAACCCAGGATGAGCGTGCTCTCATCATCGGCACCTCGACCTCACCCGCAGCGGCGCCACCCGAGTCCGGCGCGGTGCGGGTCACGGTCGGCGCTCGTACACGATGAACCCGAGGTCCTCGGCGAGCTTGTCGTACAGGGCCCGGCCTGCGGTGTTGGACCGGTGGGTCTGCCAGTAGAGCTTGTCCGACCCCGCACGGCGAGCTGCCGCCGCGGTGGCCTCGATGAGGGCGCGGCCGACGCCACCGCCCCGATGACCGGGGTCGGTGAACAGGTCCTCGAGGTAGCAGTAGGACGTGGCCGACCACGTCGAGCGGTGGAACAGGTAGTGGCAGATCCCGACCAGTGCGCCGTCCCGCTCGGCGCCGATGGCATGGAGCGGCTCGTCGACCGAGAAGAACCGTCGCCACGTGCTGTCGGTGACCTCCGGGTCCGGCGTCACCGCGTAGAACTCCAGGTACCCGGCCCAGAGCACGTTCCATCGGGGACGATCGGCGGGGATCAGTGGACGGACCACGACATCGGGCATCCGCCCATCATCGTCGGCCGCCCCGGTGGACGCGGGCCTCGCCCACCACCGGGCTGCTCGACCGAGGTCGTCTCGGCCTTCGGCGCCGTGCGGCCCGCCAGCGCCGTGCTACGCCATGCTCCTCGGTATGCTGACGGTGACGGTGAGGCCACCACCGGGCGTGTCGTCGAGACGCAGCTCGCCGTGCAGCAGCTCGAGCAGCCCGTGGGCGACGGCGAGCCCCAGGCCGATGCCGGCGTTGCCCTCACCGTCCCCCAGCCGCTGGAACGGTCGTAGCGCGGCAGCGCGATCCGCCCTCGGTATGCCCGGGCCCCGATCGATCACCAGCAGCTCGACGCGGTCGCCGATCGCGCCGCCGCAGACACGCACCGCGCTGCCCTCCGGGCTGTGGCGCGCCGCGTTGGTGAGCAGGTTGGCGATGATCCGCTCGAGCAGCACCGGGTCGGTGTTCGCCTCGGGTAGGTCCTCGGGGAGGTCGATGTCGAGCTCGACACCGAGCGGGGGCACGCTCGCCAGCGCGCCGGCCACCACGTCGTCGAGCGCGACGGGGCCCATCGACAGGGAGATCGCGCCCGCCTGGAGACGGCTGGCATCGAGGAGGTTGCCCACGAGGCGGTTGAGGCGGTCGCACTCCTCGTCGATGGTGCGCAGGAAGTCGCGCTGCTGGCCGGCGTCCCACGTCACATCGTCCTGCAGGAGGCTGGTCACCGACGCCTTGATGCCTGCGAGCGGGCTGCGCAGGTCGTGGGAGACGCTGCGCAGCAGACCGACGCGCATCGCGTCGGCCTGGGCCACCACATCCAGCCGCGCCGCGTCGGCTCGAAGCCGGCCGGCTTCGAGCACCGCGGCCGCCTGGCCGACGAACGCGGCGATCAGCTGGCGCAGGTCGGTCTCGATGCTGTCACCCACCAGGACGAGCTGGGTCTGCCGGTCGAAGGTGAAGTGCTAACCGTCTGCGGGATCGTCGGGCAGCGGCTCACCGCTGCCGGCCGTCACCGTCCACCGGTCGCCACGGCGCTGGAGGAGGGCGACCGCGTCGAGGCCGAAGGTGACCCTGATGTTGTCCATCAAGGCCGGGAGGGTCTCGGTGCCGCCGGCCAGAGCACCGGCGGTCCGGGCCAGCGCTTCCGCCTCGGCGCGGGCCCGCTCCGCATCGCGGCCGCGCTGGGCGAGGCGTTGCGCAGCAGCGCTCGCCGCCGCCGCGAAGGCGAGGAAGCCGATCAGCGACACCACGTTCTCCGGCTCGGTCACCGTGAAGGTCCGCACCGGAGCGATGAAGTAGTAGTTCTCGAGCAGGAAGGCCGCCACCGCGGTCACGCTGCCCGCCACGGTTCCTCCGACCACGGTGGCCGCCACGGTGATCACCAGGAACGCGAGGTACACCGTCGAGATCTCGACGCGGTCACCGGCGGCCACCAACAGCACCGTCGCCACCAGCAGGGCGACGACACCGAGGAGCAGGCCGGCCAGGCGTCGGCGCAGCGGGGTAGGGTCGACGCGGCGCCGGGGGCGGCGCAGCACGGGGGCGCGCTCGCCCCGCGCCGGGGAGATCACGTGCACGTCGATGCCCTCGGCGCGGCCGACCACGCGCTCGATCACACCTCCCTGGGTGAGCCGTTGCCAGCGGGAGCGGGCGGTCGCGCCCAGCATGACCTGCGTCGCTCGCTCGCCCCGGGCAAAGGCGATGATGGCCTTCGCCGGGTCGTCGTCGACCACTTGGTGGAACACGCCGCCGAGGTCGCGCACCAGCGCGGCGTGCCGGTCGAGCTCGTCGGAGCCGGCTCGCAGCCCGCTCGCCGGGGAGACGTGCAGCGCAACCAGATCGGCCCGCACCCGCGCCGCGAGGCGGGCGGCCCGCCGGATCAACTCATCGCCGCCCGGCGCACCGGACACGGCGACGACGATGCGCTCCCGCGTCTCCCACGTCCCGGCGATGCCGTGCTGTTCGAGGTAGTCCTGCAGCGACTCGTCGACCTTGTCCGCCACCCACAACAGGGCCAGCTCCCGCAGCGCAGCGAGGTTGCCTGGCCGGAAGTAGTTGGTGAGGGCGGCGTCGATGCGCTCGGGCGGGTAGATGTTGCCGTGGGCCATGCGACGCCGCAGCGCCTCGGGCGTCATGTCGACCAGTTCGACCTGCTCCGCCTGGCGCACCACCACATCGGGCACGGTCTCGAGCTGGCGGACGCCGGTGATGCGCGCCACGACATCGTTGACCGATTCGAGATGCTGCACGTTCACCGTGCTGATGACGTTGATGCCGGCGTCGAGCAGCGCCTCCACGTCCTGCCAGCGCTTGGAGTTGCCGCTGCCCGGCGCGTTGGTGTGGGCCAGTTCGTCGACCAGCACCACCTGGGGCCGCCGGGCCAGCACCGCATCGAGGTCCATCTCCTCGAGCACCGCGCCGCGGTGGGTCAGCCTCCGCCGGGGCACGATCTCGAGGTCGCGCAGCTGTTCGGCGGTGCGGGCCCGGCCGTGGGTCTCCACGTAGCCGACGACCACATCGGTGCCGCGGGCCCGACGCCGGAAGCCCTCGTCCAGCATCGCGTAGGTCTTGCCCACCCCCGGTGCCGCACCCAGGTAGATGCGCAACTCACCACGGCTCATCGACGGGCTCCGCTGCGGTCAGCCGGCGCTGTCGAGCGCCAGGTTGAGGGCGAGCACGTTGACCCGCCGCTCGCCGAGGAACCCGAGCGTCGCTCCGGCGGTGTGAGCGTGGACCAACGCCTCGACCCCGGCGACGGGCAGGTCGCGGGCGGCGGCGACGCGGGGGGCCTGCAACAGCGCGTTGGCCAGGGAGATGTCCGGATCGAGGCCCGATCCCGATGCGGTGACCGCGTCCACCGGGACGGCGACGCCGGGCGCGAGCCCGTTGGCGGCGCGGTAGGCGGCGACCCGCTCGGCGACCGTTTCGGTCAACGCCGGGTTGGTCGGTCCCAGGTTGGAGCCGCCGGATGCGGCGCCGTCATACCCGTCGGTACCGGCCGCCGAGGGCCGCGGCGTGAAGTAGCGGGGGTCGGCGAAGCGTTGGCCCAGCAGCTCCGAGCCGACGGCCACCCCGTTCCGGCGTACGAGGGAGCCATCGGCTTGATGGCCGAAGGCGAGCTGCCCGATGGCGGTCGCCAGCAACGGGTAGGCGATACCGCACAGGATGGTGAACACCACCACGGCGAGCACGGCGGGGACGAGTTGGCGGCGCATGTCAGTGCACTCCCAGGGCGGTGAGGACGACGTCGATCAGCTTGATGCCCACGAACGGCACGATGATGCCCCCGAGGCCGTAGACGGTGAGGTTGCGGCGCAGCACCGTGGCGGCGCCGGCGGCGCGGAACCTCACGCCCCGCAACGCCAGCGGGACGAGCCCGATGATCACCAGCGCGTTGAAGATCACCGCCGCCAGGATGGCTGAGCGGGCGCTGGCCAGGCCCATGACGTTCAGCCGGTCCAACTGCGGAAGGACCCCGGCGAACATGGCGGGGATGATGGCGAAGTACTTCGCCACGTCGTTGGCGATGGAGAACGTGGTCAGTGCGCCGCGGGTGACGAGCAGCTGCTTGCCGATCTCCACGACCTCGAGGAGCTTGGTGGGATCGCTGTCGAGGTCGATCATGTTCCCCGCTTCCTTCGCCGCCTGGGTGCCCGCGTTCATCGCCACGCCCAGATCCGCC